>CADDYW010000006.1 GCA_902810745.1 Chloroflexota bacterium | reverse complement strand
TCGTGGGTGAAGCCGGCGGCGACTGGTCCGTCACGCTTGAAGGTGGCGCCTGGCGGCTCTACCTCGGCGCGCCAGTGGCGCCAGCCTGCCGTGTCACGCTCGATCAGCACACCGCGTGGCGTCTCTTCACCCGCGGGATCAGTCGATCCGAGGCGCGGAGCATCGCCCGTTTCGAGGGTGATGCGGACCTGGGCGAGCACGTCCTCGATGCCGTCGCCATCATCGCCTGACCTCGCGTTCGGTGACGTCAGCGATTGGACGCGAGGAGACGGTCTCCATACAGATCGAGTGCATTGTCGACAAAGATACGCTTGCGCAGAGCGGCCGGCACGCCTTTGAAGGCCACCTTCGGGTTGTCGAAGTCCCAATGCGGGTAATCCGAGGCGTAGAGCAGCGTCCGCTCCGCCTCGATCATATCGAACATCTGGAGCAGATGCTCGGGCTTGCGCGGCTCGTCGATCGGCTGGGTGCTGAAACGCACATTCTCCAAAATGTAGTCCGAGGGCAGCTTTTTCAGCCAAGGGCACTCGGAGCGATTCCCCTTGTAATCCTTGTCGAGACGCCACATGATGTGTGGCACCCAGGAGATGCCTTCCTCGATGACCAGAAATCTGAGCCGCGGGTATTTCTCGAAGACCCCCTCCATCACCATGCTGACGACGTGCGCCTGAGCGCTCTGCGTCTGGAGCGCGTGGTGCTCGACGTAGTAGGTGAGCGGACCCGCTAGCGTGCCAGCCGGCGCGATCCCCACCGTCTCACCACCACTGTGCATCGCGACCGGCAAGCCGTAGTGCTGTGCCGCCTCCCAGATCTTGTGGTAGCGCGGACGCCCATAGGGCTCGATCGCGCCGGAGAAGATCATGACCTGGACTATCCCGGGATCATCGCCCAGCCGCTCGATCTCCGCCACGGCCCCCTCGGTGTCCTGCGGTGCCACCACGATCGATCCCTTGAACTCCGGGTGCGGGCGGACCCAGACGTCGAGCGTCCAGTCGTTGTAGGCTCGGGCCACCGCCGTGGCCATCGCCGTGTTCGGATGTGCGCTCAGGCCGAGAATATTGCTCGTCAGGATCCCAACGTCGACTCCATATTTGGCGCAGAGCTCCTGCTTGACCCACTCCGGATCGTCCGCTGCCTTGCCGGTCCTCGGGTTGATCATGTCTTCCGAGATGATGTGGCCACGAACGTTCTCATAGGCACGGCGCCCAAACGGCGGCCCCTTGGGCCCGATACGCTCCCACCAGGCCGGTCCCAGATACGGACGCAGATCCTCCCAGCTTCCAAACTCCTGGTGCACGTCGCAATCGACCAGCTTCAGCGTCGTTCGGTCGCGTCTGACCGTCTCTGGGGTAGCTAGTGCCATTGTGCCCTCCCTAAATCGGAAAACGTGAAACGGAAATCGTGAGACGTAAAACGCAAAACGGAAATCGTACTGGTGCACGGCGAAGGTCGGCTCCCCGACCGGAAGACTATCGCCCGCGGGGCACCCTTACTTACGCATCACGTTTTACGCTCTACACGTGCACGACGACCCGTCCACGCTCGACCGTGACTGGATACGTCTCGATGCTCGGGTCTTCACCGTCCGGCTCGATCGTGACCTCGTAGGAGCGAACGCGCAGGCGGTGCGGGTTGAAGACCGAGCGCCCGTTGGTGATGTCGAACTCCCACCCGTGCCAGGGGCAGCGGATGATCTCGCCTTCGCGGGAAAGCTCGAGATGGGTAGGATCCGAGGCGCGGAGCAGACCGATGATTCGTCCCTGACAGAGTGGACCGGACTGGTGGGGACAGGCATTGCGCAGGGCGTAGAAGCTGCCTTTGACGTTGAAGACGCCGATCGAGCGCCCCTCGAGCACGACGATCTTGCGGCTGCCCGGCGGAATCTCGGCCACGGTGCCGACGACGTGTTTCGCCATCTCCCTGTCCTCGGATGGGGCCATGACAGCAAATCCGACCTGGCGTGTCAAGCGGGAGAAACCCCCGCGGCTTACCGTCAGAAGCCGCCCGCTGGTCTGGCAGATTGCTTATTGGTCAGGCCAGTCCCGGGGTACGTTCTCCGTGCGCGCGTTGGAAACACGTTCGAAGTCGTTCGGTGGGTCGAGTGCGAACGGGTCCCGGTTTACGCACGTCTGCCGTCGAGCCGACGCTCGGAAGCCGCGAGTATGAGACCGTCGAGGTAGACCATCCAGGCGAGGCACTGGCACCCGTGGTCAATGGCGCTTCTCATCTGGGTGTCGAGGCAATAGGAGCACCCAGGAGCACGAGCCAGGGATTGGATCGCGCTACCTTGAGCCCCGTGGTGATGGACGGTCGGGCGTGTATTCGGGGCGTCTGTATCACCGCGGCACTCGTCCTCAATCTTATCGCGAATGGGATGACGATCCCGGAGATCATCCGCGAGTACCCGGACCTCGAGCCAGAGGACGTTGAGCAGGCCCTCCCTGACGCTCCGTTTCTGGCTGACAAGGAGCTTCTACCTCTCGCGGAAGAAACCGTGTGAAGTTCCTGGCGGACACGGGTAGATCGACCAGGACACCGGCGACGCTTCGCGAGCAGGGGCGTGACGCCGTCCACGCCCGCGACCTGAGAGGTACTCGCGCATCCGGTACGACAATTCTGGGACGTGCACGTGCCGAGGGTCGCGCGGTCCTAACCGCCGACCTGGATTCTGGCAGGCTGCTTGCTACCAGCTCTCAGGCAAGACCCGGCGTTGTGACCTTTCGACTGCGTGACCAGACCCCGACATGATCACGACGCGGCTCCTGCAGGTGATTGCCGAGTACTCGCCCGATCTGGAGAGCGGCGCTATTGTCCTCGTCGAAAAGAAACGCTACCGCCTGCTATCCCTTAAAACGCCGAGCCACAAAGCGCCGAAGGGGATCCCAGATTTTCGAGAATTGAGATTCGTTGCCACGCGGGTGGGCGCGTTCGCCCGCGGACCGACGGCCCGCGATCGCCCTCTCGCTGAAGCGCGCGGACGACGAAGATCCCCACGAGCGCGCTGGCCAGCGCGGAGTCGACTGCGGCGACCGCTCGCTCGGCGACACCAGCCAGGGTGAGCGTCGAGATCTCGATCGCTATCTGATCCACAACTATCGCCGGTCCGCCGGGCTCGTAGCGTGGCTTTCAGCTCATGGGGTTCGTCTTTCAGGGCGGTGGACCCGGATTCATCGCCACCTGACGTGGGGGCTTGTCTTCCGCTCGAGGCTCCTCGCGCGGGACAGGCCCGCGCTCTCCGTAGGTGAGGCAGCCACGGCACCGGTGAACAATCGGAGCCCAGGCAGGGGCGAGTGTCTCTCAGCGCGTCCTCGTGTTCTCTGTACACGGCCGTGAGATTCGGTCTCCGGTGAGCCTCGCCAACACGTTTGGCACCGCAATACCATTACCGTCCGTCGGTTGAGCCCCTCGCCGCTGCCCTCCGCTGCTCCAGCTCGTCGAGGGTTTTCGGCCAATCGGCGCGGAGCAGACGCGAGAGGGCCCGATCCGCGAGAAGCCGCCCGCCGGTCTGACAGGTCGGGCAGTAGTTCGCTTCGTTCTCGGCGTAGACGATACGTTGCACTGGCGTGCCGCAGTCAGGACACGGCTGCCCGTAGCGGCCGTGAACCGCCATCTCCGGGTGGAAGGCAGTCACTTTCTCGGGAAACCGGCCTCTCGATTCCGCGCGCAGCCGCTCGATCCATTCGCGCAGCGTATGCACGGCGGCGGAACTCAGTCGAGCGATCTCCTCGTCGCTCAGCCGACGCGTCAGCTTCAGCGGCGAGAGGCGGGCGCGATGGAGGATCTCATCCGAGTAGGCGTTGCCGATGCCGTCGAACAGGGTTGGATCGGTGAGCGCACGTTTCAGCGTGTGATTCTCGCTCCGCAGCACAGCGGCGAAAGCCTCGGGCGTTGCCGCCAGCACGTCGATTCCGCCCCGATCCAGCTCGGCCAGCGCCGACGCTCCCTGGACGAGATGAAGCGCGGCGCGCTTCTTCGTGCTCGCTTCGGTGATGAGGAGCGTACCGTTCGGGAAGTCGAAGGCGGCCAGGCCGACCTTGCCCGGCACCTTCGCGCCCGCTGGCTTCCAGTGCAGCCGACCAGTGATCATCAGGTGCAGGACGAGGAAAAGCTCGCCATCGAGCTCCAGTACGATGCGCTTGCCGAGCCGCGACACCCGGTGGACACGTTTGCCCTCGGCTGAGCGGATCGGCGGAACGGCGGTGCGCACGAAAAAGGGACTGACGAGGCAGATGCGCTCGATCGGCTGGTCGACGATCCGAGAGGCGAGCGCTTCGACGTAGAGGGTGACGTCCGGCAGCTCGGGCATGTCACGAGGATAGGTGAGCGACGGAAGGAACGCAAGGGTAGAGGGGATGAGAACGGGGGAATCCTCCACCCGGAGGCATCCAGCCTCAAGCGCATTTTGGGGGCCCCTCCGAGCTCAGTCTGCAATTACAGGGATGACGACCGCCAGACTCGGGCTGCCATCTCCTCTCACCACGACCCTGCCACGTCCTCCGCTCACGTGGTCCACGTAGTTCTTTCTCTGAGCCGGGTCGGCCTAGCTTGTATGCTAATTCGTCAGGATCGTTTCGACCTCGACTTCAGACACTCCCCCGGCGCCCATCTCTACGCCTCGAACCTCTCCATCTCGTCCTCGGGCACCACCTCGACCGGCAGCCCGGCCGCGCGACGCTCTTCGTCCCGATGATACTTGCGGATCGCCGCCTTGAGCGTGCCGAGGGCAAGGGTAGCACAGCGAGGCCGTGTCGCGACAACGTCTCGGCCGAGGGCATCGACGAGATCCTCGTAGCTCATCTCAAGGACCTCGTCAAGCGTTGGATGACCCTCGTTCACCATCTCGGCGACGATCGACGCCGCTGCCTGGCTGATCGTGCAACCGGAGCCTACCCATCCGACCTTGTCGATACGGTCAGACTTCTCCCCGCCCCTGGCAACCTTCAGATAGATCGAGACAACGTCTCCGCACCCGGGGTTCCCACCCGGCATCGCCACGTCAGCATCAGGTAGCTTCTCCCGAAACCGAGGCTGCCGGTAGTGCTCCAGGATGAGCTCCAAGTGAGCTTGTCGATCCAAAGCTTTTTCCTCGCGGGTTATTTCTCAATCGGTACCCGCACCGAGTTGCCCCATTCCGTCCACGATCCATCGTAGTTGCGGACCCTGGGGTAGCCGAGCAGCTCGTGCAGCACGAACCAGGTGTGCGCGGATCGCTCGCCGATTCGGCAGTAGACAATGACATCCTTATCCGGGGTCACTGCATTTTCGGCGTACAGCGTGCGTAGCTCGTCAGCGGACTTGAAGGTGCCATCTGGATTGGCGGCCTGTGCCCAGGGGATGGACTTCGCACCCGGAATGTGTCCACCGCGGAGGGCTCCCTCCTGTGGATAGTCAGCCATGTGGAGCAGCTCACCCGTGTACTCCTTGGGTGAGCGCACGTCGACCAGGGCACGGCCAGCAGGCAGACCAGACGTATTGCGCCCCCCGATAAATTCCAGAACATCAGACTGGAATGCCCGGATCTCCGGATGTACCGACGGCACCGGGTAGCGGGTTCGCGGGTAGGTCGGGACCTCCTGGCTCAGAGGACGCCCCTCGGAAATCCACTTCTGCCGCCCGCCATTCATCAGCATGGCTGGTCCGTGCCCGTTCAGCTTGAAGAACCAGTACGCGTAGGCAGCCCACCAGTTATTCTTATCACCATAGAACACGACGGTCGTGTTCGGGGCGATGCCAAGGCGCTCCATCAGATCCGCGAACTTCTCCGGTCCGATGAAATCGCGCACCACTGGGTCCTGCAGGTCGGCGTGCCAATCGACCCTGACGGCGCCGGGAATATGACCGACGTCATACAGTAGCACGTCTTCATCCGATTCAACGATACGGATCGTGGGATCATCAAGGTGCTCGGCAACCCAGGCGGTGCTCACCAGAACCTCGGGGTGTGCATACTCGCTTTCTGCCATGTCATCCTCCTCCACGTCGGCAATGCATTATTCTTCAGTTTACCGATTCACTTGATATCGTATCAGGTTCACCGCCGAATCGAAAGGAAATCGTTCACGACAGGCGAACGAGCGGACACAGCTCCGCATTGCCCTTGACGCTGCATGTAGAATGGACGTGGTAAGGGAGCAGTCAAAGAAAGCCCTTCCTGCCCCTGTTGCTGGCTTCGTCAAGGTGAGGTTGCATTGTCTGAGCCACCAGGTCCTCGGTACGTCAATCGCTGGGACGTCCACGGCTCGCTCGTGCCCTTCGCCGGGAGGGGCGTGCAATCATTCGTCTTTGTCTTCGAGGGCGAGAGAGAAAATCTCGAAAACCTCTGTCGCCGCTATCTCACCGAGCCCAGCGGTGGGCAGGTCGAGTATCGTCCGCTGACGACGCTCATCGCCCTGATCTTCAGCCGGACTCGACAGCTCATCGCCACCAATCCCCCGTACAGCGGGATGGGCTGGCTACCGGAGCTCGAGGCTGCCTTCTGGGTGTTGACCGTGCGCGTGTCGCGAGACGAAAGCGTCGCCTCCGCCAATCACCTCGCCTGGTTCATTCCTTACATCTTCGTCGATAGCCCGCTGGCAATGATCGAAGGACGTGAGATCTTCGGAATGCCCAAGGAGATCGGCTGGCTCGAGATTCCGGAGGATCACACCACGGCCGAGGAGCTCACCCTCGATGCGCACGCGGTGGAGCGATTCAACTCCTCTGACCTTCAGGGCAGGCGGCGGCGACTGCTCGCGGTCACCCGGGCGGGCGATGGCACCAGCGGTGGTTCTACTGGTCTTCTTCAAGAGCTCGCCGACGTTCGGCGAATCTTCGCCAGTCTCATCAGCCAGAGGTACTGGCTTCTGCCGCGCGATCTGAACCTTCTCCCGGATCTGCTGGAGGACGTCATCCACCATCAGGGATGGATCGTCTCGCTCAAGCAGTTCCCCGACGCTGGAGCGAGCGATCAAGCCTGCTACCAAGCCATCGTCGAGACTCCCCTTGAGGCGACCTCTCTCCGTCAGGCAGCGCTGCTGCCTGACGAGTACGATCTGACGCTAGTCGACTTCGACAGCCACCCGATCGCGCGCGATCTCGGTCTACGCGCGAACCAGCGGGCCATCCTTGGATACTGGATGGATTTCGACTTCACCTTCAAGCCAGGGACGATTATCTGGAAATCCTCGTCGCGATGAGCGAGGGGTTGGGTTATGAGTGAAAGCAACGCGCGCAAGAAGATCGTAATTCTCGGCGGCGGCGTCGGGGCGATGGCCGCCGCCTATGCGATCACCGAGCAGCCCGGGTGGCAGGAGCGCTACGAGGTCACGCTCTACCAGCTTGGCTGGCGACTTGGCGGCAAAGGCGCCAGCGGGCGTAACGCACGTTCAGGCCACCGAATCGAGGAGCACGGACTGCACATCTGGCTGGGATTCTACGAGAACGCCTTTGCGATGATTCGCCGCTGCTACGACGAGCTGGCGCGGAAACCGGGCGAGCCTCTTGCTACCTGGCAGGATGCGTTCAAGCCGCACAGCCTGGTGGTGTTCGAGGAACAGATCGACGGATACTGGAAACACTGGCCGTGTGAGTATCCGACCAACGACTCTCTCCCCGGCGACGGCGGCCTGACGCCCGCGGCCTGGGAGTACATCCCGATGATCCTCGGCTGGATGCGTGGTGCCTTCGCCAACTCGTCCCATTACGAGGCCCGGAGAGAGTCCTTACCAGATGAGATCGGTGGTGAGCCGCCCCACTGGTGGGATCAGGTCGTCAGCTCGGTCGAATCGTTCGTTGGTGCGCTCTCGCTCGACGCGGCCGGTCTCTTCCTGGAAGCGGCCTATCACCTGGCCCGCTCCCTGGATCCTGATCCGCGACATCACCACCGATACCACCACGACGCGATCACCGGTCTGGTCGAGAGATTCATCCGGTGGCTCTGGCGACGGGTCGAGCGGGAGGTCGAGCATGACGACCTCGCCCGTCATTTGTTCGCCCAGATCGACATCGCGGCCGCCGTGGTTACTGGTATGATCGCGGATGGCGTCATCTTCAACGGGTTCGATGTGATCGACGACCTCGATCTGCGCGACTGGCTCCGCAAGCACGGCGCGTCGGAGCGAATCTCGATCAACTCGGCGTGGGTCCGCGCGGCCTACGATCTCGTCTTCGGCTTTCGCGGCGGAAACCCCAGGAAGCCCGCCGTGGCCGCGGGTACTGGCCTGCGCGGCACGCTGCGCATGGTCCTCGGGTACAAGGGCGCGATCATGTGGAAGATGCAGGCCGGAATGGGCGATACCATCTTCGCGCCGATGTACCAGGTGCTGAAGCGTCGCGGCGTGAAGTTCGAGTTCTTTCATCGCGTGAGATCGCTCGCTCCCTCCCCGGACGGCCGGTCGATCGATCGCATCACGCTCGGACGTCAGGTCACTCTCAAGCGCGGCGATTACGATCCCCTGGTGACCGTTAAAGGGCTTCCCTCCTGGCCGAGCGAGCCGCTTTACGACCAGATCGTGGAAGGGCGGCAGCTCCAGGAGGGCGGGATCAACCTTGAATCGTACTGGACGCCCTGGCAAGACGTCGCGACGGTCACGCTCGAGCGGGGTACCGACTTCGACCTCGTCGTGCTCGGGATCTCGCTGGGCGCCCTGCCGACAATTTGCTCGGAGCTGATCGCCGTGAACGACTCCTGGCGCAACATGGTCGAGCAGGTCCAGACCTGCCGAACGCAGGCCTTCCAGCTCTGGCTCACCCCCTCGCTAGCCGAGCTAGGGTGGGAGACGTCGCCGATCGCGGGCGGGTTTGTCGAGCCCCTGGATACCTGGGCAGACATGAGCCATCTGATCGACCGCGAGGCGTGGGAGGGCGGAGGCTCGCCACGAAATATCGCCTATTTCTGTGGTCCGCTGGAGGACGACCCGGAGGAGCCACCGTACTTCACCGATCCTGACTACCCGGCACGCGAAGCGAGCAAGGTCAAGACGCGAGTGATCCAGTTTCTCACCGAGCACGTTGGTCACCTCTGGCCAGAAGCCATCGTGCCGGAAACGGGCGAGATCAACTGGAATCTGCTGGTCGACCCGGAGGGTCGTCAGGGCCCGGCGCGGCTCGATGCCCAGTATTGGGTAGCGAACATCGATCCAACCGAGCGGTACGTGCTGATGGTCCCGGGGAGCACGCAGTACCGCCTGCCAAGCGACCAATCCGGCTTCGATAATCTCTACCTGGCCGGCGATTGGACGCGCAACGGGCTGAACGCCGGCTGCGTCGAGGCTGCGGTCATGTCCGGGCTGCAGGTCTCGCGTGCGATAACCGGCTCTCCGGCGGAGATTGTCGGTGAGACCGACATCCGGGATCAGAGACCCTTCAGCACCGAGCAAAGAGGCTGAGCGGCCGAGGAGGCAACGACCTCCCTCTCCCCGTGGGAGGGCTGGGGTGAGGGCGTGGATCTGCAACGCTCACCCTTACCCTCTCCCAAAGGGAGAGTGAATTGGACGTCTGCCTGCTCATGCGTGCCACCCCGCGCTCTAACCTGGATTAGTCATCCCGTCGCGCGGGTGCTGGTCTCCTGCCGGGAGGTGAACGGCGGCAGACGCGCTGCCGCCCGACGCTCCCACGACGCGGGGTCCAGACTCGTCGGGCCGGAGCTTGTCTCCGGCGCTCCTTGTGAAGAACCCGGGCTCAATGACCTCAGGAGCACCAGGTTCAAGCCTCAGGTCGAGTCGGGAGCGGCCGTGCCCGAAGATGTCGACGCAGCGTCGCGCGCGCTCTGCAGATCGTACGCTGCGCCCAAGCTGCCGAATCCTGCGATCGCCTCCTGCAGGCTACGCTGTCGTATGGGATCGTCGGGAGGAGCGTGCCGTCCAATCTCATAATGGGCCAGTGCACGCTCGTACGGCATCGTCAGTCGCTCTGCCTCGACAAGACAGCGATGCCAAGCGCGGGTGGCGGCGGCGCGATGTCCACGCAGCCACGCGTCGTTCCCCTGTCGCAGCAACAGCATTGGGCGCGCCATGCGGAAAAGGCGCGCGAAACGCTCCAGGTGCCGGAGCGCACGGCGTGCGAGCGCGGCAAGGGCCTGACGTTCCTCGCCCGAACCGGCTTTCGAGGCCTCCCAGAGCGCGAGCGCTGCCGACGCGGCGTGCTCGTACCCGGTCCGGGCGTGATAGATCGGAGTTGCTGACCGGTCCATCAGGGCCAGCGTTGCCTCGACCGCCTCACGTGCGGCCCGAAACTCGCGCCGACGTACCAGCGCAAGCGCACGGATTCCCCGAGCGTCGATCTCCGAGCCCGGATCAGACAGCGGAGCGAAGCCGTGCGCGAGAAAACGGTCCAGCTCATCCAATATCTGCAGCGCCTCGTCGGTTTCGCCGAGCATCAGGCACATGTTGGACTGCCCGACAAGCGCCCATGCCTCGGCCTGGGTGTCTCCGCGTCGCTGCGCAAGAATCTGGACGTCGCGGTAGGCTTGCCGGCAACTGGCGAACTGCCCCTGATAGGCAGTGAGATTGGTGCGATTGAGCCGGGTGAGCTCGACCCAGCGGAGATCTCCGAGTTGCTCGAAGATCTCGATCGCTCGGTCGAAAGCGGCCCGGCCGTTCTCCCAGGCTGCCCGGCCGACCAGGTGGTATCCCTGGGAGAACCACGCGCGGGCAAGAGAATGACGGTCCTCGATCGCCTGCGCGGTTTCGAGGGCGCGCCGAAAATAGCCATCGGCCAGATCCGTAAGGCCAGCAGCGCCGGCGAGAATGCCCATCGCTGCCCCGCTATTCACGAGCTCCGGCGACGGTCCGGCGGCTTCCGCCAGATTATGCGACCGCAGGTATCCCACGACAGACGCCAGGCGTTCCGCCGCGATGAAGGACATGAGCGCCAGCAGGTCATAGGTCCGAGCGGCCTCGAGGAGCTTCTCCCGTGCATCGGGCGGGGCTCGACCAACAAACGCGATGGGGAAGACGCGATGCAGGATCTGCCGCGTCGCTTGGCGCAGGAGATCCGTGAGGAGCGCTTGAGAGGTCGTCGCGGCTGGCTGACCCAGGTGCTCCAGGGCCCGGCGCAGGTGAGCGCGCGCCTCCACGACCCGGCCCATCCGGAAGTACGCTTCTCCAAGCTGCCGCTCCCATCGCGCGTGGCGGACCGAGGCCGAGTCGTCGATCGAATCCTGGCCAACGCGCAGCTCTTCGTCGAGGTGGATTGCTTCGCTGAGAAACCGTACCACCTCCACGTCCGCGAACGTCCGACTGGCCTGCTCGCCGGCCCTTTCCAGGAACTCGATCGTTTTCTGTGCGACATCTGGCTCGGCGCGCGGAGACGCGAGCGCTCGGCTCCAGTGATGCGCGAGCACCGGATAGTAGCGGGGCAGCTCCTCCGCGTAGACGCGCTCGTAGTGGGTGGCCACGCGGCGGTGGATCTGCCGTCGCTGGGCGAAGAGCATGAGATTGTAGGCAACCTCTTGCGTGATGGCGTGCTTGAAGAGATAGGTCTGGGGGCCCTCGCGCTGATCTGGCAAGACGAGATCGAGCCGCTCCATCGTGGTCAGATGCTCGGACAGGCGCTCGACCTCGCTCGCGATCGGATGAGCATCCTGGAGAGTCTGAAGGGAAAAGATGCGGCCGATGACACTCGCGACCTTCAACGACAGCTGCTCTGATGGCGACAGGCGATCGATGCGGCTCGTCACGATGCCCTCGATGGTATCGGGCAGGTCGAACGTGGACAGTGCCGCGACGCCGGGCGCGAGCTGACACGTCGAACCTTCGATCACGATCTGTCCTGAATCGCGGAGGGCGTACGCAATTTCCACCGCGTAGAAGGGGTGTCCTTCCGCGCGCGCCTGGATGAGCGCAGCGACGCTACTCGGTAGTGATCCTACCCCCAGGCGTTGGCAAACGACCGCGAGGATCTCCTCGGGAAGCATCGCCTCCAACGTCAGATGCACCGTCCTGGAATCGCGCAGAATCTGGCGATACTCGACGGGCTGCAGATCCGGCATCGGACGGCCCGTCAGGACGATCATGGACGGCCGCATGCGCACGCTGGCAAGCCGCAAAAGTGCCCAGGACGCCGAGTCCAGCCAGTGCACGTCCTCGATAATCAGCAGTAGCGGTGACCTCCCGGTCGCCTGCTCCAAGATCCGAATGAGCAGCTCGCGCGTATTATCCGTGCGTGCCTCGTGCGACAGGGACGCGGTGTAATCATTCTCGGGCCAGTCGAGCGGTAGGACCGCGGAGAGAAGTGGCGCCAGGTGCTGAAGCGGTGGCAAGGGGTCGGGGGTACGGTATCTCCCCGTTCCTTCGTCAGCACCAGATGGGCTAGTGGACAAGTCCGAAAGGATCTTGGCGCGCCATTCCTCCGGCGTCGCAGAAACCGCGTCGAGATCGAAGAGGCGCTGAAAAATCGCACGCCAGGCGTGGTACGGGGTCGAGTGCTCGATGGCATCGGCGGCGCCGACAAGCGTGAAGATCCCGGCCTCGACTGCCTGCTCGACCAGATCCTCGATCAGGCGCGTCTTGCCAATCCCGGGCTCCCCCTCGATCACGACCACGCCACCCCCCTGCCCCTCCCGGAGCTTCTGCAGTCGCTCCTGGAGAACAGCTCGCTCTCCCTGCCGACCAATCATCGGGGACTGGCCCGGCCTCGCGCGCGGCACCGTCTCCAGAAGACGATAGGCGGCCACCGGCTCGACTCTGCCCCTCGCGAGGATCTCGGACGCTGGCTCGAACGTAAAATGCTGCCGCGCAGCGTGGTAGGTCGTCGCGTCGACGAGAATCTGGCCCGCCGCGACCTCGGTGAGCCGTGCGGCGAGATTGACGACATCCCCGACGATCGTGTGGGCGCGGCGCCGCGCATTGCCAATGTTCCCGCTGAAAACTCGTCCGGTGGCTACCCCGATCGAACAGCGTTGCGCGTGCGCTTCGAGCGCTGCCCGTACTGCCAGGGCCGCGCGCAGCCCACGGACCGCGCTATCGGCGAGCGCGTAGGGCGGTAATCCGAACGCGACCAGTGCCGTTGGCCCCTTGTCGGCAACGGTCACGCTGAGAAGACTCCCTTCAAATCGGTCGAGCACAGTCCGGAGCGTACTGACTGCCCGCTGCACCTCGGCCAGCGGCCCGGCGACCGACAGGTCAGGGAGCTGGACGAACAGGACTGTCACACGGCGCAGCTCGTCGAGCCAGGCGCCGTGCCCAGCGCCCAGCGGACTCCGGATGGGTTCAGGTACGTACGCTCGCAGCAGTGGCTCCGCCGACTCGACGGCGACCGGGGTGGAAAGGGCGCTGAGCGATACCGGGCTGCGGACGGCCGAGAGGTGGACGTGTCCCGCCGGAAGCATCTCGCCCGCGCAGCGATCCTGCACAAGCGCCCACGCCTCGGGCGAGAGTACGACGTCCCCGCCACGGGCCAGTGCCTGCCCACGGGCGCTCTGAACGACGCCCGCGCCAGCGGTGACGAGCACCCGTCGGTCACCGCCACCGCTGAGGTCGGCGACGACCACCTCGCCTGCTCCGACACCGATGTGCAGCGCAAGATGAATCTCGCCATCCGGCGTGAAGCCATTCAACGTGCTCAGCACGCTCAAGGCGCACTGCGCTGCTCGGCAGGTCGCGACGGCAAGATCATCTGCTCGCGGAACCGGCCACAGCGCGAGCAGGGCGTCGCCCGCGAAAGACGCGATATCTCCGCCGTGGGACGCCACGATCTCGATGAGCCGGTCGAAGTAGGCGTTGAAGAGGTGACTGAGCTGCTCGACACCGGCCGCACCCTGCTCGGCGAGCCGCTCGGCAAGCGCCGTCGACCCGGCGATGTCGGCGAGCATCACCGCGGCATAGACGTGATCGACGTTCGAGTCGAGAGACGAGCTGTCTGCCAGCGCGATGCGGTTCAGGACGATCGTCGGAACGTAGCTTGCCAGCGCATCGACGAGCCGCGCCACGCGTCACCCTCAACCCCGCCAAGGGCTACCGCTGAATGAGGTCAAGACGGGGCAATCATAGCACACCCACGCTAGACCGCTACCTGCTCAAGCCATTCTCGGGTAATCTCGAAGCCGAAGCCGGGAGCATCGGTCGGCCTCACGTAGCCATTCCGAATGGGCACCGTGCCCGGAACGGCTACCATCTCCTCCAGCGGTACGCCGGGCGGCGCCACCCCTTCCGAGCGCTCTCCCCAGGGAACCGAAGGCATCGCCAGGGCCAGGTGCTGGCCATACGGATAGTTCATGCCGGCGTGGGTGATGACGGTCTGTCCGTGCGCCTCGGCAAGGTGACAGATTCGCACGGCCGCGGTGATCCCGCCGACCCAGGCGACGTCTGGCTGGAAGATGTCGATCAAGCCCTGGCCGGCCGTGAAGGCGAAGGGCTGAGTACTGTACCAGTGCTCCCCGGTTGCCAGGGTGGTACCGGGCAGACGCTGCCGCAGGCGGACGTAGCCTTCCAGGTCTCCCGGCAGCAGCAGCTCTTCGAGCCATTTGACGCGATAGGGTCGCAGGGCCTCGGCCAGCCGGACGGCGTACTCGACGTTCAGCGACATCCAGGAGTCGACCATGAGCTCGACCTCATCGCCGATCTGCTCGCGTGTGCGCGCGACCAGCTCCTCGGCGCGACGAATGCCCGCGATCCCGGCCTCCGGGCCATCCCGCACGAACACTTTGACCGCTTTGAACCCGAGCTCCAGAAACCAGGCAATGCTATTTTCGGTCCCGTAGGAGAGATCAGTGTTGCTGGCGTAGCAGAAGATCTGCTCCTTCTGCGGACCGCCGAGAAGCTCGTACACCGGCACGCCCAGGAGCTTGCCTTTGAGATCCCAGAGGGCGAGGTCGACCGCGCTGATGGCGTAGCTGGCCAGTCCGGCCGTCCCATAGGGTGCGCTGATGCGCTGCATCACATCCCAGAGCTTCTCGGTTGCCAGGCAGTTCTCGCCGACGAGGACCGGCGCGAAGTGGTCGTTGATCACGCGCTCGACCGGACCGCCGTGGATGGTCAGGCCAAGGCCCCAGGTGCCGTCCTCGGCGGTGACCACGCAAGCCGTGCGCGTCCAGTGAGTCGCCCAGCGCGAACGGGGGAGGTCAGGATACCGCGACATCGGGCTGACGAAGCCAGGCGTCGCCTGACGCGGTACCCGTGGTGGCGTCTTTGGCCGCGGCGTAATGTCGATCGCGGCGGCGCGGATGTCTTTGATCTTCACGAATCACGCTCCCCAAGTACTGAGCATATCGGTGGTAGCGGCAGGGCGTATCTCCCACCCTGGCGAGGAAGAAGTGCGCGTTTCCCGCCGAGGCGGAGAAGGCATCGAGGACACGGCAGGGTTCTGTTGAGACGCCAGAACGAGATCGAATCGAAGACGATTTTGGCCACGGTTGGATCGGCGAGCTGCAAGGAGTCAGGATCAGGCAACCCCAGGCGAGAGTGCAGGTCGCTCACGAAGCCTCCACGACAAAGCCCGAGTCTGATCTCGGGTCGTGCGCCCCGGCCATTTTCACCTATGCTCACGTCCTCGGCGGTGGACTGACGAAGGGCACGGGCGGTCGGAGCCCCAGCCGCTCCTCGAGGACCTCTTTGAGAACGACCGCCTGATTATGTGCCTCGTCACGTGCACCATAGAGCAGCGTCACCGGCCCTTCGAGAGCCATCTTCTCGAGCTCGCCTAAACGTGCCTGCTGGTCGGGCCGCGCGAGCTCGGCACGGTAGCGGCGCTGGAACTCCTCCCAGCGCGCCGGATCGTGGCCGAACCAGGTGCGAAGCTCGTCGGACGGACCTAGCTCGCGCATCCACGCATCCAGGTGGAGTGATTCTTTCGTCAGACCGCGCGGCCAGACACGATCGACCAGTATTCGTTTGCCGACCGTGGGTCGATCGACGTTGTAGACGCGCTGGATTCGAATCTCCGGCTGGTCCGGCATGCGTCCCTCCTCGTCAAGAAGGTGAGCGTAACAGGGTGGCTCGCCCATGTCTCCCCTTGCCTCCAGGTGGTCGCCGGTGGGCTGCCATCCAGGGCAGCTCCAGGGCGGACGAACGTATTATAGCGCCACGAATGCCGATGCTTGCAGCGCACGAGCCAATTGGCTATGTTAGCGGCGGCGCACTGACAGATTATCTATCGCCGCGTTCGCCAGATTCTCACCGGCTCGGTCCGCTCGCAGCGCCGGGTGGATGCAAGAGCCAGCAGTCAGACTAACGAAACACGGAGGGATCATGCCACTGCGTGGACTTACCGTCATTCATCCGACCGAGCGCGTGCCGCGCGAGGTTCGCTTCCCCGGCACTCGCGCCGCGACCATCTGTAACCATCTCACACCGACCAACGGCTTCGTCGTCAGCGTCGTGTCGCTCGATCCGGGCGCACGCACGCATTTGCACTATCACCAGGTCGACACGTTCGAGTACGTCCTGACCGGTTCCGCTCGGGTCTACGATCAGCACGGGAACAGCGAGGTCATTACCGCCGACACGGGCGTGTACTATCCCGCGGGACGCGAAAGTGCTCACTCCTGGGAGACCATCGGCAGCGTGCCGGTCCAGTTCCTCTTTATCTACACGGCGCCGCCTGGCGAGAATGATGGTCTCACGCCGATCGAAGAATAATGCCGAACAGCTCACGGGAAATTGACGATGCTCGTCCGATCCCGGTAAGATGTAGGTAGTGGATCGAGGGTCAGACTTCTTTCGAGGAACCCACGCGACGCCCCAACTGGCGATCCTCACGGTGGGACGACATACCACATTCGAGGGAGCAGACAAGCCATGTTCGACGCACTTCGCCAGCGCTTGCATCTGGGTGGGCCACCGGAGCTGATCGCCGAGGGGCGTATTGTCGAGATCCAAAAGTCCGCCTCCAACGGACACGATGCGTCAATGATCGAGTTCACGCTCGACACGTACCGCGACCTGACGTTCCGCCAGACGGTAAGCCCGCTGAGCCCCGAGTACAAGCGCGGCGAAGCCGTCCGCGTGCACTACGAGCCTGCGCGCGACCAGTCCAGGGTCGCGGTCGTCCACTGGATCGAGCGGCAGTAGGTCAGGTTGCTGGGCGGCGGTCGACGGGTCACGCTGAAGGCGAAGGCTGCGTCTGAATCTCACTCTCCGACTCCTGGCGCTGCTCGGTCGCGATCGTCCGACCAGCGCGCAGCGTCACGGCCGCGCCGGCTATGCACAGCGCAGTGCCCACGATCAGCACCCCGGCTGTCCCGAGCGCGCCATCTGCTCCGAGCGCGGAGCCAGCGAACGGCGCGATCACGCCACGCGCCCCGGCAACTGCGTTCACCAGCGCGGTGTACTGGGGTGCGCGGCCCGGCGGAGCTGAGCGGACGATCAGCTGAAGCAGGCCGAGATCGGTGCCGCCTGCCGCACACCCATTGGCCGCATAGCCAATTGTGAGGAACTCCGGGGATGGTGCCAGGAGATACGCGGCGGGCAGCACCGCCGAGAGAAGCATGCTGGCAAGCATCACCCGCTGGGCCGGAAGGCGGTCGATCCGGCGAGCAAGGTAGACGTAGCTGATGAACCAGCAGACGGACTGTACGAGCGTTAGGAATCCGACCTGCTGGTAGGTCACGCCAAATCGGTTCACCAGCATAATCGGGTAGAAGGGGCCGGCGAGCAGTGCACCAAGCCCCCAGATTGTGAACGCCACGACGACCAAGGCGTAAGAGCGATCTTCCCCCAGCACGTGGAACGTCGCGCGAATGCTCGACGGCGTCGGTCGCTGCGAGGGAGGACCAGGCTTCAGGCTGGAGTAGGCGAGCGCGCCGAGCACCCCCACGACCGCGCCAAGTGGAAACAGGACCGCCGGCCCGTAATGATCCATGACGAAGCCGCCGACCGGCGCGCCAGCGGTCAAGCCCGCGGTGAGCGCGATACGACTGTAGCCGATGTAGCGACCACGGACGGCGGTCGGGTACAGACGGGTCATCACATCGACGACGTAGGGGCTCGGCAGCGTGACGAGCAGGTACATCCCGACCATCAGGCCGATGAAAACGGCCGGCGAGTGCGTGAGCGGAACAACGAGGATGAGCAGCCGACCGAGAGCAATCGGCAACGCGATCTCACGGGGTCCGAGTGTCGGTGGGAGGCGCGCCACGACGATCGGCGAGATCAGAGCACCAGTGTACGGGGCGGCAAGGAGGACCGAGAGGAGAAACGCGCTCGCGTCCAGGTGTCGGGCGTAGACGGCAGCAAAGTTGGCGACTAGTGCGACAAACAGTCCGCCGAGGAAGCTCTGCAGGAGATCCAGGGTGACATTGCGCGCCCCGTGTGCACCGAGCGTCGAATCGGGTCGGAGCGAACTCAGCCGCGGGCGGGGCACCCCTGTAACGGACCTCAATCCAGGGCTTCTCCTCGCACGATCAACCTGATCGAGAACACGCAGATGATGGCCGGTCCTCAGCTGGCTCGCTGGCGAGCCAGCGTGGAGCCACTCGACATAGCCTGATCGATCGCCTCTTGCTCCTCGTCGGTCAGAACGTGCGTACTCTTTCCGTCGACGACTGGCTTCGCAAAGATCCGGGTGCTGGTTCGGCTGAATAGCGAGCTGAACACAATACCCGTGCCGTTCTGGTCGAGCAAGGCAACCGCGAAGCTCTGGTCGCTGCCGGTATCCGCGAAAGGATTGAAGCGCACGACGCCAATACGCTGGATCGCTCGACGTACATTGGTATCGACCGCCTGGCAAATCTGCGCCAGACTCGCGACCTCGCCCGAGACGTCGTCAAGCCGCTCGATGTACCGTTGCAGCGCATCTCCGAGGGTACCGTCCTCGGAGTCGGACAGAACTCGATTGTAATGGTGGATCAGCCGATTCATCCGCAGTTGCAGCGTGATCACCCAGATGGCAAGAACGAGGAACAGCGCCAGTAACGCTGCCCACAGGTACATCGAGTAGAGCTGATACACCGCCGCCATTCCACCCTCCAGAGGCACGCACCGCAGCCGCCCACACATGCTAGCGAAGGGCTCCGAGAGGGTCAAGCACCGCCCCGAAAGGAGGTGATCTGGGGGCCAACTCAGGTGCGCGCGGGCGGGGGGAGTGGGTCTCTACCGCGAGGAACCCGGGGAACGACGCGCGGTTCCACGATCTTGCCCTCCGCTTTCATCCTGGCCTGGACCCGCGCGCGGGCGTATAATGAAATCAGTTCAACGGAGGTCGTATGCCGAAGAAGTCCGGAGGGAAAGCATCTCGCGCCAGATCCCATCGTCCAGGCCGCCAGGTCGCCCGGCCATCCGCCGTTCTGCCGTACACGAGCACGCCGATTGCTACGCCGTCAGAAGCCAGGCAGACAAATGCCCGCACGACCGAGCTTCCCTCCACTTCGACGCGCCCGTCCAGCCGATCCTACCGGCCGCTGCGCTCGGGTAGCCTCATCCCGATCACCGATTACAGCTACGTCATGGCTGACCTCCGGCGGATTGGCCTGCTCGCGGGCGCGGCATTCCTCATCCTGATCGGACTAACCTTCGTCGTGCATTAGGGGCGGTTCACAACCGGTCCGACCTCGGCCAACAGCACGCCGGAGACCGCGAGCCGGTGCCAAGAGGGATGAATCATTCCCCGATTCCCGTCCGGGCAGTGACGCCGATCCATCAGCACTGGCGCGCCGAAGCCGGCGGAGAGATCGGACCGGCCACGTCCGGGCTCGCTTCACCGTCCACTCCTATCCGGCTCGCGAGGTCGCCAGCACATCGCGCGCTGCCATGGCCACCAGATCGACGTCGATCAAGGTGAGACAATCGCGCGCGTGGCATCCGGCACGAGTGCCAGGGAGGTAGCCGCGATAAAGGCAGGGCGCGCACGGGAGGTCGACCCGGATAATCGCTGTCCGAGCCGAGAGCCCGGGGTGCCACGGAACGCCGCCATATGGTCCCCAGGAGATGTGATTGCTCGGGCCAAAGATAGCGACGACCGGTGCGCCCGCCGCGACCGCCAGATGCATCGCGCCACCATCGTTTCCAATGAACAGGTCAGTGCGACTCAGAATGGCTGCCAGCATCTTCACATCGGTCAGACCCGCAAGATTGTGCGATGCGCCTCCGATCGCGGCATGGACCTGCTCGGCTAGCTCCCGCTCGGCCGATGTTCCAACGATAAGGATCTCTGCGCCCATCTCTTCGGCGAGACAGCGTCCCAGCCGTGCGAAGCGATCGGCCGGCCACCGACGGGCAGGGCTGTAGGGCCCGGCTCCAGGACAGATGGTGACCAATGGACGTTTGTCCGTGAGCGCCAGGCCGTCCAGCAGGCGTGCGGCTCGCGCCCGCGCCGGACGGTCGATGGCAACTTCGAGGCGAGGTGCGGGATTGACTGCACCGGCCAGCCTCGCTACCTCCAGCCAGTAATCCGCCTCGTGACGGACTCCGTAGCCTTCATCGCGGACGACGTCCGTCAAGAAAGAAGGTCGCTTCTCCGCGACACCCGCCCGCCAGGGCGCACCGGTGGCTCCCACAAGCGCCGCGTATTTGAGATATCCTGCCGTGGTGAAGAGGTGATGGAGCAGGAACACGCGATCGTAGTGCGCCGCGCGGAGCCTGATTCCTAGCGCAAGCGCTTGCACGAGCGAGCGCAGCGAAGGCGGGAACCGATCGAACCGCGCCTTCTCGAAGCGAATGAGGTGATCGATCGAGTCAAGACCGGCGAGCACCGTCGCGCCAAGCGGGGTCACCAGCAGATCGATCGTCGCGGTCGGGAAGCTCAGGCGGAGGGCGCGTATCGCTGGCGTCGCGGTCAGCGCGTCGCCGAGATCGGCTAGCTTGATCACGAGGAAGCGCCGGGGGGCGACGGCTGCGAGGCCGGAGACAGGTGAGTCAGGGACGAGCGACTGTTCTGGCTCGGGATTTGCCGTCATTGGCGTTCTCGATCTTCGGGCCGGGTGGATTCCTCCTCGCGCCGAGCACCGTCGGCGCGGACCGCGCCAGAGACCGACCGTTCGTCGGCAGGTTTCATCTCGAGGGCGCCTTCCCGCTCACGCCGGTCTGGCTCCCCACCTCTGAGCCCCCGCTCCCCAAGGAGTTCCCGCGCCACCTTCAGTACGTCCTCGGCCGTGATCGCAGCCATGCAGGTATGCTCGGGTACCTCCTCTGGGGGAAAGTCGAGACGATTGCACGGGCAGCACGGCCAGCTCGAGAGAATCACGCGGTGACGCGACGGATCGCCGAACGGTCCGAAGCGGCGTGGATCAGCCGGCCCGAAGAGGTGAATGGTCGGCGTGCCGACCGCGACCGCGAGGTGAAGCGGGCCGCTGTCAGGACCCAGCGCCAGCGCGCAACGTTCCAGGACCGCCGCCAGCTCGCCAAGCGTCGTCACCCCAGCCAGTCCGATGACCTGGGACCCAATCTGCTGCACGAGCGTCTCCACGAGGCCACGCTCCCCTGGTCCCCCAAGCGCTACGACCGTCGCGCCAAGATCGTCGCGCAGGCGCCGTCCCACCTCGGCCAGCCGCTCGATTGGCCAGCGCTTCACCGGCGCTCCCGCACCCGCCTGAAGGGCAATCAGCGGACGGTTGTCCGAGACGGGGCCAAGGAGCTCAGCCGCACGCTGGCGGTCGGCCTCTTGGACGACGAACTCCAGTCCCTCCCCACCGCCGGGACCCGCGACTGCTTCCGCCAGGCGCAGATTTTCGTCGGCGGCGTGACAGCCGTGCGAGAGAGGTAGCGCCCGCGTGAGGAACGGCCGAACGCTCGGGACGTCGAAGCCGATCTGCTCGGGAATGCCCGCGAGTCGAACCGCGAGCGCCCCCCACCAGAAATCGGCGCGAAACTGCAAGGCCAGGTCGAACCGCTCGGCACGTAGCAGCCTGGCGAGGCGAATCAGCGAGAGATACGGCGCGACGACTGACCGCCGAGGTCGACGGTCGAACCAGGGGAAGCTCCAGGTGATCAGGCGATTCAGATTGGGGTTGTGCTCGAGAACCGGTCGTCCCCACGGACCGATCAGCGCGACGATCTCGGCGTCGGGAAGGCCTCGCCGTAGACGTCGAAGCGCGGGGGTGAGGACGAGGAGATCGCCCAGGTGATCGGGCCGCACGACCAGGATCTTCTGCCGGCTTGTCGACGCGTGCCGAGTCGGCCCGAACGCGAGCCCAACGCCACGCAGCACTGCCCGGCGGAGGTCGTCGCGCGGGCTGATCACGCCGATCATCGCGACCGCTCGCTCACCGTCAGGAATCGAGAGACCTCGCGCCAGACGCGGTCGACCGAGATCGACCGCATGCAGATCACATGTGCACACGGGGCAACGCGCCCGTTCTCGAAGCACGGACTGCACCAGAGCCCAGCCGTCAGCGCGACCGCGTCGCGGCGCCGCGGACCGTAGACGATCGGGTCGGACGGTCCGAAGAGCATCACGACATTGGCCCCGGCTGCTTCGGCCAGGTGGGTGGGGCCAGTGTCGTTGCCGACGTAGACCGCAGCACGGCGAGCCAGCTCAGCCAGCTCGTCGAGGGTAAGCTCCCCGACGAGATCGACGATGGGAGACGGACAGGATGAAGCGCCGCAAGGAAACATCGTCGGGCCGGGCCTTGTCTCTGCGTCGCCGGCCCCTGATGTCGCCAATCCCATATTCTCTCTTCCTGGCTCCGGACCCCCGACTGCGAGAATCCCGTCCCGGTCCGCATTGGATCCGACCAGCACGACCGTTCCCCCCGCCTGGACAATACGATTAGCCAGCTCACGAAAATTCTCGATCGGCCAGCGCTTGCGCAGCAGCGTCATGCCGGGATTCATACCCCCCGCGTAATGCAGCACCGCGAATGGCCGATCCGAGGGGAGACGCTCGCGGATCAGCTCGCTGACGCGCTGGACCGCCTGAGGTGACGGATGGTACTCCAGCTCGCCCGACCGAGGCTGTCCGCCGATCGCCCGCAGCAGATCGAGGTAGAGTTCGCTCTCGGGCCTGGCGGGTCGAATCGAGACAGCCACGTTCAGGCTGAATCCGCGACCGTCGCTATCGATCCCGATGCGAACGGGTATCCCGGCCAATAGAGGTACGAGCGTGAGCACCGCGGAGCGTTCGAGAACGAAGCACGCGTCGAAGCGGCGAGCGCGGATCTCCCGCACCAGCATGGCGAGATCCCGCCAGCTCGAGGGTCCGCTACCGACCCTGCCCATATCAAGCAGATCATCAAGGGCGGGATGACCAGCGATGGCGGGGCGCGAATGCGGTCCCACGCCGAAGGTCAGGTGCGCGTTCGGCAGGGCGCAGCGAAGCTCGCGCACCAGCGCCGTCGCGAAGACTACGTCGCCAAGGCAGCAGGGCTTGAGAACAAGAATACGCGCGGTCGCGAGCTGTTCCAACGTTACCGCGCGTCGAAAGCTTGGTGCCAGGCACCAACCGAGCAATCGAAAGAGCAACCCCACGGCGAAATAGCGGAGCTGGCTCCGCAACGGATATGGCAGCCGAGTGACGGGATGCTTTGGAACGGGACGCACCGACGTGACCGGAACGCGAGGTTGTCGCAGCTTGTCCACGTGAACCTCAGGGCTGGTCAGATTGTATCACCACGTCACTGGCCAGACTCGGCGAGAGATTGCAGGTGCAGCGATGCCGATCACCATCCAAAGAATCTCACAGGCTATCACAAACACGCGCAAGCCAATCGCAGCCGCGAGCGCGACCGATGTCGGGACGAAGAGCCCCAGGAGCCCGGTCAATGCGAGCTCCACGATCCCAAACCCCCCGGGCACGAACGTGATCAGCATACCAACGGTGCCAGCGGCGGCCCAGCACGCGAGGATCGCAGGGATCTGTTCCGCCTGGTATGGTGCGAAAGCCCGCAGGATTGCAGCGAGCATGAGGCCGCCAGAAAGCCAGGTCACCAGCTCCAGGATCACCCACCTCAGAAGCTCTCGCGAATCGAGTGAGTCCGCACGAATCCGTGTCGTTCGCAGGAGACCTGCTAGTCGCAGCAGCAGCCAGCGATTCACCCTGGGTGTAAAAAGCGTGCTGAGGAAGAGGAGGACGATCGCCAAGCCAGTCCACGTGCGGAGACTAGCGCTTCGACCAATGAAGAAAACAGCACCGACCAGAGCAATTATCGCGCCGGATATCGTCAGCGCCCAGACCTCGAGGATCGATACGAATCCGACCGTTCGCCAGCTGCCGCCAAGCTGACGATACCAGAACATCCGAAGAGCAGGACCCCAAAGACTTCCCGGAAGGCGGCGTGCGAACGCACTCGTCACATAGACCCGCAGATTCCTTTGTAAACTACTTTCGCCCGCAACGCTGGCGACCATTCGATGCCAGCTGTAGGCAGCCGTCAGCAGAGCAATGGAATGGAAGAAAGAAGCAACAATCAAATAACGTGGATCAAACGAACGCGGGAGTGATGACCAGTCTGCCACGTTTTGCCAGACAAGGTAGGCAAGGGCGATGACACAGGCGATTGCACCAATGGTCCCTATCGCACCAAGTTGTATGACCCTGGTACAATATCGTCCGTCGTTCTGTGCCGAGGGGACGGACTCCATGCCTTCGCCAGCTGGCAGATCCTTTGTGTTAGCCTCACGGACAGGATCAACTGATTCCAAAGCGTCTTCCTTAGCGGGGTGCCGACATCTCACATGGTAGGTCACTATAACACGGCTGACGTGCCCTTCAAAGCTCAATATGTGATCCAAAACGCCGATATCGTTGAGCTTGGTTGCGTGTGTTGCCATCAGACGTCCCGCGCACTGTGGCTTTTAGGGTTATCGATGAGGTCCGCGTGAGTCTCGCCACGTCGCCATCGCAGATTATTCCCAGACATCTGCTACGCACGACCCGCGTGGCTCTGGACAGACCGTGGATCCCGTGGTGTATCCTCGGTCTCTCACTTCGATTGATCCTCATGCCGACTACGATGCATAACGATACTGTCTGGATGCCCTGGATGGCCTTCAAGATGGTCGAGGGCCACTGGAACATCTACCAATACCTCAATGACGTCTACGGCGATCAAACTTTGCACCCCGTAGTCTGGGCGCCTTACATGCCCCTGTATTACGTGGTGACGGCGGCGTGGACGGGTCTCCTGAAGGTATTGGGGGTCGTAGATGTCGGACAGTGGTCATTCAGTTCGCGTGGATGGATAATCCCAGGGTTTCTACGCAGCATATTCTGGATGAAGCTGTTGTACCTTCCGTTCGACGGCGCTATCGGGTGGTCCCTTAGCAGGTTAGTTCCTCAGGAGCGACGGGGTATCGTCTGGTCCCTCTGGAGTCTTATGCCAGTGACGCTCGTCTCCGCGTATATGGTAGGCCAGAACGATCTCATGCCTACATTGTTCGTCGTCCTGGCAACGCTGGTTGGCACTCAAGCGCTTACCGCAAGGCAGGACGTGACAAGGTATCGCCATCAGTGTGACCTTGCCGCTCTCGTGCTGGCACTAGGTGCAGCCTTCAAATCATATCCCCTGCTTCTGGTTTTGCCGTTCGCTCTGGTGCTGGGACGACGCTCATTGGATGTTGTCCGCTTCGTCGTCGTAGGCACATTGCCATTCGCGGCAGTCGTCACTCCGTTTCTCTCCAGTCGCGCATTCCGTCTTGGGGCCTTGACGAATCCCGAGGCTATGAGGATCGCCTCTGCGATTCCAACGTTGGGACCAATGGGAATTAGCCCGTTCATGGTGGGTTACACGGCGGTCGTCGGGTTTCTCGTTTATCAACGCTTTTCGGGCGAAGCGATTCATCTTGAACTGCCGACCCTGGTTTTTCTCATACTCGGCTTGGTGTTCGCCACGAGCAACTGGCCCTTCTACTGGCTCGTATGGTTGGCACCGTTCTTCATCTGGTCAGTCGCGCGAGCTTCAGGGACATGGGTGCTTGTCGCGGGCTACGTTCTGGTATTTCTCATCTGGACTTGGAATTGGGGCAACCGTGCGAGCAGTGCCTTGTTCTCGCCGATCTATCCCGCAGCCGTAATGACACCTGCAATCTCCGACCTCGTCAATCATTTCTACCCGTGGGTGCAGATCATCGTTCTAGCACAGAGCGCGTTTGTCGGGTTATTGATTTGCAACGCGATCGTGTTACTGCGTGGCGAGGTCTCCACCGGTGGCAGGCCGCGATTAATGCTGACCAGTTCCACCTTTCTCACCCTCTTCGTCGCGTGGAATGTCATCTCTTTCCTTCCAGCTATCGTGTTGCACTGACGTGGTCGCATTGGTAAATACCATAACGCGCGCAGCACCCCGTGTGCTCTTCGTCTGCGGGCGCGAGCCGGATTACATTCGAAATCGTCTTCTCCTGCACGGGCTTTCACAGCTTTATCCAGTTTCCGTGATTGCGAGTGCCCGCCCACGATATGGCGAGCGGCTCGCGTCGATCCTGCCAAGATTAGTGCACGCGGCTGCACGGACAGATCTGGTCGTCGCCGGCTTTCTCGGCCAGCCAATCGCGATCCTTGCTGCATTGCTGCTCCGGAAGCCAGTTCTGCTCGACGCGTTTGTTTCAGTGTATGACACCCTCTGTCTGGATCGAAGGACGGTCCCTGCGCGGAGCCCCTTGGGTCAGTTAGCCTTTGTCCTGGATCAAAAGGCTATGTCACGGGCAAGCCTCACCCTGGTGGATACCGAGTGCCAGCGCCGCTTCTTCTCAGAGACTTTCGGTCTACCGCGTGACCATTACCACGTCCACTATTTGGGCCCCGATCCTCGCCTGCATCGCGTTCGTCGAGAGCTTGATACAAACTCGGTCACGGTTGTTCACTACAGCAGCTACCTCCCTCTTCACGGAGTCGAGGTGATCACGAAGGCAGCTAACCTGCTGCGCGACGAAGCGCGAATCAGGTTTCGGTTGATCGGCACCGGTCCCCGCCGGCAGCGTGCTCAAAGCCTTGCGAGGCAGCTCGATGTCCCGAACATCACGTTTATTGACTGGCTCTCTGCAGACGATCTAAGTTATCAGATCGCCCAGGCATCGATTGGGCTAGGTGGACACTTCGCTGATAATCCCAAAGCCCGACGGGTAATCGCCGGCAAGACTTTTCAGTTCCTCGCCTGCGGCGTTCCCACGATTGTTGGGGACTGCCCAGCCAACCGGGAGATCTTCACTCCAGGCCGTGACGTGGTCGCGGTACCGATGGATGATCCCACCGCGCTTGCTGAGGCGATACGGAGCCTCGCTCTCAATCCGCGACGATGTCGAGAGCTTGGGGCTGCAGGTGCGGAATTAATTCGAGGGTACTTCACTCCAGCGCGTATCACCGCGAACCTTCGCCTCGCCGTCGACCTGGCTTTAGATAGGACTCGGACTTGACGGGATCAAGACGCGGTAATCGAGGCTACTGCCGTTGATCGTTCAGTGCCAATCAGGCTTCAGGCCTGCTCTCTCCATTAGGAGCCGTCATCCCGTCGTGAAGCCCGCGTACAGTTGCAGCGACTTCTAGCCAGCTTGCGTGAAAAGCCGACCCGACCACACTTCGCAATGCCCCAACCATTAGGGCGATCCACCATACGAGGGTGCGGAAGCTCGGCTTCTGCGCACGACACCAGCGTGTTCGATAGCGGGTCTGCAGGTAGGTCCGTCGCGGGCTATTCGCTTTCAGACTCGTGCCAATCTTGTGCCAGGCTCGTGCACTCGGAACGACGATGATGGGGATGCCCGCAGTCCGCGCACGGGCAGAGAAATCTAGATCTTCGTAGTACATGAAGTAGCCTTCATCGAAGAGACCGATCCTCTCCAGGACGGTACGGTGAATGAGGAGAACACAGCCGATCGCGTAGTCAATCGAGATTGGCTTTCCCACCGCCAACTCGCCTTCGCGTATCGATCTCGGCAAGGGGTATAATCCGCTAACTCGAGCGCCGGCCCTCCAGAGTCCTCCCGACGGCCATGCGTCGATGCGTGGCATAGCGATGCCAGCACGTGACCTGGTCTCGACGACCAGATTGCTGATTGTATCAGCAGCCACGATAGCATCGTTATTTACGATGAGGACCCACTCGGCACCCAGTGACAGCGCGCGGACGATGCCAACGTTGTTACCCGCGGCGTATCCACGATTCTCTGGGAGTGCGAGCACTTCGATCCCAGGAAAACGCGTCCGAATAAGATCCGGTGAACCGTCGGTCGAGCCGTTGTCGACGACAATGACCTGCAGGTCCGGATAATCACTGGACAGGAGTGACTCGATGCAGGCAAATGTCTCCCGTGGAAGGTTCCAGTTCAGAACTATCGCCACGACCTTACCGGGCAAGACACTAGACCGAGCCTCGAAATCCAGGTCGGAGACACGGCCCACGTCATTTCCTGCAGCCATCAGCACTGATTCTCGACCGGAGCGGTGTGAAGAGCAGACTCAAAGCGGTCGAGCGCTGTTTCCCAGCGATACTGCTGTGCGGTCTCAAGACCGGCCGCGCTCAACCGCTCCGCGAGACACTGATCGGTCAAGATGCGAATAATCGCTTCCGCCGTTGTCTTCGGATCACGCGTTGGAACTACAAGACAGTTCTTACCGTCGACAGCGTAATCGCGCGCGCCACGCTGATCGGTGATGACGACGGGTGCTCCACAGGCCATCGCCTCAAGTGGGGGAATACCAAGACTCTCCGACCACGACGTCGAAACGAAGACGCCACAGCCGCGATATAGATCTGCAAGCGCCCGAGCACTCGGCTTAACGACATGATCGAAGGGAACTTGACAGCTGATCGCCGCATCGTCTTTCGTTACGATCTGAAGCCGCAACTGCGAGATGGATTGATGGGCAATCTCACCCGCTCTTAGAAATTCGCGCAGACCCTTGCGCGGCCGGGAATCGCCAACATAGAGGGCGACAAGCGGGCGAGCCTGGCTACGTGCTGGTGGCCACAGGTGGTCCCTCCTCGGCAGGCCCAGCCCAACAAAAACCGCATCCACGTTGCTATACATCTTGAGCTCTGCGACAGAAGCGTGGGAATTGGTCATTACGACCCTGAAAAACCTCGGGAGGTTGCGGACCATCCACCATTCGACCGGGCGTGATGAAAACATCTCTCGGTAGTCAGCGTACATCCAGTAACGCTGCCCACGACCAAGCGCAGAAGCCAGCAGGACCGGGAGCGCGGTTGGAGCATAGGTAGCAACCAGGACATCGGAGCGTGGAATAACTCTCGCCAGATCCAAGGCCAGCATTGCATTCGTAAGGTGATGGCCGGGTACTGGACGCAATCGCAAGCGGGTCCACACAATCGCGACGCGGTGATCGATCAGCTCCACGAGCGAGTCAAATCGTGATCGCAGCGAGACGAGAGTCACAGAATATCCGCGATCCGCCAAACCGTTGGCAAACCCCACAATCGCAAGCATTCCGCCCGAGAGGGTTAGCTCCGGAGTTACAAAAGTGATCCGCACCAGCGCCTTCCCCGAATCAGGATGAAGACACCAGCGCGAACGTGATCTCTCCCTCCGCGGCAACCTGCCCGTCGACGAGCGCTCGCCCCTGAACCCGCCCCACTGGACCGCGCATCTTGATCAATGCAACCTCCAGGCGAAGCGTATCGCCTGGTACAACCGGCCGACGGAAGCGAAAACCGTCAAGGCCGGCGAGCATCGCCAGCTTACCATCACGTGCTGCCGATCCAAGCAGTGCCGCGCCCGCAGCTTGAGCAAGTGCCTCGACGATTAGCACACCTGGCATAATCGCGTTGTCTGGAAAGTGGCCCTGAAAGAACGGCTCGTTTACTGTTACATTCTTGATTGCGACCGCGCGTGTGCCGTCCGGCGAGACTTCCACGATGCGATCGACGAGCAGGAACGGATAGCGGTGTGGGAGAGCACGTCGAATTTCATTTACCTGATTGGTTCGAGAAGCGAGGTCAGACATGGGCAATACTCTCGTTGCTTTCTTCTCGCAGATGGTCGGAAGGCTTTGCAGCCGACTCGTCTGACAACCCTCCGGTCGTATCAAGCTTGCGAAGACGGTAGAGCGCTTCCTCCATCAGTCGGCGATTCCCCGCGATGAGATCGGCGACCAGCCCAATGAGGCCGACTTGCAGCCCAGTGATAAGAAGCACACTACTCAGAACGAGCGACTGGATGTGACCGGAGCTAGCACCGTGTGAATAGTACCAGAGGAACCGGGCTACGCCGACCAATCCCAGGAGCAGGAGAACGAGACTGATCAGCAAAAAGACACGCAACGGCTGGTACATCGCATAGGCGCGTACCAAGGTGATACAAGAACGCTGTACGTATGCAAGAGTACTGCTTGCCAGGCGTGACGGCCGCGGTGTCGGATCCGCAGTGACTGGTACGCTACTTACAGCAAGGCGCTGGGCGCCCGCCTGGATGAGGGTCTCTATCGTGTAGGAGTAATCAGTTACCACGTTGAGTCGGAGTGCTGTCTCCCGCGAGAGCGCTCGAAAACCGCTCGGAGCATCTGGGACAGTTGTGCCGGAAAGTTGTCGCACAACCCAGCTTCCGAAGGCCTGGAGGAACCGCTTTTGACGGGAGAAATGTCCTACTGAGGCCGCGTCCCGATCGCCGACGACCAGATCTGCCCGGCCGTTCAGGATCGGTTCCACCAATTTAGGTATTTCAGCGCCGCGGTACTGATGATCACCGTCCGTGTTGACGATGACATCAGCCCCAAGACGAATCGCCACGTCGAGGCCCGTTCGAAATGCGGCTGCCAGGCCTCGGTTCCGGGTGTGATGCGCAACGTAGTCGGCACCGGCTGCTAACGCAACTCCCGCCGTACGGTCGGTCGATCCATCATCGACGACGAGGACGATCACTTCGTCGACGCCGCAGATCTCGCGGGGAATCTCTGCAATGACCTGGCCAATCGTCGCTTCCTCATTGTAGCAGGGGATCTGAACGACCAGCCGCACGTCTCGCCTCGCATCTCAGGCGATTGTAGACTTAGAGCCGGAGGGACGCAAGCGACCCAACCAGGCAAGGCAAGCGTCTACTCACGCTTGCCTTGCCTCGTCGTGCGGATTCGGACTGCTTACAGGCTTACTGACTGAAGCCCTCATAGGCAAAAGATGTATCGCCAGGCTGCTGCGGACTGGTGATCTCATTCACGATGCCGACGATCTGGGCACCACCCTCCCGTGCGACGGCCTGCGCACTCGCCACCTTGCCACCGCCCGGGATTAGATTCGTCCCGAACCAGGTGAAAGACGCTCCAGGCTGAATGACCTGCGTGCTCACGACGGTACCATTCACTTTGAAATCAACAGTCGCAGGAATGGAGCCTACATTCTGAATTTGCTCACCAGTGTAATATCCACTGTTGTTGAACATAATCAGTGGCATATTGACCGTCTGGGTGCCGCCGACAAACGCACTATAGGTCATGCCCTGGCCCAGCGCGCTATTCAGTTCGTTGACAGCACCTAGCAGGGGCTGACCATTGTTCGACTTAACCGTAGCCGAACCGACGAACTTACTCCCGGACGTTGTGCCGGGCACTGGAAACCACGTGACGGACTGTCCGGGACTCAGGTTAGCGGTTGCAACCGCAGATGATCCTCCGTTCAGGTAAAGAGAAACCGTCGTCGCCTGACTACCCGCGTTCTGGACCTGGAAACCTGTCGTCCAACCGCTGTTGTTCGTCATGATTAACGGTGCGTAGAGGGTTGGCGCTCCGGCACCGGCCCCCGTGTAGGAAAACAGGATCGACCCATTCGTCTGATTGGCAGTCACAGAAACGGGTTGTTGGGCCGTCACAATAGCCGAGCCAACAAACTTCGTCGTGATCCCGTCGTTCGACGCATCAACCGTGACTGAGCCGTTCGCACCGAGAGGAAATACCTTCTGTGATACTTGCGTCCCGTTCTGGTAAAAAGTCACGGTCACGTTATTCGAGGATGCTGACGCGTTCTGGATGTAGAGCGATGTGTTGAAACCGCTGTTCGCTTGCTGGAACAAGGGGACGTTGACGGTCGTCGCTGGACTGGAAACACCGTCGTACGCTTCGCCGGTCGTCGGGCTAGCTCCGAGGATATTAGTAATGGCCTGGATTGGCTGGTCAGCACTGATGACCGCCGAACCTACGAAGCCCGCAGGAGCCGCCATCGTATTGCCGAAAATTGTGTACGATCCATTGGGCGGAATTTGGAACGATTGCTGAGTAGCCACGGATCCGTTCTGATTGTAGTAGATGATCTGCGCGTTCGCAGTCGTCGGACTGAGGTTTTGGACTTGAATACCCGACGTGTAGGACGTGCTCTGCGTCGTTTGGAGCGCAGGCATCGGAGCCGGCTGCGCCTGAGCAGCGCCCGCCAGGACCGTTACCCCCAAAAGTGCTCCAACCACTACGCCTGTGCGAAGCCGAGCACGAAAGGATCGTAGCGAATATACCCTCACCGAACTGCCCTCCAGTCCTTGTCTAACCCACGAGATACCGTCAGCTAGCTTCCTTGAAGTAGACGCCATCATAGCCCCTTCTCGACTGGCCGTCAATAGGAAAATTGAACCCTTTTCTAATGCCTCATAATGGCGCTCTTCCTGCGGCAGATGAAAACGAAGCAGTTCGCAGCATTAAGCGGGATGAGCGGGTCGAGCAGCATCTGCAACAGTTTTAACGGCCGACATATATACCAGACCATGTCAGCGCCCGTAAACGGCCTGACATATTGATACTTGACGGCACGCTCCACGCCCAGTCCGTTTCGCTCCAGGAGATCCCGCCAATCTGCTTGAGTCCCGTATCGTTGCAGTGGCTGACCGTCATCGAACACTCGTCCCGTGCGCCAAACATAGAGAACGTGATGATAGGCGAAACTATTAGGAAGGAGAACAACCGCTTTCCCTCCGGGACGAAGGACGCGTGCCATCTCGGCAGCACCCCGGTCTGGGTTCTGGTAATGCTCGAGGCTTCCAAGATTGATTACTCGATCGAAGCAATCGTCTGGAAAGGGCAGCCTCTCGGCATCGCCCACGACCAGGTCTCCCCTCCCGCCATTCGAACGTGCGACCGTGACTGCAGTGCGGGAGAGATCTAGCCCAACCGCTTTCAAGCCTTGCTTTGCAGCGATGTCGACGAGTCGCCCGATTCCGCACGATACGTCGAGAAGGCGCAGCCCCGGTCGCGGGTCGGAGAGCCGAAGCGCCCAGATGTAAAAGCTCTCGAGCTGTGCTATGGGTGCCGTGCGATAGATCTCCTCGTAAGCGTCCAAGCTCGACTTCGACGGCGCATCAGGCGCACGCTGGGTCTCGAACTCAATCATGTGTGCTACCAGTCAGCGTGTTTCTCGTCGTGACCCGAGCATCAGTATGCTTGTTGTTTTTTCCGCCTTCGCAGGCGGTGCGTGCCACAATGATCATCGTGGAACCCATCTTCAGCCATTTGAGCAAGCTAAAATACGGGACTGAGGCCAGACGAAACGGTAACGAGCTGATTGTCGAGAGGATCACCGCTCGGAGCTTGGGATCAGCACGAGCTCCATCTAGCAAGAAGCGCACGCTGAGGGCGAAGGCGTGGTAGCCACCGTTAAGGTTGAAGATCTCGGGCTTGTCGAAGCCTGCTTCGAGAAGCGCACGGGTCACGTCTGACACGGAAAAAACCGAGAAGTGCCGAGGTACGTCAAGCCCCGCCCAGTACTGACCGAACAGCTTTGCGTCAAGGGAGTCTCGATTGGGCAAACCGATGACGAGTACCCCGTCTGATCGGAGTACCCTCCGAAGGCGACCGAGCGACTCGCGTGGTCGGGGAAGATGCTCAAGTACGTCCCACATGGTCACGACGTCAAATGCGCCGTCTTGGTACGGAAGATCGTCAAGATATACTGGATCGATTGATAACCCATACTGTGCTCGCGCTTGGGCCGCTGCCTCAGCGTGCGGCTCGAGACCACGTACGGTCCAACCAGGGTACGATTGCATGACCGCGAGGAAGTCTCCGGTCCCACAACCCACGTCGAGAAGGCTCCCTCGAGATTTGAGCTGGCGGATCAAGCGGCAACGACGATACAATCCGAAGAGGCGATCGAAGCGACGGAGAGGAGAACGCTCCTCGTGTATAGCTGGTCGGAACGGAAGGTAATCGCTTGGATAAAAGTGCCGAATCTCGTCGCGGTCAGGCCTCGGAGAGAGGTAAATGAACCCGCAGCGCGTACACTCGACTAGAGTAAATTCGCCGGGCACGTGGTGAAGTCGATCTTTACCGCGATACAAAACCTGGCGCTCAGTGCTCCCACATAGGAGACAGTCGACATCTTCCAAGTCGTTCACACACTCCGCCAGCCGGTTGAGGGCGGGCACCCTAATCCACGAATCGATACTTGATCAGGCACCAGGCGGCGGGGAAGCCATGGCGCCAGTCGATTTTCTTTCCTTCGCTCGAGGCACGGGCCGTGTAGCTGATCGGAACCTCCAGGATCCGACACCCCCGCTTCAGCAGCTTGGCGGTAACCTCCGGCTCGAAGTCGAAGGCCCGACTGCGCAGCTTCAGGCTGCGCATCACCGACGTGGGCACCACCTTGTAGCAGGTCTCCATATCGCTCAGGCTGGTCCCATACAGCACGTTCGTGAGCAGCGTCAGAAAGCGATTGCCGAGCCGCTGAATCAGCGTCATGTGACGAATCTGCCCCTTGAACCGCGATCCGTAGACGACGTCTGCATCTCCCGCGAGGAGCGGCGCGAGAAGCCGAGGATACTCCCGTGGGTCGTACTCCAGGTCCGCGTCCTGGATGATCACGTATTCGCCGGTCGCGTGCTCGAGACCAGTCCGTATGGCTGCTCCTTTCCCTTGATTTCGCTCGTGATAGAGGATGAGGACGTCAGGAGCATCGATACGCTGGAGAACGTCGCGCGAGCCATCGCGCGAGCAGTCGTCGACGACGATGATCTCCTTGTCAATCGGGACACTCCGGACCTGCTCGATCAGCGCCGCGATCGTCGCCTTCTCGTTGTACACCGGAATCAGGACGGAAAGTTTCACCCGCTCCCCTCGATCCACCGTGCTCGGCTCGGCATTGCCCTCTACGGCCAGGCACGGCGCGATTATACCAGGCTATCCTGCTCGTATGCCACGTGGGACCGCTCCAGCGGGGCGAGTGCGGAAGCCCAAAATGGCTCCCCAAACAGTTTGGTCAGCGCTCGTGGTCGCGCCAGGCTCTGACCAGGCGGCAGGCACGAGATCCGGCTCTCGACCTGCCGTGAATTTGCATCATGGCGCGCGACACGCTATACTTCAGTGTACCCACTTTTCTCGGCGCATTCGTCTAGCGGCCAAGGACACCGCCCTCTCAAGGCGGAGATCACGGGTTCGAATCCCGTATGCGCTACCAGTTATACCGGGCGCGCACGCGCCTCCTGGATCGCCGATTGGCTGGCTCCGCGGCATGGCCACGTGTGCGATGCTCAAGGATGGCACGGGCTTCCTCGACCCCAGACGTCATTCCTGCAACCAGCACCCAGTTCGTTTCCGAGCTACTGGCCTCCCACCGCATCCCTTCTGGCATACTTCTTGCTCTTCGAGTCCGGCGAGGAAGCCATTGGCTATCGTAGTGGCCTCATCCCCACTTTTTCCTCCTTTGGCGGGGCACGGGTTCCAGCCGCTCGTGCCCCAGTTCTTTTACCGGAAAACATGAAACGGAAAACGTAATGGTCGGGCCAGGACAGGCCTTGTCGTGCGGTACCGCGCACTTGCAAGAAGCACTTGGACAGCGAAGGCCATTCCGCGTACCTCCCCTTCCGTGTTCCGTTTTGCGTTTTACGTTTTCCGCTCCGCCTTCCAGCGCTGAAAGTCCTCTTCGATCGTCGGCGGCCAGGCACGGTCGATCTCGCCCGGGGTATAGCGGCCCTCGCGAATGCGCTGATGGCCGAACTCGTCCCGCAGGCGGATATCCTCCGAGCGCTCGATCACCTCCTGGGCGAGGTGCGGTGGAATAAAGATGACCCCTTCTCGTGTTCCCAGGACGACGTCGCCAGGCAGAACGGTCGCCCGTCCGATCCGAATCGGCACGTTGATGCCCATCAACATCACGTTCGCGATCGCCGATGGATCCACCCCGCGGACGAACACGCCAAAGTGCTCGATCTCGTACACCCGCTGAAGGTCGCGGATGCCCCCGTCGATAACCATCCCGGTGTGGCTGCGCGAATGGATCGCGGTCGCCAGGTTATCACCCGCGAACGTCCCGTCGACGATCTTACCGAACAGATCAACGACGATCACGTCGTTCGGCAGGAGCGTGTCGATCACCCACGAGTTCTGCCCGCCGATGCGCCCCTCGGCCTTTCCTTGCTCTTCAATAATCTCGTGCACGTCCGGTCGCAGCGGCATGAACACCGCGGTCACGGCTCGGCCGACCAGCGGCTCATCGGGATGCAAGTTCATCCAGTTTCCCTCGAACTGGAAGTGATAGCCGTGCTTGCGCAGCACACCCCACGCTTCTTCCGTCGTGACCTTCTTCATGCGCTCCAGAAGATCGTCAGGGACGCGCGGCCGGCCATCGGGAAAACGCTCGTACGGATTCAGACGCGTGAGCTCGATGATACGCTCCGGCGGGTTCGCGATCATGGGGATCCTCCTCCTGGCTAACTGGCTAACGGATCGTCGGCGAGCAGGAACACCATCGGCACTGAAGACCCGATGTCGGCATTGTGGACCGATACCTGCTGATGACCGCCGCCGATCTCCTATCGTCCTCGCCAATCACTCGCAGACTTACGTCAAGTACGCGTCGAGGGCGGCGATGGAGACGCATCGCCGTCGCTGAACCTCGGCCCGCCGCGCGAGCACCGCACCGATGCCTCGAAGCCCGGCCACCTGGCCACGAAGCCGGGCACGCGCGGCCGGCTCCAGCCAGTGGCGCGCTGCCTCGAGTGCGATACTGACCTGCCGCGCCAGGATCTTCGGCCAGTACTTCCGAATCAGCGCGGTGGGCAGATCCTTGGCCAACACCCAGATGACGTTACGACCAACGAAGAAGCTGGACATCGGGCCACCGCCGGTGGCGCTCAGCCGATGGTAGACGCGCGCTCGCGGAGCAAATCGACAGCCGTGACCCGCCAGCCGCGCACGCCAGCTCAGGTCGACATCCTCGCAATAGCTTCCGAGCATCTCGTCGAAGAGGCCAATCTCGTCGAAGAGCGCACGACGATACGCCGCGGCCGCACCGCACGCTCCGAAGGGGTCGAGGTCGTGGTCGAACTGTCCCCGGTCCTCCTGCCAAACTCCGCGATTCCCCGGCATCCCGTCACGACCGTAGAAATCTCCAGCCGAGTGCAGGATCGAGCGTCGATCGAAGAGCAGCACCTTCGACGTTGTCATGGCCAGACCCGGATCTGCATCCAGCGGACGGATCAGCTCTTCCAGCCAGGTCGGCTCGGCCTCGGTGTCGTTGTTCAGGAGGACCACGATCGAGCCACCCGAGACGCGAATCCCGTCGTTGAACGCCCGCGCCACCCCGTGGTTGGTCGAGTGAGACACCACGCGTACCTCCGGGTAGTCAGACGCGAGAAGGGCCAGGGAGCCATCGGTCGAGCCATTGTCGACGACGACAACCTCGAGTGGAGGATATGTCTGCCGCCGCAGTGCGTCCAGGCAGGTTGGCAGGTAGTGCACCCCATTGAGATTGGGCACGACGACGCTTACCGTCGTCACGGGCGATACGACTCCAGGAATCGTCGGAGCGCGCTCTCCCACGGCGGGAGCTCGATCCCAAGTGCCGCGCCGGCCAGGTTCTGGAGGGTCGAGTTCGCGGGTCGTCGGGCCGGCAGCGGATTGTGCTGGCGGTACTCCTCACTGCTCACCGGCACGACCTCGGCGTCGAGCCCGGCCAGCGCCAGCGTTCGGCAGGCTAGCTCGTAGCGTGAGCACGAACCGGCATTCGAGAGATGGTAGATACCGTACACTCGCCGCTCGACGAGCCGGCGAATCGCGTCGGCCAGGTCCGCGGCGAGCGTCGGGGCGCTGAGCTCGTCGTCCACGACCGTCAGCTTCGGGCGCTCGCTGGCCAGGCGTAGCATAGTCGTGACGAAATTGCGCCGCCGAGGGCTGTAGACCCACGACGTGCGGACGACGTAGCAGCGATCGTGCAGGGTCAATGCCTCTCGCTCTCCCGCCAGCTTCGATCGACCATAGACGCTGAGTGGCCGCGGATCATCCCACTCGAGGTACGGCGCGCCCTTGGTGCCATCGAAGACGTAATCCGTGCTCAGCACCACGAGGGGAATGCCGGCTGCGTGGGCTGCCAGGGCGACGTAGCGCGTGCCCAGTGCGTTGGTCCGATAGGCGCGCTCCGGATCGTGCTCGCAGCCATCGACGTCGGTGTAGGCGCCGGAGTGAATGACCAGATCTGGCTGGGCAGCCTCGACCGCCCCGCGCACCGAATGCTCGGCCGTCAGGTCAAAATCCGGGCGCATCCCTGGTATAATTTCGTGGCCAGCAAAGGCGCGGGGCATCTCGCTTCCAAGCTGCCCGGTCGCGCCTGTCACGAAGATCCGCATTGTCGTGGCCTCGGAAGTCGCTCGCGTATTGTACCAGGAGGATCGATGGGGGAAAAGCCATCACGGCCTTTGGTGCCGTCTCCACGTATGTGGTGGCTCGTCCTGGGTGCCTCGCTGCTGCTTCTGTACCTGGTTCGATCGATTCTTCCGCCGTTCCTGATCGGAATCGCTGCTGCATACGTACTCAGCCCGCTCGTCACGCACGTGCAGCGTCGCTGGAGACTACCCCGTGCGATCGCAGTACTGCTGCTGTATCTGGTGCTGATCGGCCCCCTCGTCGTTGCACTGATCTTCTTTGGCCCGCGATTCGTCGTCGAGACGCGACAATTGATCGTGCGCTCACCCGTGATCCTGGGAATGCTGATCGAGCAGGCATTCGGGCCCGGACCATTCGATCTGTTTGGCACCGTCACGACGCCGCGCCAGATCGCCTTCGACCTGATCGGATCGGTGCGCGAATCCCTGGGAACGCCAACGACCGCGATCCACGTCGCCTCGGCATTCGCTGAGTTCGTACTCAGCGCTTTCTTGGCGCTGATCGTCTCGATCTACCTGCTCCTGGACTCGGAGCGGGTCGGACATTTCTTCATCCGGCTGATTCCGGCCGACCGTCAGATCGAGGTGGCGGCGGTGAGCGAGGAGATCCATCGTACCCTCGGACGCTATCTTCTCGGCGAGCTGATCTTGATCGGAATTGTCTCCACGGCGTCGTTCCTGGGACTGGAGTTTCTCTTCCACCTCCGCTACGCGCTACCACTCGCGGTCGCGACGGGATTCCTGGAGATCATTCCCTTCCTCGGACCGGTCCTCGCGGGTTCGATCGCTGCCGCGCTAGCTCTTCTGCAGGGTGGGCCGGGCCTCGCGGTCGGAATCATCGTGTTCTACACGGTCATCCGGCAGGTCGAGGATCAGATCGTGATGCCGGTTGTCGTCGGGCGAGCGGTGGAGCTTCACCCGATTCTCGTGATCTTCGCGGTCCTGGCTGGAGGCGCGCTGCTCGGCGTCCTCGGCACGCTCCTCGCGGTGCCCGTGGCTGCCTCGATCAAGGTGATGCTTGATGCCTGGCTGCCAGTGCTCTCGCCGAAAGAGACCGAGATCGTGCCAGCCGCGAAACGATCGGAGGAATTGACGGGATCCTGAAGCGCAGTGCAGCGATGCTCGAGATACGTCGGATCCGGAACGCCCCTCGAGCGAAGGCAGGGGCACGCGGCAGATAGCGACAATCGTCGGCACAATCGCTGATTGGAAACCTCGCGCGGGCGACAAACGTCAATCGGCATCATACCTCTGCCGCTTTCCCAATCCGATACCGGCCCAGGTCACGACCATTCCGTCGGTGAAGGAGCGGTCGCTGCTCTCCGACGCGGCGACGCAATCGTGAAGTATCAAGGACCACCTGGCCAGTATTCCAAATCTGAACATCACCGGTGTCGACAAGCACCGCCAGCGCCCGATTCACGTTTTCGCGACTGGCTCCAATCATCGCCGCGAGCGTCCTCTGGGGGAGCTGGAGCGAGACCGTCGTGACCGACCCCGACGGCTTTCCGTGAGTTTCCGCCAGCTCGAGCAGCTTGAGGACCAGTCGCTCTTGGATCTTTCGAAACGCGACGCTACTCAGCTCCTCGACCGACGTGCGTACCTGAGCGGTGAGTCCTTCGAGCAGGCGCAGCATCGTCGCCGAGTGGCAGAGCAGAAAATCGACGAGGGGCTCGCGAGGGATCGCGACGACTACCGAAGGCTGCATCGCCGCGACGTCGACGACGCGGTCCTTCTCCCGCGCGAATAGTCCAGGCTCGCCGAATACCGCGCCCGTGGTAAAGATCTCAAAGATGATCTCCTCACCGCTGACCGATACGACCGACTCCTTGAGCTGCCCAGAAGCCGTGACGTAAAGCGCCGTGGCAGGATCGCCGACTCGGAAAACGTATTCCCCGCGCTGGTAAAAGTGGCGCCGGGCGCGAGCGGCGAGGGGTACGATCTCCTCGGGATGCAGATCTGCAAAGAGGTAGGTGCTGAGGAGCAGGGAGATGAGATCCACGCTGTCACCTCAAAGACATCAGTCCTGTGATGCGCGACACAGCCAGCCCGCGAGCCAAGGGCCATGATAGCGCAAACGTCATGTGCTGAGGAGCGGGAAGGATGGCACTCACGGCTGGTGAATCTGAAGCACTGGCGACGGCGTTGAGCGGACGTGTCGCCGGGGAGGTGCTTGCACCATCGCATCCAGACTTCGAGAGGGCTCGTACGGTGTGGAACGGCTGCATCGACCGTCGCCCCGTGGCGATTGCCCGCTGTCAGTCGGCAGCCGACGTCGCGGAGGTCGTCGGGTTCACCCGTGACCGTGGCCTTCCGCTGGCCGTGCGAGGGGGTGGCCATAGTCTACCCGGTTTTTCGACGTGCGACGGGGGAATCGTGCTCGATCTGTCGCCCATGCGGGCTGTTCGGGTGAATCCGGAGGCGCGCGTGGCGCGTGCCCAGGGCGGATGCCGCTGGCGCGATTACGACGCCGCCACCCACGCCCACGGACTGGCCAGCACGGGCGGTCTGATCTCAACCACGGGCATCGCCGGACTGACGCTCGGCGGCGGTATCGGCTGGCTCACACGCCGGTATGGCCTGGCCTGCGATAACCTCCTGCGCGCCGAGGTCGTGACCGCCTCGGGCGATGTTCTGCACGCGAGCGTGACCGAGCACCCGGATCTGTTCTGGGGCCTCCGGGGTGGCGGCGGTAACTTCGGGGTCGTGACCGAGTTCGAGTTTCGCGTTCATCCGGTGAGTACGGTCGTCGCCGGTCTGGCAATCTTTTCCCTCGACCGAAGTCGCGAGGTGTCCCACTTCTACCGCGACTACGCGGCGAGCCTGCCCGACGAGTTCACCACCATGCTCGTCTTCCTCACAGCGCCGCGCGAAGAGTTCGTCCCGTCTGAGCTCCGGGGACAGTTAGCAGTGGCGATCGTCGGCTGCTACTGTGGTCAGGTCGATGACGCCAACACGGTCCTCGCTCCGCTGCGAGCGCTGGCCCCGGCGGTCGATCTGTTCGAGCCGATGCCCTATCCCGATTTCCAGGCGATGTTCGACGCTGATCTGCCGGCCGGAGATCGGTACTACTTCAAGGGAGGCTTCCTCCCGGCCTGCTCCGATGCGATCGTCGACGTGATTCAGGACTTCATGGCCCGGCGGCCCTCACCCCGCAGTGAGCTCGATCTCCACCACATGGGCGGCGCGGTCGCACGAGTGGGGGACAGCGACACGGCATTTGCCGACCGCGCAGCAGCCTTCACGTACAACGTCCTGGCCATCTGGAGCGAACCGTCCGGCGACGAGGCCAACCGAACGTGGGCACGGGCCTTCGCCGCCGAGCTCGACCGGCTCGGCACGGGTCGCGGCTACGTTAACTTCCTATCTGAAGTCAGCGGAGAAGGCGACCTCCGCGGAACGTACGGCGATCAGCGTTATCGACGGCTCGTCGAGCTCAAGCGCGACTTCGATCCCACTAACCTGTTCCGTCTGAACCAGAACGTCCGGCCATGAACGCACGCGAGACGCTGATTGGCACGCTCGAGTCCGTCTTTCGCTACCCAGTCAAGTCGATGGCCGGGGAAGCGCTCGCGAATGGCGGCCGACTGGACACGCGTGGATTGAATGGCGATCGCGCCTACGCGCTCGTAGACGCCACCGACGGCATGGTCGCCAGCGCCAAGCATCCGAGAAAGTGGGGGAGCCTTCTCGAATACCGTGCGACCTTTATTGACCAGCCGTCAGATGATCTGGCCGCGCCTCCACCTCCCGTGCTGATCGCACTGCCCGACGGGACGACCGCGCGCAGCGACGAGGCGAATGTCGACGCGTGCCTGTCCGGCGCGTTGGGCCGACCGGTACGTCTAGTGGCCCGACCCCAACCCGGGGCGACCTACGAAGACGTCTGGCCCGATGTCGATGGAGTAGCGCCGCCGGAGATCATCGCGCGCACCCGCGTGGCCACGGACCATCCATCCGAGACGGTGAGCCGATTCAAGCTAGCCCTCGCGGCTCCACCCGGGACATTCTTTGACATTGCTCCGCTCCATCTGCTGACGACGGCGTCGCTCGACCACGCGGCTCGACACTACCCCACGGGCCTGTTTGCCATTGCCCGTTTTCGCCCCAACCTCGTGATTCGGACGCCGTCGAACGAGGGCGGCTTCGTCGAGAACGCCTGGATCGGACGCCGCCTGCGCATCGGGACCGGGGCACTCCTGGAGATCACGCTGCGGGTGCCGCGCTGTGTGATGACCACGCTGCCGCAGGGCAACCTTCCGACGGATCTGGGCATCCTGCGCACCCTGGCTACCCATAACCGCGTCGAGTTCGGCCGCCTCGGCCGGTGGGCCTGCCTGGGTGTCTACGCGTCGGTACTCCAGTCCGGCATCGTCCGCCCCGGTGATCCAGTCGTGCTAGAGGCGACGACAGAATGACCGCCGCCTGATCTTCCGCCAGGTTCCACATCCGCCGTGGGGCACGCCGGACCAGGCTCAGCACGGACCGGTGACAGCATAGACGATCAGCCCCACGAGCATGACGCTCCAGTAGTTGATCAGGCGATTGAGGCGGTTACAGCCATCAGAGCGTGCTGACGGGATCCACGTCGACGATCCAGCGGGGCGGCAGTGTCAGCCGCGTGATGAAGCTACTCAGATCACGTCCCCGCAGGACGATCTGCCAGCGGTAACGCCCGCGAATCTTGTGTCGGAACGCCGGTGCCGGCCCGATAACCTCGACGCCGTCGATGGCATCTCGTCGAATGAGATAACGGATCTGCGCGGCCAGGTGCTCGGCCTCGCGCTCGACCCGAGCCTTGCCGTAATCCACGTAGAGCAGGCGAGCGAGCTCTCCGAACGGCGGATACCCTTGCTGGCGTCGAAACTCGATCTCACGCTCGAAAAACGCGAGGTAGTCGTGATTCCGCGCCGCCTGCACGCAGTAGTGCTCCGGACTGTAGGTCTGAATGATGACCTTTCCGCCGAGTGGGCCGCGACCGGCGCGCCCCGCAACCTGAGTAAGAAGCTGAAACGTACGCTCGACTGCACGGAAGTCTGGTAGATGAAGCGCTGTATCCGCGCTGATGACCCCTACCAGGGTCACGCGCGGCAGGTCGAGCCCCTTCGCGATCATCTGGGTGCCGACAAGAATGTCGGCTTCGTGGTTCGTGAATCTCCGCAGAATCTCCTCGTGCGCACCGCGAGCACTGGCAGCGTCGCGATCCCATCGCAGTACGCGCGCCTGGGGAAAGGTGCGACGGGCCTCGGCTTCCAGCTTCTGCGTACCAATACCAAAGTAGCGAATCCGACTTCCCCAGCAGTTCGGACATCCTCGTGGCGCAGGTTCGCGTGCATCGCAGAGGTGACAGACGAGATCCTCCTGGTCGGCGTGGTAGACGAACGGCGCCTCGCAGCGCGCACAACGCATCACGTAGCCACAGTCGCGACAGAGAACGAACGTCGAGTCGCCGCGGCGATTCAGGAAAAGGATGACCTGCTCACGCAGAGCGAGGGCAAGCTCAATCGCGGCGTGGAGCGACCGACTGAAGATTGTCCGATTTCCCGACCGTAGCTCCGAACGTAGATCCACGATCTCGACCGGAGGCAATCCGACGAGGGACGGGGATCGGGTGGTGGGCCGTGGCGAGAGAGATGACGCGGCACCGGCCGAATCTGCCAACGCCGCACCTTCCTCCTGCTGCCTCGTCAGCGAAGGGCCGGGGGAGAAACTGCTGACCACCTCACCGCGGCTTCCGCTCTCCTCCCGTGCCGCGACATCTCTTCCACGATCCGCGATGCGCTCCGGCATCACGAGCAGTCGAAGCTGCCCGCGCTGGGCCTGGTAGTAGGTCTCGAGCGAAGGCGTGGCGGAGCCAAGAACAACAACGAGGCCCGCGATCTCGGCCAGCTTGAGCGCGACGTCGCGAGCGTGGTAGCGGGGTGTTTTCTCCTGCTTGTAGGACCACTCGTGCTCCTCGTCGACGATGATCCCGCCGAGGTTGGGGATCGGTGCGAAGATCGCCGATCGAGAGCCAATGACCACGTCGGCCTTCCCCGAGCGGATCCTCCGCCACTCGTCAAAACGCTCGCCCGCGGTCAAGCGACTGTGAAGGACAGCCAGACGTCCGGGAAAACGGCCCGCGAAGCGCTGGATCGTCTGCGGCGTGAGCGAGATCTCTGGCACAAGGACGATTGCTCGCTTCCCCCGGTCGAGAAGCGCGGCGATCGTCCGCAGGTAGATCTCGGTCTTACCACTGCCGGTAATCCCAAACAGGAGAAATGGCTGATATCCTGACCGTTGAATGGCAGCGTGAATCTCGGTCCACGCCGCCTCCTGATGGGGGGTCAAACGAGGCGGCACGACGAGGGGGAAGCTCTGGTGAGCAAGCGGATCCCGTCGCATCTCACGTTGCTCCAGCACGACTAGGCCACGACGGACAAGCGCGGCGACCGTGGCCGGGTCGCCAATTCCCTCCTCGCGCAACGTCGTCAGCGCAACCGCCGCACCGGGGCCCGCGTTGACCAGACGACCGAGCACCTGCCGCTGCCGTGGGGCGCGCTTCAGCAAAGCGAGCGCCGCGTCGAGATCAGCTGCAGCCTCGGTCAGCCGAACGAACGACTCGACGCGTGGGCGCGTCGTCGCCGAGCGAATCGTCGTCTCACGGCGCACGAGACCGAGCCCCACCAGTCGTCGCAGGATCCGGTCGGTCTGGCGAGCCAAACGACGACTGGCGAGCACCGTGCGGACGTGGCTCAGATCCAGACGGTGCTTCTGGCGCAACGCCGCGAGAATCAGATACTCCCCCTCGGAGAGCTCCCGGGGGGGCTCGACGTCGGGGACAAGCGAGATGATCGTCTGTGGGCGCTGGGCGACCCCGGGCGGGAGCATGAGCGCGAGCGCATCGATCAGCGGACAGCAGTAGTGCTCCGCCATCCATCGGGCCAGGATGATCTGTGCTCTCGAGATGAGCGGGCTGCTATCGAGCAGCCGAGAGATCGCGCGAATTGGAACGTCGGGCGGCTGGTCGACGTGATCGAGCACGATACCCTGGGCCTCGACGCCGCCGAATGGCACCACGACCAGCGAGCCAATCTCGATCGGGGCATTCTCGTCGTGGGAGTACACGAACGTGCTCGACCGGCCACCGGGGGAATTGACGGCGACCTCGACGTAGGGCATGGGAAGACCTGCATTCAGCCCAGGCGAACCTGACGAGGATGCACTCTCAAGCGCTCGGCGGTGATGATCGCCTTGACGTGCTCGACCGCGCACTCGAGCTCGCCCTGCCGATTGATCACCAGGTAATCATACATCGGTAGCTGGCGGAGCTCCTCGCGTGCCTGCTGAAGCCGACGCTGGAACGCCTCTTCGGTTTCGGTTCCGCGGCGGACGAGCCGCTGGACAAGCTCTTCAAAGCTGCCCGGCCCGAGGTAGATGAAGACAGCGTCGGGTGCCTTCTGCTTGACCTGCGCCGCGCCCTGCACATCGATCTTGAGCAGGACGGTCTGACCGGCCGCGAGTGCTCGCCGGACGTCCTCGAGCGGCGTCCCGTACGGCACCCCGTAGACCTCGGCCCATTCGAGCAGCTTCCCTTCCGCTCGCCAGCGCGCAAACTCCTCCGGGGTGAGAAAGTAGTAGCTCTTCCCGGGAATCTCGCCCGGCCGAATCGCCCGGCAGGTCGCAGTAACGATGCGCGTGAAGGGAAAGCCAGACTCCTCAAGGCGAGCAAGCACCGCGTCTTTCCCGACCGCGCTGGGACCGGAGAGGATGACGAGCAGCCCAGTTCGGGGCAGCAGCAGCTCGGTGTACGGCCAGGTCGCAGGTACCTCGGTCGTGCAGCGGACGGTGCTCGGGGCCCCGGTGGTGGTGCTCGGATCGGACATCCCGATTTTGCTCGTGCTATACTGAAATTTACGATGACATTCGATGGACTAACGCTGACGGCAATAGCCGTCGAGCTTCGCGGCTACCTGCGCGGCGCTCGCATCCAGAAAGTCATTCAACCCGATCTCCTCACGTTCGCCCTGGAGACCTACGGGCAGCACGAGCGCCACTGGTTGCTGCTTTCAGCCGAGCCACAGCATCCGCGCGTCTACCTGACTGCCGAGAAACCCGGGCGCGGGGTCGATACGCCGTCACCCCTCCTGCTGCTCCTACGAAAACACGTGGAGGGATCGCGTATCAGCGATATGGTTCAGCCCCCGGGTGAGCGAGTCCTGAGCTTCGACTTTGTCCGGTCACAGCAGACCGTGGGGTCGGCCCTCCAGGCCGAAAGCACGCTCGCTCCCCGCGATCAACGGGGCCAGACCGAAAGAGATGACTCGCCCCACGTCGTCTGTCGCTTGATTATAGAAGCCATCAGCCAGTATAGCAACTTGATTCTGGTCGACCCGGACGGCGTGGTCCTGGACGCGGCGCGCCGTGTCTCTTCGGAGCAGAACCGCTACCGGGTCACCCTGCCCCATCGTCCCTACGTAGGGCCACCGGCCCAGAGCAAACGATCCCTCCAGAACGTCGACGCCGTGACCTGCCGCGCGGCCCTTACCGAGACAGAACCGGGCGCAGCGATCTGGCAGGCGCTGGTGGCCGGCTTCGCCGGAATCGGGCCGCTGGCGGCGCGAGAGGCCGTCTTTCGTGCCACTGGAGATGCGCGGTCGCGCATTCCCGCTGATGCGCCCACTCTCGACAACGTCGCCGCGCGGCTTGCCCGGGCGCTCGATGAGATCGTGCGCCCCGTCTTCAGTGGAGCATTCGAGGCGTCGATCGCTCGCGATGGCGATGCAGTCGTTGCTTTTGCTCCGTACGCACTAACGCATCTCGGGCACTGGGAACCACGGCCAAGCCTGAGCGCAGCTGCCGCTGAGTACTACCGTCAGATCAAGAGCACCCGAGCGATCGACGTGGCGCGTCAAGGCCTTCTGCGGGCTATTGCCGCCGAGCGTGCGCAGGCTGAACGAAAGCGCGAGTCGCTCCTGCGGGCCCTCGACGGCACGACTCGGGCGGACGAGCTTCGCCAGCGTGGCGATCTGCTCCTCACCTACAGCACGTTCATCCCCAGGGGAGCCGCCACCTTCCGGGCCGACGGTATCGAGATCGAGCTCGATCCTCGTCTGAGCGCCGTGGAAAACGCTCAAAGCTATTTCCGTCGGTATCAGAAGGCGAAGGCGGCACTGCGGGAGGTCCCGGCCCTGCTCGAAGAGACCGAGCTACGGCTGCGTTACCTGGACGAGCTAGCCGGCCTGGCCCACATCGCCGACACGGCCGACGCAGTGCGCGCGCTTCGCGTGGAGATCCGCCCCGAACAGAAGCAACAATCTCGCCCGACCCGACGGCGGGCGGTACGGCGACGCGATCAGGACATTCTTCGGCTCCATGCGTCCGATGGAGCCGAGATACTGATCGGCCGCAGCGCCCACCAGAATCACGAAGTCACGTTCGAGCTTGCACGGCCCGACGATATCTGGCTCCACGCGCGCGGCTGTCCCGGCGCCCACGTGATCCTGCGGGTAAACGGCGGCGCACCCTCGTCACGGGCAATCGAGGAGGCGGCAGGGGCTGCCGCCTTCTTCAGCGCCAATCGCGATTCAGGTAAGGTTACGGTCGACTGGACGCGCCGCAAGCTCGTTCGTCGGCTCGGAAAAGGAGCGCCGGGACTCGTCTCCTATTCGGGTGAGCAGAGCATCGTCGTGCGGCCGGCAGTACCGGCGCCGCACTGACGGCTCACTCAGGATGCACGTCGCGCCATCTTCGATGGCTGACCCCGCGCCTGAATCATGCTGACCAGCTCATCGTGCATCGACTCGATCTGCTTACCGGTCGAGGCATCATAGGCGAAGAGCAGCGTGGCCCAGTCGTCGGCGTGCTTTGCCTCTTCTTCAAGGGCGTGCTCGAAGAGCCGTCGGGTAACGTTATCGTCAAAGCCACAGGTTCGGATAATCTCGTCGTAGAAGTCAATCGTCTGGCGCTCGCCAATCAGGTCGGCTTCGATCATACTCCGAAGATCGTGGTTGTACTCGGTGGGGACCGGACTCAGGCGCGCGATGTCCTCGGGCTTGTCGCAAGGGACGCCGCCCAGCTCCTGGATCCGCTCTCCGAACATCCGCGCGTGCTCGTACTCGTCCTCGGCGTGCTCTTTGAAGAGATCCTTCACCTCGGCGCTATGAATATCGGAAGCCATGAAGTAGTGGTGCCAGTACTGAAGGAACGATGCCCACTCGCCGGCTTGCGCGCGCACGAGGAGCGCGACAATCTCCTGTGGGTCCGCCTTGTAGCCAGCGGTCAGGGCGCCATCAGGCAGGTTCTGCTCGGCCTGCTGCATCATCGTCTGCAGTCGATTCTGCCAGATCATCTCGCCCTGGTTTCCGCGGGCTCGCGAGATCGCCGGGGGCTGAGCCCGCCCGCGCTGCTCGTCGCTCTGCCATTGATCGGACATTGCCTGTTCTCCTCCTCGGAAGAGGCTGTATTGAATGACATCGGCCGTGCATGGCCGACGCTCGCATGTCTGCAAGAGCCATACCGTAGAAAATGATCGCGCCCGTGGACGAGGCACGTTAGAATCTAAGAGGTGCGATGTGCACGAACGCGTCGCAGGATCATCCCTGCCGAAGTCTGAGTCCAGATGGCTGGGTATCAATTCCTACTCAAGGAGAGCCACCGTGTCCGATCGACCGCGCCTGTGTCTGATGGCCGTTCACGCGCATCCCGACGACGAGGTCTTTGGAACCGGCGGAACCTTCGTCCGCTACGCCAGTGAAGGAGTGGCGACAGTCCTGGTATGCGCGACACGAGGTGAAGAGGGCGAGATTCACGACCCGGACCTGGATCCGGTCGAGGCAGCGCCACGCCTTGCCGAGATTCGAACCCAGGAGCTGCTCAGAAGTGCCCAGGCGCTACATATCGGCGCGGTGGAGATCCTGGGGTATCGGGATAGCGGCATGGCCGGAACGCCCGCAAACGAGCACCCGGAGTGCTTCCACAAAGCCGATCTCAACGAAGCGACCGCGCGATTGGTTCGGCTGATTCGGCGGTATCGGCCGACGGTCCTGATTACGTACAACGCCTTCGGCTTCTATGGGCATCCGGACCACATCAAGGCGCACCAGGTCACCCACGCGGCGTTCGGGCTCGCGTCCGATCCGTCATTCGCGCCGACGCCCAATCTGAGGCCGTGGCAGCCACTGAAGCTCTACGAGACAGCCGTGTCGCGCGAAGGTATGCGCCGCTGGCGGGAGGTAGAGCGCACGCTGAACCCGGACGCCGCGCGCGACGAGGATGATCGCTTCGACCCCGAGAAGCTCGGAACACCTGACGCCGAGATTACTACCCGGATCGACGTCCGGGCCTACCAGGATGCGCGGCGGAACGCGATGCTCTGTCACCGCACTCAGATTCCGCGGGACAGCTTCTTCCTCAAGCCGCTGCCGGAAGAGCTCGCGGCCGAGGGCTTCTGGGGATTCGAGGAATTCGTTCGCGTGCGTTCGCTGGTCGCGGCGCCAGAGAAAGAAAATGACCTGTTCGCGGGAATCCGCTAACGCGTCGGCGTTAAGCGAGGTCCAGGATTCCCCGCGCAACTTCGCCCGCCTCCATCGCCCGAAAAGCCTCGTTGATCTCGTCGAGCGCGAACCGTCGCGTCACCAGCTCATCCAGCTTGATCCGGCCCTCCATGTAGAGATCGACCAGCTTCGGAAAATCGACCTGGGGACGGGACGAGCCGTAGGCACAGCCCATGAGCGTCTTCGCCTGCCGCATCATCCAGACCGGCTTGAATGTCAGATCGGCATTCTCGTCCGCGACGCCGACGACGACCGCGACGCCGCCTTTCCGCACGCTCTCGTAGGCCTGCAGGATCGTCTTGGGATTGCCAATGACCTCGAAGGCATAATCCACGCCGTAGCCGCCGGTCAGCGCCTTCGCGCGCTCGACCACGTCTTCCTTCTCGGCGTTGATCAGATGGGTCGCGCCCATCGCCCGCGCGAATTCGAGCTTGTTGTCGCGCACGTCCACCGCGATGATCCGCGCCGCGCCGGCCAGCCGTGCCCCCTGAACGACATTCAGCCCGACGCCGCCGGTGCCGATGACCAGGACATTGCTGCCCGGCTCGACCTTCGCCGTGTTGATCACCGCCCCGATGCCGGTGGTCACGCCGCAGGCAATAAGCGAGCACACTGCCAGCGGAGCGTCGTCGCGAATCTTCACGACGTTCTTCTCCGAGACGACGGTACGCTCGGCGTAGGTCGCGACCTCGAGAAACTGATTGATCGTCTGATTGCCACGTGCTAGCCGCGGGCGGGCGGGATTGGCCGGTGTGCAGAGGTAAGGCATGCCGCGAACGCAGTAGAAGCACTCCCCGCACTTGGCACCGAAGGCAATGATCACGTGATCGCCCGGCTTGACGCGGGTCACGTTCGCGCCGACGGCACTGACAACACCTGCCCCTTCGTGGCCAAGAACGACCGGCAGGACCGTCGGCGTATCGCGCTGAACGTGATGCAGGTCTGAGTGGCAGACTCCGCTTGCGACCAGCCTGACTTCGACTTCGCCGGGGCCAGGAGGCACCAGGTCGAGATCTTCGATGACCAGTGGCGTGCGCCGCTCGTAGAGAACCGCCGCTTTCATTTTCCCTCCAGAGAGATGGCGTGACGAGACCCCTGCGACGATAGCATGAAGGGGCGTGAGCGTCCAGTGCTCAGCTGGGGAAAGAGGCGGCAAAGCTCGACGCAGCGGGAGATAAGCGGGTGCAGGCGTTCGTCGACTACCATTCCGACGGCGGTCAATCGCCCTTGGGGTCTTTCCCGAGATACTCCTTCGCCTTGGCAGCCAGTTCGTCGATCTCACCAGCCTGGAAGCACGCGTCGAAGCCTTCGCGGATGGCTTCGGCGCACGTCATCAGTCCGCGGCTGTTGATCCCGATGATCGGGATCGACCGTGTCTTCGGATCCGATTTCAGCCGCTGCAGAAGCGGCAGTGCTCCGGTCAGGGCCGTATCAAGAAGTACCAGACGGGGCCGCGTCCTCTTGATCCGATCGAACGCTCCCGTCGCATCGCTTTCGTGGGCGCTCGGAGCACCGACAAGCAGCTCAACCGCGAGGCTGAGCATATACTGAACGTCCGGATCGTCCTCCAGGATCAAGATAGTGTCATTCACACCCCACCACACCACCGAACCATTCATCGAATCTTAGGTTCATCCGAAGGCACGTTCAATAGCCTTTTTGATGGGGAACGACTAGCCAAGATGGTGATGGTGAGCTATGCTCGTGAGGCCGGAGGCGCAGCGGTTCAGAAACAGATCCTCGGCCGACGGTTGACGACCTGCCTTTCGACCGTGGCTGGGGATCTGGTCAGCACACCGGCGAGGCAGGGTCGTGTCCGCGGCGTGATCTGTTCCTGGGTCGTACTCGCTCGGAAGCTGGCCTTCAATCCCTCGAGGGAGGTTTGACGTGGAGCTGACCTGTACGTCCTTCTCGTTTCCGTTGCTTTCCTTCGCCGACGCGGCAAAGGTCATTGCCTTGATCGGAATCCCCAACCTCGACGTCGGCGCTCACGAAGGTGGCTGCCACATCCAGCCATCGCAGGTCGAAGCAGACCCTCGCGCCGCGATCGAGTCGATCCGGCGGGCAGTCGGCGAAGCCGGACTGGGCGTCTGCGATTTCTTCCCGACGTTTGGCCACGGCTTTCGTGATCGCCCGGTGAACACACTCGATCCGAGCGACCGCGAGGCGAATCTCCACCGTTTCCGGGCGATCGTCGAGGTATCGCGCGGAATCGGCGCCAGGGGGATCACCTTGCTGCCCGGTGTGATCTGGGATGAGGTGGGCCCCGAGCGCTCATTCGAACGCTCGGTCCAGGAGCTGCGGCGGCTCGTGCCGATCGCCCAGGACGCCGGCCTGCGTCTGAGCGTGGAGTGTCATCTCGAATCGGTTGCCGAACCGCCGGCTCGCGCGCTGGAGCTCGTCCAGTCAGTGCCCGGCCTCACCCTGACGCTCGACTACTCGCACTTCGTGGCAAACGGCTATCGCCCGGAAGACGTCCATCCCCTCGTGCCGCACGCGGGTCACTTTCACGCGCGCCAGGCGCGTAATGGCTACCTGCAGGCAAGCCACCGGGACGGGACGCTGGACTTTGACGACATTGTCCGGCGGCTGCAGGCCGCCGGGTACCCGGGCGACATCTGCCTGGAGTACACCTGGCAAGACTGGCGCGGTGCAAACAACGTGGACGTCCTGGCGGAGACGATTCTGCTGCGCGATCAGATTCGACGGGCCGCCGCCATCTGAGCCCGGCGTGGTGCCCCAGCCGGGAGGGTCAGCGAGGCAGCCGAGACGATCGCGCGTCTCGCGCTAGCGGGGCGACGAGCCCTCGGTCGTCATGGCGGGCTCATCCTGTGCTTGGAGTCGAGCGGATAGGATGGGCGCGTGCGACGGTTGAAGCGCGGAAAGTGCCGCTGCCAGGATGCTCACGGCGCAGGAGATCAGGAACGCAACGTGGAGACCGCCCAGAAACGTGCTCAGGGCAGTCTGATTCTGCCCCATACCGCCGCCATAGATAAAGATCTTCATCATCACGTCCTGGGGAATCTGTGCCAGGACAAGCGGAAAGGCGACCGCGATGCTCAGCATCTGGCCGGTATTCCCAAGCATGGTTCGAATCCCAGCGGCCATTCCGCGCTGATCGGCCCTCACCGACGTCATGATCACGTTGGTATTCGGCGAGTTGAAAAAGCCTGACCCGCCACCCATGATCGCCATCCAGATCGCGAGCTGCCAGTAGGGGGTGCGATCGGTCACCGTGGCGAGCCCGCCCAGGCCGAGCGCCGAGACCAGGAGTCCCACCGTCCCGAGTCCACGTGCACCGTGGTGGTCTGACAGGTAGCCGCTGATCGGTCCGATCAGCATGAAGGCGATACCGAAGGGCGCCATCATGAGGCCGGCGGTGAGTGGATCCTTCCCGTAGGGGCCTTGCAGGAAGAAGATTAGCAGAAAGAGCACCGCGCCACGCGCCACGCCGTTCAGGCAGTTGCTCGCGTTGGCGAAGCCAAAGAGACGATTCGCGAAGAGGCGCAGATTCATCATCGGCTGAGGCTGCTGTACCTCGATCGCGACAAAGACCGCCAGGCCAGCGACCGCGAGGATGAAGAGCACGTCGATGACGTTCCATCCCCAGACCGGAAACGCGAGCAGACTGAGCGCCAGGAGGAGAGAGCCAAGTCCAATCGTGAAGGTGAGGCTGCCACCCCAGTCGAAACGCTGGTGAGCAGGCAGCCCGACCGGCTCGCGCAGACGTCGAATACCCCAGAACGTACCAAAGAGCCCGAGCGGAACATTCGCCAGAAACACCCACCGCCAGGAGATAGCGGTCAGCAGTCCGCCGACGACGGGCCCGAGGACGAAGCCTGCCGCCGCGGCGATCTGGTTGACGCCCAGGCCAAGCCCTACGCGTCCCCGTCGAAACGCATCGGTGACGATCGCAGTGCTATTGGTAATGAGCAGGGCACCGCCAACACCCTGGACCATCCGGAAAGCGAGGACGTCCATACCGTGGAGGTGCGGCTGCCCGAGGCCCGCCAGCAACGACCCTGCCGTGAAGATGGCAAAACCCGTATTGTAGAGATTCTTCCGGCCGAACATGTCTGCGAGCCGCCCGATCACCGGCACCAGCGCCGTGGTGATCAGCAGGTAGCCAAGGAGGATCCACATGATCGTGAGGAAGCTGCTCTGAAGCTGCACCAGAATGTCCGGCAGCGCGATCAGGAGTGCAGAGCCTTGAAGCGCGGCGAGTAACGCTCCAAGCGTCGTGACCGAGAGCGCGGTCCACTCATAGCCGGCCATCTCGGCACCATCGCGCTCCGCCCTGTTGGCCGGACGGCTGCCTGAGATTGGTAGCTCGGACGCGACGGATGCCCGGGGATCGTGACGGTGCAGGTTTTCTGGCTGCGTGTCACGATGCGGGTTCATCCCCGGTGGATCGGTCCGGTCTTGCCGACCAGTCACGTGCAATTCGGTCCTCCATCAGATTGTGTGTGATGAATCGAGGCGAGGCTCTTCCCATCGTCCGGGACTGCCGGATTCCTGGCAATCTGGCGACAGTGCTCTTCCTCTCTGGCAAGGAGCTGGCGGAGGCGATCCAGTCCCTGCTTCTCGGTAGCCCGGACTGCCTGGACCTGCGCGATCTTCCGGTCGATCATGGCGAGCCGCCGCTCGGCAAGCCCAATCGCGGCCCGAAGGACCTGAACTCTGACCGCCGGATCATTCGTGCCACGGAACTGGGACCGCAAGTGCGCACGCACATCCTCGGCGTCGAGCAGCTCGGCAATCTCGTTCAAGGAAAATCCGATCACCTCTCGCAAACGCTTGATCTCGCGCAAGCGCTGCACGTCACTCTCGTCGAACAGGCGGTCGGCACCCTTGACCCGCACCGCCGGGCGAAGCAGACCCAGCTCCTCGTAATAGCGAATCGCCCGCGGAGTTAGACCAACCTCCCGCGCCACGACGCCAATGGGACGGAGGTTGGAGGAAGGCTCATTGAAAGCTGTCAGTGATATCATAGGAGTGTTCGCTCTTGATTCCATGTACGTACATTATGCCGGTATCTTCCGTGAACGTCAATTTTTTCCGTTCGCGGAAGATACGCTTGATCGTGAGCCGGGGTGACGCTATAGTGGCGACGGCACCCTGGCAACCCATCCGGTCGACGTGAGGCGCCGCGTGACCACGCTCCCCGACCTGATCGAGGACGAAGAGCAGCTAGACGACCTGCTGACCCACCCGACCGACGACGTCGTCGAGGCTCTGGCCAACGTGCCGGGCGACATTCTGATTCTCGGCGTCGGCGGAAAGATGGGTCCGACACTGGCGCGACTTGCCTGCCGCGCGATCGAGCGCGGCGGACCGAAACGTCGGGTGGTCGGCGTGTCGCGCTTCTCTGATCGCTCGGTCGAGCAACGGCTGCGTGCCGCCGGGATCGAGACGATCGGCTGTGATCTTCTGGACGATGGAGCGCTCGACAGTCTCCCCGATGCCCCGAACGTCATCTTCATGGCCGGTCGAAAGTTCGGCTCGAGTGGAGCCGAGCCGTTGACGTGGGCGATGAACACCTATCTCCCGGGGCAGGTCGCGCGCCGCTATCGAACATCGCGGCTGGTCATCTTCTCCACGGGCAACGTCTACCCGCTCGTTCCGGTAGCGTCGGGCGGAGCGACCGAGGATCAGCCGGCGGATCCGATTGGCGAGTATGCCCAGTCCTGTCTTGGCCGCGAGCGAATCGTCTCGTTCTTCTCCGAGCGATACGGCACGCCAGTGACGATCCTCCGTCTGAACTATGCAATCGACCTGCGTTATGGAATCCTGCTCGACGTCGCGCAGAAGGTGTGGACGGGCGAACCGGTCGATCTGACCATGGGCAACGCAAACGTGATCTGGCAGGGTGACGCAAATCGTATCGCTCTGCGGTCACTTACCGTGTGCGCATGCCCACCAGCCGTGCTGAATCTCACCGGTCCCGAGACAGTCTCGATCCGTTACGTTGCCACGCGCTTTGGCCAGCTCCTCGGGCGCACACCCACTCTGGTTGGCACGGAGGCCCCGACAGCACTCCTCAGCAACGCGGCCCGCGCTTACAGCCTCTTTGGCTATCCGCGGGTGACCCTCGACCAGATGATTCGCTGGGTAGCCCACTGGGTTGCGACCGGTGGGCGAGTCCTGGGGAAGCCGACCCATTTCGAGGTGCGCGACGGGAAGTTCTGACCTCGCTGCGGAGTTACGACCACTCGCCGAATGGTCGGCATACGGGGCAGGGGGTGTAACCGAGAGCGGTGGCTTCCCCGTCGGACCTCAAAGCTTGCGTATCATCCTCGGAGACCCGGCGCACCTCGTGGCAGGTCGGGAAACAGTAGACACGCGTCGCCACGTTGCCGACATAGCGGATGCCAGCGCGGGCCAGCCTCTCCAGCCAGTCAGGATCGACCCCTTCGGCCGCCAGGAGCGCGCGCTTCGCGGTCGCTCCTCCGAGACCGTACTCGCCAATATGTCCGTCGCGACGGATCACCCGGTGGCAAGGGATGAGCAAGGGCACCGGGTTGCGCCCGATTGCCGATCCGGCTGCACGCACCGCCAGCGGTCGGCCAACCTCGCGCGCGATCCAGGAGTACGAGCGGACCTCCCCATAGGGGATCTCCGCGGTTTTGAGAAGGACGTCTCGCTCGAACTCGGTGGCGCCGCGCAGGTCGAATCGAAACCGTGTCTTCGCCTCGCCGACCGAGAGCGCTCCACGTAGGTAGTCGTCGACCGCGCGGACGAGCGACGCCGGTGGCTCGACGGCAGGCCGGGCGGGCCGCCCAAACTGCGCGAGAAACGCCTGCTCGAAGTCGGATGCAGACTCCGCGCGCATGAGCGCCGAGATACCCTGCTCGTTATACGCGACGAACGCCGGTCCCAGCACCGTGTCAATCTGCCAGTACTCATCGAGTGATGACTCCGAAGCAAGGTCCAGGGCTGGGTGAACGCGGGAGCGGTCCGGCGTTGAGACGACGAGAGGGCTCGCACCAGTCGCGGCCGCGTGATCACGCACGCCAGCTCGCACGGTATGGGTTCTCATCCTTGTGCCTTCCCCTGGATGGATTGCCCTGATTGGGCCAGGGACACGGACGCGGTCGGCGCGTTTTGCATCGGGCACATGGGCCGGTCAGAGCGCTCGCGACGGCACCCGCACGTCTTCCGCGCCGGCACCGTCGCCGACGACGCCTCGCCCCTTCGCTAATAACCCAGCCGCTTATCCGTCAGGTTACGCAGGGGCTCGTTGCGAACGAAGTGCCCAACATTCTCGAAAAAGATCGACCACATGAGCTCGGTCGTCAGGGTTGAGCCGCCAGAGATGTGAGGCGTAATGATCACATTTGGAATATCCCAGAGTGGATTGTCCGGGGGGAGTGGCTCGGTCTCGGTCACGTCAAGACCCGCTCCGGCCAGGTGCCCGTCCTTCAGCGCGGCGATCAGCGGGGGCTCCTGGACGATCCCACCACGTGAGACGGCGAGGACATACGCGCCCGGCTTGAGGAGGCGAATCTCGGTCTCACCGATCATGCCGCGCGTTTGTGGCGTGATCGGCGCACTGATTACCAGGACGTCAGTTTCGCGAAGCATGTCGTGCAGGCGATCCAGCGTCCAAACGGCCTTCACGTGCTCGTTCGCCGGTACCTCCTGGGCGTCCACCGCCAGGACCGTCATCTCGAAGCCGTACGCCCTCCTGGCGATCGCCCGACCGATGTTCCCGAATCCGACGATGCCCATCGTCTTGCCGTCGATACCAGATACACGCCGATAGCCATCAGCACGAATCCAGGTGTGGCACCCCTTGGCGTGATCGAAAAAGCGCAAGGCCCGCGTGAGCGACAGTAGCATGGCGAAGGTGTGCTCGGCGATCGTCGCCGCGTGGGCGCCGCGTGTATTTGTGACGACGACATCGCTTTCGATCAGCTCGGGAACGCCGTGGACGAACTCGATGCCCGCGCTCGGCGCCTGGATCCAGCGAAGTCTCTTCGCCGCCAGGTACAGCTCGCGCGATGGGTTTCCGAAGTAGGCGTCAGCATCGGCGATCTCACGCTTCGCTTCCTCGGGCGAGCCGACGCAGACAAACTCGACCTCGGGATATGCCGCGCGGAACATCTCCAAGCGCTTCTCGTCGGGGCGATGGCCAAGAACGATTTTCACGATGTTACCTCCTGTGCAGTTTAGGGCGCGAAGCGAAACGGCTCTATTGTGTGGCGGTGACGCCGCCATCCACGAGCAGGATGTGTCCGGTGACGAAGCTAGACGCAGGGGAAGCGAAGAAGATCGTCGCGCCGACGATGTCGCCAGGCACCCCGACCCGGCCGAGTGGGATTCGGTCGGTGAGGCTGCGGCGAAACTCGGGGTTTGCGAGCATGTTCGCGACCAGCGGCGTCTCGATGAACGTGGGCGCAATCGCATTGACCCGGACGTTGTGCTGGGCCCACTCCGTCGCGAGCTGTCGCGTCAGATTATTCACCGCCGCTTTACTCGGGGTGTAGGCAGCGTAGCCGCGACGAATCGCAAGCTGTCCGCGGACCGACGACAGGTTGATGATGCTGCCACTCTTCTGCGAGATCATGATGCGACCGACAGCCTGGCAGGTCAGGAAAGTTCCGGTGACGTTCAGCTCCATCACCCGACGCCAATCGGCGAGTGGAAAGCTCTCCGCGGGCGCCTCGACATTGGTCCCGGCACAGTTGACCAGGATATCGATCCGACCGAACTCGTCCATGACCCGTCCGACCAGCCGTTCGACCGATGCAGGATCGGTGACGTCAACCACCATTCCCATCGCACGACGACCCGTCGAGGCAAGGCTCGCGGCTACCGCTTCCGAACGCTCAGCTGATCGCCCCGCCACGACGACGTCTGCGCCGAACTCGGCGAGACCACGGGCGAGTGCCGAGCCGATGCCGCCAGCCCCTCCCGGTAGGAGTGCAAGCTTCCCGTCGAGGCGGAAGATCTCTTCGTACACGTGCTCCTCCTCAAGCTGAATTCCTGGTCGATATCCCGAGTCGCGCGCCGCAACGGATGAGATAGCGTAGCGTCACTGCTTCCTCGCAGCCCTTCCGCGTGATCGGCAGGGGCGTAATCACCGCGGGGCAGCCCCCGACCCGCCCGAACACGCGTGATCTCCGAGGAGCGCGCGAAGTCGCAGGGCGAGCGCCGCGTTGAACCGGTCGTCGGCGTTACGCACGTCCAGCCCGCCGACCTCGGCGATCCGCTGGAGCCGGTACTTCAGGGTGCTGGTATGAACGTTGAGCATCCTCGCCGTCGTCTCGAGATTCCCGGCGCACGCCAGGTAGGCCTGAAGCGTCACCAGCAGTGATCGGCAGTGCTCTTGATCATACGCGATCAGTGGTCCAAGCACCAGATCGACAAACTCTCGCCGCTTTTCGGGCTTGGTGGTATCGAACAGGAAGAAGACGGCGAGACGTGGATCGGTCGTGGAGACGACCTGACCCGTTTCACCTAGCAGCCTCAGAACGGCGAGTGCTCGACGGGCGCTGTCGTAGGCGCGGCCGAGCTCGCGAGCATCGCGAACCGGGGGTGCAATCGCGATCGAGACAACGAGATCGGGAGCGATGCTGGCGATCTCCTGTCGAAGTAGCTCTGCCAGCGCCACGTCCGAGGCGTGCGTGGAAGAGCCAGGAGAAAGTACCGGCCTGGCCGTCCTCTCGGACGCGCGGGCCGGCCGCGGCCGCGGCTTTATCACCTCGCCCGCCAGGAGCACGACAATCTGGCCGGCCCTGTCGGTGACTAAGCTTCCGGTCGCGATGCGCCGCGCCCACGGCCTCACGAGCGTGAGCAGGTCCCGTAGCGGTACCGACTGGCGACGATCTGTCGTCGGATCCGGCTCAACGACCAGAAGCACCTGGGACGCGCCGGTATCATAGTTGAGCAGCGACGCACGTGCGCCGCGCATCTCAGCCGAGACGTCGCCTCCGTGCAGCAGGACATCCAGTAAGCTGCCCGCGAGCTTGACCTCGGTCTCGAGCGCTGCCTGCTGACGCGCGAACTCGATCGCAATCGTCTGCGCCACGTGTCCGGCGACGAGAGAATCCGCCTGCTCGAGAGGACGATCACGTCCGAGAATCGAAACGTAGCCAACGACGTCGTCGGCGATGACGACCGGCGCTACCAGGCGCGGCGGGGCAGCTCCACGCCCCGGCCGCGCCGGCACGACGATCGGCCGTCGATCGTCCTGGAGCTGCAGCCCGAGCGCGTGGCCCCGAACATCGCGTAGGAGCGCACCCGTCGAAACGGGCCGATCATCGCGCGGACCCTGCCCGCTTGGCGTGGCGTAGCCGAGCAATCTGAAGAAGCGATTCTCGATGAGAACCGGGTTACCGATAGACTGCGCGAGCACGAGAGCCAGACGCCCGAAACCGTAACCGTCGAGCGCAACACGGGTCAGCTCATCCCGAATCGACACGGCTCGGCGGAGATTCCGAAGCTCCTCCTCGACACCACGGAACTGCCCGGCTGCACTCGACGAGGGCTCTATCGCGGGTGCATTACACGCGTGCGCGTGGGCAGCCACCGTGGCTCCCGATCCGCCAACAGCACTGTCAGCTGATGCACGAGACAGATCCATCTCTCCCTCGCTATTCGTCGAAAGTAGCCAAACCGGGTACCCGAAACGGCCAGAGAAATTCGGTGGAACTCATGGTAGGCAAACCGCGAGGGATTGGGGATGATGAGATCCCCTGAACAGGAGACGCGTCATGAAGCTACCACTCGGCCCACCGCCAATACCCCGGCGTACCTCTCTGCTTAGCAGAGTTTTCCACTCGCCACGACGTGGTGGGCCAGAAGATCCGGATGCGCTCCGGACTTATGACGCCGGGGAGCCCCAGGTAACGGTAGCCGAGGTTTCGGCCAAGGACCAGACGGAGGCACCGGATTTCGAAACGGGATTATATCGTGAAGCGCAGGGCCAGATCAAGCGGCACGCCTGGGGGCGCGCTCAGCGCACGCTCGAGGAGGTCACCCGACGCGATCCCACGAGTCCGGCCGCGCTCGACCTGAAGTCGGTCAGGATCGTCCGCCGCGCGCTTCGCCGTATTGCGCGCTGGCCAAGCGACGTCGAAGCCCACCTGGATCTCGGCCGTGCCTGGTTCGACCTGGACCTGGGAGACGAAGCACTCGGGGAGTTCCTCACGGTTCAGCGTCTGGCGCCCCGGCGCTACGAGGGATACGCCCTCGCCGCGCTCGAGTTTCTCTACCGTGGCGAATACACCCGCGCGATGAGCGCGTGGATACGGGCACGCGAGCTGAACCCGGAGCTTCCCGAACTTGAAGAGGTCATGGGAAGCTTGCCCGCGAAGTAACGGGACCAGAGCCAGAGCGGGAACGCCGCGGTGCTGCGGGTAGCTACTTTCTCTCGATGCTGCACGTCGCATCACGCGAGGAGGTGAACGGGCGATGGACCAGAACGACCTGTGTTACCTGTCGGCAATGGATCTGAGGGCGAAGATCCAGACCCGTGAGCTCTCGCCGGTCGAGGTCGTCGAGGCGTTCCTTGCGCGAATAGAGCGGATCAATCCAACCATCAATGCCTATTGCACGGTGACGGCAGAGCTCGCGCGGACAGCCGCACAGCAGGTGGAATCGGCGATCCAGCGCGGCGAGCGCGTCGGTCCACTCGCCGGGGTCCCGGTCTCGATCAAGGATCTGCTGATCACTCGAGGCATCCGAACGACACGCGGCTCACTGCTATTTGCCGACTCGATCCCGGACGAAGATGCCCCGGTGGTGGAGCGACTGGCCACGGCCGGCGCGGTCTTGCTCGGCAAGACGAACACGCCGGAGTTCGGCTGGAAGGGCGTCACCGACAATCGGCTCTTCGGGCCAACGCGAAACCCCTGGAATCCGGATCGCACGCCAGGCGGATCGAGTGGCGGCGCGGGGGCGGCGGTCGCGGCCGGGCTGGGGCCTCTTGCCGTGGGGACCGACGGGGGTGGATCGATCCGCATCCCGGCGTCGTTTTGTGGCATCTTCGGGCTGAAGCCGACGTTCGGACTGGTGCCGTCCTACCCGCCGAGCTGGGCCGAAGCGCTTTCGCACACTGGACCGATGACCCGTACCGTGCGCGACGCGGCGCTCATGCTGAACGTCATCGCTGGCCACGATCGCCGGGATCGCAACAGCTATCCGATTGGCCCGATCGACTTCCTCGACGGCATTGGATCTGGCATTCGTGGGGTGCGCGTGGCCTGGAGCGCCGATCTGGGCTACGCTGTCGTGGACCCTGCAGTGCGGGCGATCTGCGAAAATGCTGCCCGCCGATTCGAAGATCTGGCGGGACCGGTCGACGAAGCGGCGCCCGGCTTTCCAGACGTCGGTCCGACCTGGCAGCCGCTGTTTTACGCCGCGATTAGCGCAGCGCTCGACGCGCAGCCGGCTGGCTGGGAAGACCGGATCGACCCGGGTCTCGCCGCGCTTGTTCGGTCGACCCGCTCGCTGACTGCCTTCGACCTCGCGCGCGCCTATCAGGCCCGAGCTCAGATCTACGACACGGCGCGGCGGTTCTTCGAACGCTACGATCTGCTCCTGACCCCGACGATCGCGGTGCCGCCGTTCGAGGTGGGCCTCAACGCGCCGCGAGAGATCGCCGGCCGCAAACCCGACGGCCTGAGCTGGACGCCGTTCACCTCCCCGTTCAACCTCACGGGCCAGCCCGCCGCTACCGTACCCTGCGGCTGGACCTCTGACGGTCTCCCGATCGGCCTCCAGATCGTCGGTCGCCGTTTCGAGGACGCGCTGGTTCTCCGCGCGGCCGCGGCCTTCGAGGAAGCGGCGCCGTGGGCTGACCGACGGCCGCAGCTGCCGTAGCCGAGGAGTCGGGGTGCGTCCTGGCGTCGGGTCGGGGGCTGTACCAGTCGTGGAGCACCAACTTCGACGGCGGTGCAAGGGCCGAGTCACCTGCAGGTGGGTGACTCGTGCGCTGACCGTGATCGTGGCGCTCCTGGGCTCGTGGAACGTCGAGGCGGCCATCCGGACCGGCGACGTCGTCTCGGACCTGTCGAAGCCGTTCTCGTACCTCGGGTTCTGGCTCGCCCGCGATTACGGCCGCGTGCTTTCCCTCCTGCTCTATACGATCCGCCCCGATATTTCTGGTCGGCCAGCTCACTTTCGGTCGAGGCTGGCCAGGGTCGCCGCTGACCTGGCTGGCGATGGTCATCGGCGTGATCCTGATCGGCGCGGGATGCGTCGCCTAGCGCTTTTTGAGCAATCCGAGCGCGTTCCGGACAGCCGGCCCACGTGGACGCGGGGAGCTGGTCACGTCGCCCGTGCGCGCGCTCAGGGGCTTCGTCGCGCCGGATCCTTCTGACGGGTCGCATAGCCTGCTCCAGGCCCGACGCTTGCGCGAGACCCCCCGGCTCGACTGGCGGCCGGTCGACGCGGCCTCGCGCTCCCGGACGATCCAGAGCAACGAGGTCGAGGACGTCTTCACCCGTGGTGAGCTAACGATCGCCAGCCATCCGATGGAGAGGTACGCGGGATAGATGCGGTGTGCACCTGCGTCACACCGCTGCGCCGAGGCGGCTGCCGCGGATCTGATCGCCACGGTTGCGATGCGCTACCGGATCCACGACGTCACGACCGAGGAGCCGAAGATCGAAGCAACCAGCCGGCAGATCTACGAATCGGGAAGGCTCAGTGGGCCTCGTCGCGGTCGCGCGGAGGGAGAGGGGGGACGCCGTGAGGTGCCCCCCTCTCCGCGCCGATCAGAATCTCAGGCCGTTGCCGCGGTTGCTCGCGCCCGGCGGCCGCCAACCGCCGCGGCCCGGGCAGGCCGCGCGGCAGCCTCCTCCGGTGCGGGGCGTCTGCGCTCGACCTGAATTTCGTTGCGCACGTCGTTGACACCGGGGATCCACCACGCGTCGTCCCCCGCCGCGTGCTTGATCGCCTTACTCGCGACCGTGCCACGCAAGGTCACCGTTCCGGCGTCGCTCTCCACCTCGATATCCGCATCGTAGGGAATCATCGGATCGGAGTCGATCGAGTCGTAGACCATCTCCTCGATCTCCTCGTCGGTAGGCAGACCGCTCATGATGAACTGTGGAGAGTAGGTTCCGCCCCACCGCCGCGCCCCGCCAAGCCCCCAGCCTAGCCCGAGCGTCGACGCATACCAGAATGGATTCCAGAACGGTGGGAACGCGCCGAAGCCAGGACCAAATCCGTAGCCCATCGGCATCATTGCACCCGCGCCCATGGTCGGCGGGAATCCGCCGAATGCTTGCCCGTAGTTGTACATGCCATTCTCTCCTAGCAATCCGACTGAGTGTTCAGAGCATTGGGCTCGTGCCCCAACACTCTAGCGTCGCGGCGTCACCTCGATCTCGTTGTGAACGTCGAGCACGGAAGGGATCCACCACGCGTCGTCGCCCGCCGCGTGCTTGATCCGCTTGGACGGAACCGTGCCGGTAAGCGTCACGACGCCGTTGCTGACCGACACGTCGATGGTCGTCTCGGGTGGGATCATTGGATCACTGACGAGCGTGCGCTGGACAAACTCGCGGATCTCGTCATCCGACCGAGGAACAAAGGTCGGAGCATACCACGGTGCCGCCGCGGGGAACGGACCGTATCCCCAGAACGGGGAGCCCACCCCCGGAAACGTCCCGTAGCCCCAGAACGGTGGACCCATGGCAGGGAGCGGTCCGTAGGTCCCGAGGGCACCCATCCAGGGACCGAACCCGCCAAGACCGGCAGATCCCCAGTAGGGGAAGTTCGGCGTGGCCATTGCCCGCCCGTAGTTATAGAGCATCGCCAAGGAAGCTCACCTCCGAAGCACGAGTGACTGGCTCTGGCACAGGCAGCGGATTGGCTCGGGCCTGCTCCACGAGCAGCGCCAAGCCCAGCTCTGGACGTGCCAGGCAGCGCTCGGCAAGAAGCAGACCAGAATCGACGATGTCCGCGCGGGAACCGGTCGAAAGAGCGCGATCGGTACGACTCGTGCGATGGGTCACCTGGAAGCCGGATGAAGATACACCAGTCCGCGGTGGATGCCATTCCCAGCGTCAGCGACGGAGCTCCGACCCGGCGCGTCGAAAGCCAGAGACCGCGCCTCGCGGTCGGCGGGACGATGCCTCACTGGCCACCCGGAGATGGTATCGTCGCACCTCCCTGCCGCTGTGCGCCCGGGCAGCTGGCAGGCTCACCCTGAGGCCCGCGCGGTCGGTACGCCGCGACAAGACGAATGGGCGGTTAGGATGCCGCGCGGGCCGTCAGGATCTGACCAGAAACCGAAGCACCGTGTCGGCAAGGGACACGCGAGGAGCACAGCCAGATGAGGGGCTCGCGAGCTGACCGACAGATTCTCCAGAGGGTTCTCGACGCACTGTGTCGGGACCCGCGGATCGACGCGACGAAGGTTACCGTACTGGTCGGCCAGGGAGTCGTCCATCTCCGCGGGACGGTCCCCTCCACGGAGCAGAGAATCCTGGCCGAGCGGGAGGCGCGACAGATCCCCGGCGTCGTCGACGTGATCAACGAGATCGTGGTAGCATCGGAAAGCCCACGTCCCGACCGCGCCATCGCCCTCGACGTTCGGGGCGTGCTGGACAGCGATCCAGCCGTGTACGCTGGCAACGTCGTCGTGGGCGTGACCAATGGCGTCGTCTACCTGGAGGGCACGGTTCCATCCGAAGAGCAGATCCAGCAGGCCTGCGACGACGCCCGGGAGGTCGAGGGCGTGGTGGGTGTCATCTGCCACCTGACCGTGTCGTTATAAAGGTCGAGGCGATCACGGCGCTGACACCACCCGCGCCGGGAGCATTGCCGCTCCCCTGGCACGAACGCGGACTGACGATGGGAGGCCTGCTGCCGGGAAGAGGTCAGTCAGCGAGGACAGAGAGCGAATGCCGACAGAGATCCTTCGAGACCTGGGCGATGGGCTGATCCTCCGTCGGTCGACGCTCGCGGCAACGTCCAGAGGTGACCAGGCCTCGCACCCGGGCCCTGGAAAGCGCACGAAGGCGGCAACCTCCGCCCGGCCGATACTTTCGTGGCGATGCATACCGCATCGCAAGCGATCCGGGCGAGCCGTCTGGGAATCGGTCGGTGCCGGTCGACCACCGGGAGGAAACTTCACGTCAGCGTCTGCGCCAGCACCTGCTCGCGTTCGGATTTCTTTACCGGCGTGCGCTGCTTGATCATGTCGATCAGCTTGGGAAAGCCTTTGCGCTGCCCGATGATCACGCCCCCGACCAGCCGCTCGCCCTGGAAGAACAGCCGTCGATAGCTCTCGGATGGCTCGTCCAGCCAGGTCACTGACTCGACCTCGGGGTTCGATTCCGGCGTCGCGCCGAACGCCATGATCCGGTTGTGGAACAGCGTCGTCGAGTAGGTTGGAACGTCGTCGTAGGGGATGCTGGCGCCGACCATGTTCTGACCAACGACTTTCCCGTGGTTGGTCGCGTTATCCCAGGTACCCATGAGGATGTGGTGGCCAACGTAGGGATCGTAATACTCCGCAGCATCGCCCGCCGCGAACACATTGGGCACGTTCGAGCGGAGGTACTCGTCGGTGATCACGCCACTGTTGATCTGAATCCCGCTGCCTCTCAGAAATTCGACGTTGCGCGTGATCCCCACGCCCACGCCGAGCAGGTCGCAGGGAAACGTCTGGCCATCGGTGGTCAGCACTTCGGTGACCTTGCCGTCGCGGCCGCGCACCTCGGCGCACTCGACGTTGTGGACGACGCGGACACCGTGCTTCTCGGCGATACGGTCGACCAGCGCCCCACCTTCCTCGTCCAGGACGCGTCGGAGGAAGCGCGGGCCCCGCATCAGCCAGGTGGTGTTCAGGCCCCGCGAGCGGAATGCCTCGGTCAGCTCGTAGGAGATGTAGCTCGCTCCGACGACGCAGGCGTGCGTCGACCGCTCGATCTGCGCCGAGATAGCCAGCGCATCGTCGAGCGTCTGGAAGTTGAAGACGTTCGCCAGTCCTCCCGCGTTCGGCAGGGGATTCGGGCGGCCACCGGTCGCGATCAGCAGCACGTCGTAAGGAAAGACCTTGCCCGAGGCCAGGTAAACCTCTTGCTTGGACGTGCAGACACTCACCACGGTTTCTTCGAGCATCAGATCGATCGCCCGCTCCTGGTGCCAGGCGACGCTCCGGATCATGACCTTCTGCTGGGTGACTTTCTGCTTGAGGAACGGCGGCAGGGCGATGCGATTGTACAGCGAGTAGGGCTCGTTGGTGATCAGCTTGATGGAGGCAGTCGCGTCTGCCTTCCGAATCTGCTCCGCAGCGGTTGTTCCGGCGATACCGTTACCGACGATGACGAATCTGCGACCGTCTAGCGTGCCCATGCCACCTCCGCTCCTCCAGTACGGTCTTCTGAACGAGCGCCGGGCAATAGACGATAATCCGTGAGAGCCGCGTCACGAGGAGGCAAGGCATAGCGGGGTGTGACGTGCATCATCGACAAGGCGGTTCTCCTCCACGGGAAAACGTTGACGAGCTTTCGATGCCTCGTGATTCGATTGAGTATAGCAATGTCGCGAGTGGATCAGAACGACCTGAGGGCGAGACAGACCGCGCGCAGCAGCGAACGGTACCACCTCTGGCGTTCGAGGTTACACGCGTAGAAATGCACAAATGAAAAAGCTTCCTGGCAGTGACCTATTTTACCGGCGGGTTGCCCCGCCAGAATCGTCGGCGCTGCGGCCTTTCACGACCGTGTTCGGGATGGGAACGGGTGGGACGACCGCGCTCCAACCACCAGGAAGCTTATCGTTCGTAAGTATAGCGTAGTTCGCCCGAAGATGCAAATCGCCCATGCATTCGACGACGCTATCGGTGCCGACCGGTAACGGCCAGTTCTGCGCGTTGCGGGCATCAGTCGGGAGGAGTGGGAGGCTCTCTTCAGATCATCTCATCGATGCGCCGTGACCCCGACCTGCTGACACATCTCGAGTACCGGGCAGGTTGAGCAGCGCGGCAGCCGCGGGGTGCAGACATTCTTGCCGAACGGAATCAGCACGCGATTGATCTCGACCCAGTAACGCCTCGGGAGCTTCGCCTCGAGCTCGACCATCGTCTGCTCGGGTGTCGCGGCGTGAACGTAGCCCCACCGGTTGGTCACGCGAAAAACGTGGACGTCGACTGCGATACGCGGCTGATCGCACGCGATGCCCAGGACCAGATTGGTGCACTTGGGCCCAACTCCCCGGAACGATAGCAAGATACTCTCGTCGCAGGGCACGGCGCTGCTGTACTGGTCGACGGCCCGCTGCGCGATCTCCAGGATCTGCCGCGACTTGGCTTCGTGAAACGAAGAAGCACGGATCAGTGCATCGAGCTCCGCGAAGCTGAGCTGCAGGACACCAGCAGGAGTCCGCGCCACGGCAAAGAGGCGTCGAGCAGTCGGGAGCGTGACCTCATCACGCGTCCGGACCGAGATCAAGCAAGCGACGAGCACTTCGAATGGCGAATCGAAGCCCTCCTCGGCCAGCTCGAACAGCGCCGCCTTCGGAAACGGACGAACCGCCTCACGGATGCGCCGCATAACAACGTCGATGTCGAAGGGCACCTTCCCCGTCATCTCGCATCCAGGTGTTAAGCGCTGCCTATCATTCCGGCTTCGGAAGAACAGTGATACGTCGTCACCCCGACCGTCGGCGAAGGCCCTCTGGGATCGATCGCACTGGGTCAGAGCTTCCGCGCCACGGAGCGGGATGACCCAGGCGGCGAATCGGCGCCTCTTCACCCGGACGCCATATCAGCCGTCTCCCGGCCACCTGATCGACGCTATTATAGCCAGCCGCGCAGCCGGGAGGTTCTCCAGGCGATGCGCCACCCGCGCTTGCCCACCCTCCTTCCACGTCCAGGGGCGTGGAGACGAGACGTCATGTGAACTCCGTTAATTTTCCTGGCAAACGAGGGTGCAATCGTTGACGGTAACCAGACGAAAGGCCTAAGATAAGCCTGCCTACCTCGGGCTGATGGTACGGCAGGGTTCCCAGTTGAGGCTGGATCAGGCACCTCGAGCACATCTGGCGTTCGTTCGGCCCGGACCAGACGCCTTCACCTGGCTTGACGGCGTGGTCAGGGATCTGAAGCAGGCTGACCCGTTCCAACCGGTCACCGTGCTTGTTCCCAATGACTACGCGGGGCGGATGGTCCACTGGCACCTCGGTCGGCGCGGGGGATACGTCAATGTGATCACCTGCCGACTGAGCCAGTTCATCGCATCCGTCGTGCAGACGTCCTCTGCGAAGCGGATTCCGCCGCTCCTGCCAGTCCTCGAAGAGGGCGCCGTGCGACAGGCTCTGCGGCGACACGCCAGCGCCTTCAGCACAGCCAGCCATTACTCGCTTCAGCAGGCACTCGTGGAGCTGTTTCGCGAGCTTCGGCGATGCGAGGTCGACGTGGACGCGCTGAGCGAGTCGCAGCTGAGCAGAGCTGCCCGAGCCGCCCTCGAGGTCTACCGCGAGTTCCAGACGATCACCGCGGGCTACGACAATCCGACCCGGCGGGCCAACCGAGCCGCCGAAGACCTGAGCCACGTGCGTTCCGCGCCCTCGGGGCTTGCCCGGTTCGGTCCGCTCATCCTCTTTCTACCAACGCGCGTCGATCCTGCCGAGGCGCGATGTCTCGCTGCCGCCGCGCGCTGGGTTCCGTTCTATGCTGCGCTCGCTGATCTCTCCGATCCGCAGGGGACCGGTGACGAGCCAGGTCAAGCGATTGCACGCTGCCTCGCCGACTCGCTCGGGATCGAGCTACCATCGCGGAACCCGCCACCAGACAAACTGCCTCTGCGCGCGGAGGTGCGGATACTGCGCGCACCAGACCCGGCCGAGGAGGTTCGCGAGGTGATCCGCTGCATCGCGGAAGACCTCGCACGTGGCGTCCCGCTGCATCGTACCGCGATTCTGTATCGTCAGGATGAGCCCTACGCTTTACTGGTCCGCGAGATGCTTGACCTGGCTGGACTGCCGTGGTCGTCTTCGGAAGGGAAGCGCCTCGACCAGACCCGGCCGGGGCGCTGCCTGCTCGGCCTCGTCGAGCTACCGGAGCGGAGGTTTGCGCGCGACGCGCTCATGGAGTGGCTCGAGACCGGACCAATCCTCGAGTCTCCGGCGGGAACCATCCCACCCGCCAGCTGGGATCGACTCTCGCGTGCGGCAAACGTCGTATGGGGCCTCGAGCAGTGGGAGGAGCGACTGACCGCCTACGCCGCTGCCCTTCAGGAGAGGGTGCGCGAGCACGAACGAGAAGGGCGGGCCGACGCCGCGATCGAGGGACTACGACGACAGGCCAGTGCCGCGCGCATCATCGCGGAGTTCGTCGCCGCGCTCGGAGCAGATCTCCAGCCTCCATCGGGCCACGTGACGTGGGCTACCTTCGTCGACTGGGCACGCCGTCTCCGTGACCGCTACGTCGGTCCACCGGACGCGTGGCCCGAGGACGACGCGGCAGCGGCCATCGAGGTCGACCGGGCGCTCGAAAGCCTGCGCGAAGCAGACCGCATTGATCCGGAGTTCAGACCGACCCTTCCGGACTTTCTCGCCGCGCTGGCCTCGACGCTCGACTCACATCGCCTTCCGACTGGCCAGCCAGGCAATGGCATCCTCATCGAGCCGGTCACCGCGGTCGCCGGCCTCGTGTTTGATCGCGTCTACCTGCTGGGCATGCGCGAGGGTGTGTTTCCACCCTCGTCCACGGTTGATCCCTTCTTCCCCGATAGCGCGAGCGATCCTCTCAATCGAGGGCAGCAGCAGCTCGCTCGGGAGCGCCACGAGTTCCTTCTCGCACTCGCCACCGCAGATCACGGAGCGATCACCCTTTCGACGTCTGATACGGACGGCACGCGCGCCGCATTTCCATCGCGCTGGCTGCTCGAGATCGCCAGCATTCGCGCTGGTCGCACACTGAGCGCGACCGAGTTCATGTCGCTCCGTGCATCGGAGTATCCCTGGCTGCGCGTGGTCCACTCGGCGCTCCAGGGCGTATCGCGCGAGGTCTCGCCCGCCGACCTCGAGGACCGTCGTCTCCAGCAGGCCGCGCGCTGGTTCCAGGCTGGCCGACCACTGCACCTTCACCCGCTGGCACGAAGGCACGACCTGCCACTTGGCCGCGCGCTCGAGCTGATGCGCGAGCGGCGCTCCTCGCGGCTGAGCCCCTTCGATGGGAATGTGAGCGCGCTGGCCGGGCAGGCGCACCGCCTCGCCAGCATCTTCGACGGCCGACGGGCGATCTCTGCCTCGGCCGTTCAGTCCTGGGCGACCTGCGGCTTCCGATACTTCCTCGAGCGGGTCCTGGGAGTCGAGCCGACTGAACGGCCGGAGGATGCGTGGACGATCGACGCACTCGAGCGGGGCTCGCTGATCCACGCGATTCTGGAGGAGTTCTTCCGAGAGCTCTACCAGGGTGACGCGGCTCGCGCCGACCATCGCTACGGCCCGGACGACGCCAGGCTTCTCGAACGCATTGCCGCGAAGCACTTTACCGAGATCGAGGCCAGAGGCGTCACCGGCCATCCACTTGCCTGGGAGAACACGCGGCAGCGTATTCTCGCGGACCTGGCGGCGTTCCTGATCGAAGACGAGAAGTGGCGGATCGAGCAGTCACTGGTGCCCTCGTACTTCGAGCAGGCCTTCGGGTTCGAAGGCCCGGGCTCCTGGCCGGCACTCAACGTCTCGCTGGCAACCGGATCGGCCGATCACGCCATTGCCTCTGCGCGGTCGTGTGAGAGCACTGGCGCCGACGACCGCGGGGATGACATTTCGCCGCCACCATCTCTCGAGGCCGCCGTGACTGCCTCGCAGATCCGCTTCCGTGGCGTGATCGATCGGATCGACCTGGACACTGCCAGCGGTCGCGCCCACATCTTCGACTACAAGACCGGCTCGGCTGTCCCTTACCAGGGCCTGCACGAGGATCCGGTCGTTGCCGGCCAGCATGTCCAGCTCGCACTCTACGGTCGCGCCGTCCGCCAGAATCTACCTCGCCTGGCCCGTATTGGAGCTGCGTTCTGGTTCATCACGGCGAAAGGTCAGTTCAAGCAGCTCGGACCATCCGCCGATGAAGACACTGTCGCGGCCCGTCTCGACCAGGTGCTGAGCGTGATCGTACGTGGCATCCGCCTGGGTGCCTTCCCACAGGTTCCAGGAGCGGCCGACAACGACACCTTCGCCAACTGTCGCCACTGCGACTTCGACCGTGTTTGCCCGGCTCATTCGCAGCGCGATGCGCTCTGGAGGCGCAAGCAGGCCGATCCGCTCGCCAGTCTCCATTCGCAACTAACGTCGACGATGGTGACGAGCGATGGGTGATGAGGTGCTCGGAGCACAATCGACCCGCCCCCAGCCCGACTCTTCGGCGGTGAGTGAGGGAGGTGCTTCCGCGCTCTCGCTCGAGGAGCGATCTCCTCTCCGTGAGCGGAGCCACGGGACAATCGTTCGATTCGGCGACGGAGCGCCTGTCCCGATCGATCACGAGGAGCGGTTGCGCCTTCGTCGCGAGCTGGACCGCACATTCTTCGTCGAAGCCGGCGCGGGCACCGGCAAGACAACCGAACTCGTCGCGCGCATCGTGTCACTCGTCGCGGAAGGACAGCTATGCGTGGAGAAGCTGGCCGCGATTACCTTCACCGAGGCCGCGGCAGCAGAGCTGCGCGAGCGCGTACGGCGCGGGCTGGAGAAAGCGGCAAGCGAGGCACCCGACGAGGTGAAGCGCGAGCGCTGCTCCCGTGCTGCCCGGGAGGTCGATCTGGCGACGATCCAGACCATTCACGCCTTTGCTGGCACCCTGCTGCGCACCTTCTCGATCGAGGCAGGTCTGCCGCCCGGCTTCGAGGTCTGGGACCCGATCCAATCCGATCTCGCCTTCGACGAGCGGTTTCGGTCCTGGCTCTACGACGAGGTTCCCTCCGATGATCCGGACAACCGCTCTCGTCGCGCTGTCATTCGCCGCGCTCTGCTCCTCGGCATGACCTTCGATCAGCTGCGTGCCCTTGCGAAGGGCCTCCAGGATCAAGCTGATCTGCTCGATCGTGCGACGACCTGGCCGGCTCCCCACCCTGAGGACCCGCGCTCGGTTGCCCAGAGGTGGGGCAGCGAGATCCAGGAGCTGCGCGAGCTCCTTCCCCTGGCGAAGAACCCCGAGACTGACCTGCTCGCCCAGCATGTTCGCGACCTGCAGGTCGCGGCGACCCGGATGGTCAACGCGACGGACGAGAACGGCGCGCTGGTGGCGCTCCAGGCTATCGACATCAAGGTCACCCACGGGAATCAGCGTGACTGGAGATCAGACGCCAGCGGCGTCAATGCCTGCCAGCGGATCAAAAGCTGCTTGAGGTCGGCTCAGGCCGAGATCGAGCGGGTCCTCGAGGAGCACCGTACCGCTGTCTTCGTGGCGCTCCTTGGCTACCTCCGTGACTTCACCCTCGACTTTGCCGACCAGCGGCGGCAGCGGGGCGTCGCGACCTTCCACGACCTTCTGACCTGGGCTCGCGACCTGCTCCGCGATAACCCGGACGTCCGCGCCCAGGCTCAACGCCGCTTCGACCGGATCTTCGTCGACGAGTTTCAGGATACTGACCCGCTCCAGGCCGAGATCGTCTGGTTCCTTGCCGCAGATCCAAATCAGCGCGACGCCCGCGACTGGCGGGATCTGCAGCTCGTGCCCGGCAAGCTCTTCGTCGTCGGCGACCCGAAGCAGTCGATCTACCGGTTTCGCCGCGCGGATATCGGGCTCTACACCAGAATCTACGAGCAGGCGGTCGCGGAGGAGCGTGCGGGTCTCGTCCAGAACTTTCGCTCGCTTCCGCCGGTGCTCCGCTGGGTGAACTACCACTTCCGCCAGCACATGCGCTACGAGAGTGGCGTCCAGGTCGCGTACGTCGACCTGCAGCCCTCGGATCCACCGGTCGATCTGAACGGCGCACGCTGGGGCGTCTACCGCGTCGGGGATCGCATTGACGGCAAGGCTGCCGACGTCCGAGCGACCGAGGCGGATATTGTCGCCTCGATCGCCCGCCAGATCGTCGCGGATGGCTGGCTGGTGCGTGACGAGAACGGCGGGCTTCGCCGGGCCCGCAACCGCGACATCTGTGTGCTGATGCCGAGGCGCTCAAACCTTCGTGGACTGGAGGATGCGTTCGCGCGCCTTGGCGTTCCCTATCGCATGGAGAGTGGCTCACTCGTCCTGGCCACTCAGGAGGTGCGCGACCTCCTCTCGTGCCTGCGTGCCATCGAGGATCCCTCCGATCAGGTCGCGCTTGTCGCTGCGCTTCGGTCGCCCGCGTTCGGCTGCTCTGACGTCGATCTCCTGCGCTGGGTGGAGGCCGGTGGCAAGCTGGACTACGAGGAGCCAGGCACCGGTCCCGACGGGCCCGTTGCCGACGCCTTCGCGTCGCTACATCGTTTCCATGCTACGCGGGCGAGCCGGTCGCCTGCGGCGACGATCGAGGCATTCCTGCGCGAGCGCATGCTCGCGGTCCAGGCGTTCGGGCAGCCGCGGCCGCGCGAAGCCTGGCGGCGGCTCCGCTATATCCTCTCCCAGGCGCGTCTCTTCAACGGCACTGGTCGTACGACCTTGCGCGCTTTCGTCGACTGGATCGAGGGTCTCCAGCGGATCCAGGTGAATGACACCGAGACGCCACTCCCCGAGGCGGACGAAGACGCCGTGCGCTTCCTGACCATTCACGGCGCCAAGGGACTCGAGTTTCCAATCGTCATTCTCACTGGCCTGGGCACGCCACCAGGCAGCAATCATTCGACCATCTCCGTCCTGGCGGATCGTCACACCGGCACGCTCCAGGTTCGCTGCGGTGCCTTCGAGACCGAGGGATACAAGGCAGCGAAGGACCGTGAGAAGGCCATGGACGCCGCTGAACGGGTGCGCCTCCTGTACGTGGCAACCACGCGTGCCCGCGACCATCTCGTCCTCTGCCTCTGTCGCGGTCGCGGCCCGTGCGATGCGGCGCACATTGCCGAGACACTCGATACGTGCGGTGAGCCTCTCTGCCACGCCCTGGAGCTCGACCGGGCCAGGAACGACGGCCCCGCCGAGCACGAGCGGATCGTCGACCCGGGCTCACTGAGCCCAGATGAGCACGCCCTCGAGGAGCGACAGTGGCTGGAAGCTCGACAGCTACTGATCGACCGGCTCGGAACCGCCCCGCTCGTCACCGCGACCGACCTCGCATCGCGCGATAGCGCTCAACAGCTAGATTCGAGGTCCGCCCCCGAGGTCGTCGGGGAGGATTGGCAGCCGACGATCTCACCCGAACCGGAAGACGCAATTGCGACGATCGACTCCGACCCGGCCATCCGAATCGGGCAGGCGGTTCACGCTAGCCTGGTCCAGATCACCACGCGAAGCACCCCGATGCCCGCCGAGATTGTCGAAGCCGCGACGCGTCGCTTCGGCGTAGTCGAGCACGCGGACGAGGTGCGGCGCCTCGTCGAGGCGATCCAGACCAGCCCCATCGTCCAGGAGGCCGTGGCCAGTGGTCGGGCCTGGCACGAGGTGCCGGTGGGCGTCGAGGCTGACGGCGTCCTGCTGGAAGGTCGAATCGACCTGCTCTTCGAACGGTCTGACGGCTCGCTGGCGATCGTCGACTTCAAGACGGATCGGATCGATCCGGCGCATCTTGCCACCCGTGCGGCGAGCTACCGCCTCCAGGGAGGTGCTTACGCGCTCGCCGTGGAGCGCATCACCGGCAGATCGGTCAGCATCGTCGGATTCGTCTTCGCATCCCTTGGTGGTCACGTCGTGATCTATCACGACGTGCCGGCCCTGACCGCCACGGTCCGGGAGACGCTCCGGCAATATGTCCGATCAGACCGCTACTCGGTCAGGTAATGTGCTTGGCGAGAGAGGAAGAGTACTCACGGCTGGGTGCCGTGGAGGGACCCTGTAGCCAGCTATTCCTAGCAAAACACGTTCAAACACCTACGCACGCACGGGGGAGTTTCCGTGCTATAATCGCCAAGCTGCCTGGTAGTCAGCTCGCTACAGGGTCTGATCCCACGCCTCATTGGACACGTCAGTGGATCTTCGGAGAGAGCTCGATGCGCCTGTTGCTCATCGCCGACGTACACCTCGAACGTCCCTTCAAGTGGCTCGGCCACGCGCGCGGCGCCGAACGCCGCCGGGAGCTGCGTGACGCGCTCACCCGCGCCGTCGACTGTGCCCGAGATTACGGGGTCGACGCCATCTGCATCGCGGGCGACCTCTTTGAACGGGAGAACGCTCCGCCGGCAGTCGGCGAGTTCTTGCGGGCAACATTTGCACGGGTCAGACCCATTCCTGTCCTGATCGCTCCGGGCAATCACGACTACTTCAGTACTGGCTGCCTCTACGACCGGATCTCCTGGCCCTCGAATGTTCACATTTTTCGCGATGCGCCTCCCCGGCCCTGCCCCGTGGCCGATGGCACGATCTGGGGAGCGGCGTTCATTGGTCCAGAGCGATATCAATCGCCGCTGGAGAACTTCCGGGTCGACGGCGAGGGTCTGCACCTCGCACTCCTTCACGCCGACATTATGGATGGGGAGAGCTCCTCCCCATATGGCCCACTTGCTCCCGAGGAGATCGAGCGCTCGGGACTTGCCCTCGCGTTGCTCGGCCACGTCCACGAGTGCCGCGTCGAGGAGACTCGCCGCTTCGCGTACCCGGGAAGTATCGAGCCACTGGACCTCAGCGAAGTCGGATCGCACGGCGCGCTTCTCGTCGAGATCAGTCGATCTGGCTATTCGATCCAGCACCTTGCGCTCGCCCGGCGCACGGTCATCCACGCGGAGATCGACATCTCGTCGATCAGCACCATACGCGAGCTGTCCGAGCTTTTCGCAGCACAGCGCGCACAATGGGATGGCAACGACGTGCGCCTGCGCGTGCTTGGAAGCCTCCAGGGTGAGCTCCTGATTCACCCCGAGGCGATCCGGGAGGCGCTTGATGGGCTCGACGTCGACCTTGCGCTGGACGTCTGGCCAGCCGAGGACCTCGACAGCCTGGCGCGTCAGCGGACGACACTCGGCGCGTTCGTTCGAGCCGTGCGCGAGAAGATCGCGCAGGCCACGGATGGGAGCGACGCCCGACGATGGGAGGATGTTCTGGCCGCGGGGCTCGCGGCATTCCACGGTCACGAGGTGATCCTGAAGTGAAGATCGAGTGGATTGACCTCGGCAGGTTCGGGCGGCTGACCGATCGGAAGATCCAGTTCTCTCCGGGACTGAACGTCATCAGTGGACCGAACGAAGCCGGGAAATCGACGCTCCTGGAGGCGATCATCGCCCTGCTCTTCGGGTTCTCCGAGGATGGCAACTCACGAATCCACAATCGCCTGAAAGAGCGTTTCAGCCCGTGGCAGGGAGGACCGTACCGCGGGGCTTTGCACGTCTGCCTGAATAACGGCGAACAGTACCAGATCGTCCGGCACTTCGCGGAGGAGCGCACGACGATCTATCGTTATCCCGGCGCGACAGACGTGACCCGCAACTACGCGCTTGGTCACCACGGCTGGGTCGACTTCGCCGATCAGCACCTCGGTCTCTCCCGTAGCGTCTTCCGTGCTAGCGCCTGGATCAACCAGGGCGACCTCCACCTGGGGAAAGATCACGTCGACGCACTGAAGAGCAAGCTGGAGCGGCTGACCGGTTCGGCTGGTACCGAGACAAGCGCGCAGGAAGCACTCCAGCGCCTCGGTGAATGGCTTCGCGCAAAGGTCAATCCCGGCGGTCATTCAGCCCAGACCAGCCCCTTCGTCAAGGCACGGGAAGACGTCGCGAGGCTGAACGCCGAGCTGGCGGAAGTACGTCAGGTTCTTTCTGCTCTGGAGACCGAGGCGGTCGAAGAGCGCCGCCTCACCGATCAGATCGCCACCCTGGATCGCGCCCTCGCGTCGCTCGAGAGTACGCTGGCCTGGCGCGAGCTCCGGGAGCTGGAAGACAAGTTGCGCCGACTCGAGGACATCGACGGCGCGATTGCTGCGTCCGATGCCCAGATCGCGGATCTCGCCGACGTGGCGAATCTGACCCAGGAAGCTCTCGAGCAGGCGGCCAAGTCTCTCGACGAGGTCGAGCGGCTCAAGCGCGAGCTTCTCGCCGCCGAGGAGCGTGTCGAGGCCGAGCGGGACGATAACGAGCTGGCCTGCCGCGAGGTGGTGCGCATCGACTACCAGCTAGCCAGCTTTCCGCCCGCCGTCGAGGCGCCATCCGATCGCGTCAATAGCGTCGAGCAGGCTATCGTCAGATGGCGTGATACGGAACGGGAGGCGCACGAGGCCCACGACGCCGTGGCATCGCTACGCGAGCGCCTCGGCTCCCAGCTTGACGACGATCAGACGCTCCGGGGAGTACCACGGACCGCCACGGCCGAAGCAATCGATGCCGCGCTCCGACGGATCGAAGCAGCAGCAGTGCGTGTCCAGGAGGCAGAAAGCGACGCCGACAAGGCTGTCATCTCGCCCGACCTCGAGGCCGAGTACGACGCGCTGGACCAGATGCTCGGAGATCTGACGATCGATCGCCTCGATCAGCTTCAGCAATGGGAGCACCAGATCCAGATTGGCGAGACCGCCCGCCGAAGTAAATCGGGTCTGACGGTTCCTCTTGCCGGCCTGGTCGCAGCGCTGCTCGGGTTCGCCGTTGGCTGGGTCGTTCTCAAGACCCCGGTCGCGCTCGTCGCGGCAGCACTGCTCGGGGCCATCGGCTACGTCGTCGCGAGTATCGCGTACGCGACCCACGATCGCTCGATCGAAGGGCAGATCGTTCGCAACCGAAAGCTTCTCGCCGAGGAACTGGCGCGACGTGGGGCGACCTCGCTCGCCGAGCTACGTCGGCGGTGGAATCGCCGCCAGGATATTCTTCCGGTCGTGCTGCGGGCCCGCGACACGCGGGAGCGACTCCACGCCCGGCGCGAGGAGCACGAACGCGCGCTGGATGAGCTGGAGCACATCGCGGGGACGCGGAACGTCGCCCACGCTTACGCCGCGCGTGAGACCCTGCAGCGACGTGCGCGCGACGCCGAAAGCCAGAATGTATCTTTGCGCCAGGCCGAGGCACGGCTAGAGGCGGCACAGGCTGCGCTCGTCGAATCGAAACAGAGCGCGCGTGCCGCTTTGAGCGCTCTCGGGCTGGTCGCGGAGGATCCATCCCAGGCAGCGGCGGCGCTGGAAAGCCTACGCGAGAATCAGCTTCGCCGCGCCAACCTCCTCCGGCGAAAGGCCGAGGTCGAGGCCACGATCCGGGCATATCTTGAGCACGAGAGATCCCGCGATCAGCTCGCCGATAGCCTCGCGCGTGCGAAGGAGTTCGCCCAGGTCAAGCTCGCCGCGGTCGGCGTCAGCGGGCCACCGGAGGAATGGGGAGCAGCGTTCCAGCAGCGCTGTGAGCGGTTTATTGCCTACCAGGACGCATTCGCGCAGCGGCGCACGCAGTGTACCGCGCGCCACCTCTTGCTAGGATCTGATGACCCGGCGGAGTGGCGCCGTCGTTGCGCCGCGCTCCGAGAGCGTTCCGAGCTTGCGGATCCCGCTGATGGGCGAACGCGCGACGAGATCGAGCACCAGCGATCGGCCCTGAGTGCTCAGCGCGAGGAGGGTCAGGCGCAGCTTGTCGCCCTCCGCGCACGGCGTGACGCCGCCCTCGCGCGCATCCGCGAGCCGGCGCAGATCGAAGAAGAGCTTGCCGCGGCCGAACGGAGCTACGCCCATCTGTTGCGACTCAAGGAAGCGATCGAGGGTGCTCGCGAGCTACTGGCAAAAGTTGCCGAGGATTACCGTCGCGATTTTGCTCCGCGACTCGCCGATGGCCTTGCGCGCTCCCTTGCCCGCGTAACCGACGGCCGGTACCAGGATCTGGAGATCGATCCTGCAACCCTCACAGTCCAGATCAGGAGCCCCGAGCGTGGCGACCTGATCAAGCTCGAGAATCTCAGTCAGGGAACGCGCGACGCAGTGGCCCTGCTGCTACGCACAAGCCTGGCGGCGTTGCTGAGCAGCCCGCAGGAGCCGGTGCCGCTCTTCCTCGACGATCCGCTCGTCCACGTCGACGCCGAGCGCACACGGCGGCTGCTCGAGATCCTGCGTCGGTTCGGTGACGAGCGTCAGATCTTCTACTTCACCCAGAGCCCGCTGGTTATCGACTGGGCTAGAAACCGCTCGGATGTCCAGATCCATGAGCTCACGGTGTGAGCGCGTCAGCGGCGTGCCGTCGGGGCGGAATCCTCGGGCTGATAATCCATCTGCCAGCGGATTCGCTCCTTCACCTCGGCTCCGGCCAGCTTTTCGACGAGGTAGAGCCCCAGGTCGATCGACGACGTCACTCCACGCGCGGTGATCACCTCTCCCGCGTCCACGATTCGCTCGTCGACCACGGCCGCGCAGTACTGGCGCAGGTCATCGAAGGAGCTCCGGTGGGTCGTCGCGGGCTTTCCCTGAAGATATCCCGCAGCCCCGAGGAGCAGCGCGCCCGAGCACACCGATACCACCTGTGTTCGCCGGCCGGCGGTTCGTAGCCATTCGATGAAGGCGGTATCCCTCTGGAGATCACGGGAGGCGAAGCCGCCCGGCACGATCACCAGATCATAGTCTTCGAGCGATCCGCCGACTCGACTGGGGAGAATCCGCAGGCCGCTGCTATCCACGACCGGCTCGTTGAGAGCACAGACGTCCCACTGAAAGTCCGCGATGAATCCCATCGTCTTCAACCGCGTGAGTGGATCGTAGACGCCCAGGAAGTCGAGCGTGGTCATTCCGTCGTAGACGATGAAGGCAACTTTCACGTCAACCGCCCCTGATCTCGATGTAATCTTGAGTGTACACTAAGCGGAAATCGAAATCATCGTGCTCGCGCGCCGAGCCGCACCCCGGGACCGGGTGGGGTCACGTTCCTGCGCGGCCGGGCCACGTATAATGAGACGCGCGGCAGAGGTGAATCGCACGATGCGCGTGCCCTTTCGCCGACGACGAGCACCGCCGTTATGCAGCGGAACGCTCGCGGCACCACCGCCAGATAATCGCAGATAATCGCGGGAGGATCACGATGACCCGGCCCAGGATCCGCATCGGCCTGATCGGCTGCGGCACGATCAGCAAAACCTACCTCGAGGTTGCAAAGACTCTCGAGATCCTCGACGTCGTCGCCTGCGCCGACATTCTGTCGGAGCGCGCCGCGGCGAGGGCCGCGGAGTTCGGTGTTCCCCGTGCCTGCCCCGTCGAGGAGCTCCTGGCTTCCCCGGACATCGACGTCGTCCTGAACCTGACGATTCCCCGCGCGCACGCCGAGATCGGAATCGCGGCGCTCGAGGCCGGGAAAAGCGTCTACAACGAGAAGCCCCTGGCAGTCGAGCGCTCAGATGGGAGGCGGATGCTTGAGCTCGCCGCGGCAAAGGGACTTCGGGTCGGCGGTGCGCCAGATACGTTCCTCGGCGGCGGCCTGCAGACCTGCCGGAAGCTGATCGACGACGGCGCGATCGGCGAGCCGGTTGCTGCCGTCGCGTTCATGATGAGCCACGGCCACGAGAGCTGGCACCCGGATCCAGAGTTCTATTATCAGCCGGGCGCCGGCCCAATGTTTGATATGGGACCATACTATCTCACGGCACTGGTCAGCTTGATCGGGCCAGTGCGGCGAGTCACCGGCTCGGCACGGATCACCTTTCCCGAACGCACGATCACCAGCCAGCCGAAGTTCGGCCAGAAGATCCAGGTGAATACGCCCACCCACGTCGCCGGTGTCATGGACTTCGCCAACGGCGCGGTCGGGACGATCATCACCAGCTTCGACGTCTGGCCCGCCAATCTGCCACGCATCGAGATCTACGGCACCGAGGGCTCGCTAAGCGTCCCGGACCCGAACACCTTCCATGGCCCGGTTCGTCTGTGGAGGCCGGAGACGAAGGAGTGGACCGAGGTACCGTTGACCCACGGCTACACCAAGAATAGCCGTGGCCTCGGCGTCGCGGACATGGCCTATGCACTCCGCTCGGGGAGACCGCACCGGGCCAACGGCCACCTCGCCTACCACGTGCTGGACGTCATGCACGCCTTCCTCGACGCCTCGCGCGAAAATCGCCACGTCGAGGTCACGAGCACCTGCGAGCGCCCGGCCCCGCTCCCGGTCGGACTGATCGAGGGAACGCTCGACGAGTAGAGGGCCAGAGTGCGGCCACGTGAGGCCGGATCGGAATCAAGATGATGAGCGGACTGATCCGTAAGACGAACTGGTGGTGCGCCGAATCCGGGACCGGGCACCAGTACACCGAGGACTTTCCAGCTCTGATCCTGCGCCCAGACGAGAAGGGGGCAGGGTTCTCACCTCCTCACTCCATTGCTATAATCTCAATGCAACTTCGGGTCTCCGCATTCCCTCGCGACTGACGTTTGCTGCGCTAAATCCGACGGTCGTCCAAGCCGTGCACGAGGATCCGACGAGTGAGCGAACGAAAGGAGAGCGAGTGATGTCCGACGCATTTCTCCACGTGCGCGACCTGCTGATAACCCACCGCGACGACTACGAGGCGGCCTATCGGCACTTTGCCTGGCCTCACCTCGATGAGTTCAACTGGGCCCTCGACTACTTCGATCGCTACGCCGAGGGAAACCAGCGCCCGGCGCTCTGGATCGTCGAGGATTCGGGGCAGGAGCTGCGCCTGAGTTTCGCCGAGCTCAGCGAGCGCTCTAACCGGGTGGCGAACTTCCTGCGCCGCCTCGGGGCGCAGCGCGGCGATCGTCTGCTGCTGATGCTTCCTAACGGGGTTGCCCTGTGGGAGACGATGCTCGCTGCCATCAAGCTTGGCGTCGTAGTGACGCCCGCGACAACAGCGCTGACGCCCGATGATCTGCGCGATCGATTTGACCGTGGCGGAATTCGGCACGTCGTCGCCGATGCGGCCGTGACGGGCAAATTCGACGGGATCCAGGGACCGTACACTCGGATCGCCGTCGGGGAGAAGGTTGCGGGCTGGACATCCTACGATGAAGCCTACGACGCCCTGCGTCGCTATGCGCCGGAAGGGCCAACGCGTGCCGACGACCCGCTTCTCCTTTACTTCACCTCTGGCACCACCGCGAAACCAAAGCTCGTCTTGCACACCCACCAGAGCTATCCCGTCGGCCACCTCTCCACCATGTACTGGATCGGTCTCAAGGAAGGCGATATCCACCTCAACATCAGCTCTCCGGGCTGGGCCAAGCACGCCTGGAGCAGCGTCTTCGCGCCGTGGAACGCCGGGGCGACGATCTTCGTCTACAACTACGCGCGCTTCGACGCCAGGAAGGTGCTGGAGTCAATTGTCTCCCACGGGGTGACAACGCTCTGTGCGCCACCCACGGTCTGGCGCATGCTCATTCTCGAAGATCTGACCGCATTTCCCGTCACGCTTCGCGAAGTCGTCAGTGCGGGCGAACCATTGAACCCCGAGGTCATCGAGCGCGTCCAGGCTGCCTGGAAGCTCACGATTCGCGATGGCTATGGCCAGACCGAAACAACGGCGCAGATCGGAAATAGTCCCGGCCAGCGGGTCAAGCTCGGCTCGATGGGCCGCCCGTTGCCGGGCTACCGCGTGGCCCTCCTGGACGCCGACGGTCACGAGGCGGACGACGGCGAGATCTGCCTCGATCTTCGGTCGCGCCCGCTCGGTCTGATGCACGGATACCTCGGAGATCTGGCCGAATCGCACTCCGCCGTGGGAGGAGACTACTATCACACGAGCGACGTCGCTAGCCGCGACGCTGACGGCTATTACTGGTACGTCGGCCGTACCGACGACGTGTTCAAGAGCTCTGACTATCGCATCAGCCCCTTCGAGATCGAGAGTGCCCTGATTGAGCACCCTGCCATCGCCGAGGCCGCGGTCGTGCCCAGCCCTCATCCCACGCGTGGCTCCGTGCCGAAAGCCTTCCTGGCACTGCGCCCCGGCTTCGAGCCCTCGCGCGACCTCGCCGTCGAGGTCTTCCAGTTCATGCGCGAACGCGTCGCACCCTACAAGCGAATCCGTCGCCTGGAGTTCGCGGACCTGCCCAAGACGATCTCGGGCAAGATTCGCCGCGTCCAGCTTCGAGCAATCGAGGTGCAGCGCCAGGCAGCGGGCGAACGCGGGCAGGATGAGTTCTGGGAAGAGGAGGTCTTGCCATCTCGCTAGGACACGCACCCGATCAACTCGGTCACCATAGCCAGGGAGGTCACGCGTGACGCTGCGGCTCGGCGTGATCTTCCCCCAGACCGAGTCCGGCACGGACCCGATCGCTTTCCGCGACTACGTGCAGGCCGCCGAGGAGATCGGCTTCGATCACCTTCTCCTCTACGATCACGTTCTGGGCGCCGATCCGACGAATCGCCCTGGCTGGCGCGGCAACTACACGCATCGTGATTCGTTCCAGGAGCCGCTCGTGTTCCTGGGGTATGCTGCGGCGCTCACGAAAAGGATCGAGCTGGCGACCGGTGTGATCATCCTGCCGCAGCGGCAGACCGTGCTCGTCGCCAAACAGGCCGCCGAGATCGACGTCCTGAGCCGAGGACGGCTGCGATTCGGCGTCGGAGTCGGCTGGAACGAGGTCGAGTTTCAGGCGCTGAACGAGGATTTTTCGAACCGAGGCGCTCGGCTCGTCGAGCAAGTCGCCCTGCTGCGCGAGCTCTGGACGAAGCCGCTGGTCACGTTCCACGGCCGCTGGCACCACGTCGTCGACGCGGGGATCAACCCATTGCCGGTTCAGCGGCCGATTCCGATCTGGATGGGTGGCTGGGACGAGCGCGTGCTGCGCCGCATCGGGAGGCTCGCCGACGGCTGGTTCCCGCTGCGCCATCCGCCCGAGGGATGGAAGGCGGTGATCGAGCGAATCCACGCGTATGCACGAGAGGCTGGACGCGACCCGAGCGCCATTGGAATCAATCCGCGCTTCAGCCTGAGGGGTAATCCGGACGATTGGCGTAAGGCGAGGGACGAGTGGCTAGCGTTCGGTGCGACGCATCTCTCGCTGAATACCATGGGCGCGGGTCTCCCGAGCCTCGACGCCCACGTGGACGCCATGCGTCGCTGGTGGGAAGCCTTGAGCTAAGCCGGCAGCCATCGTCGGGAGGCTGGCGGTCGTGGAACTCGATCGACTCGCCTGGCTCGACGATCCAATCGTCGAGAATATCGAATCGAACGGCTCCGCCGTGGGCAGCGAAAATCTAATGCCCGGGCGCGCACCCCCAGTCACGGTTGTCGCCAAGCTTCAGGCGCCACGTCATCCGCTTTGCCGCTATCCGCGCCTCGGCCGGGCAGAGTACTTCTATCGCGGCGACACGGCCAGCCGCTATAATGCTCCCGAAAGTTCGAGCCCACCGGTGAGGTTGACAGGCTGTTCATCTACAGCGACCACGTCCATCTTCCCGCGATCGATCTGGCGCTGGATCCGCCACGCCGGTCCAGATTCGCGGTCGTGTCGCATGGCCACAGCGATCACATCGCGCGTCACGTCGCGGGCGTGGCGAGCCCGGCCACCATCGCACTGATCGCCCAACGCCTCGGTAGCTGTCGGCTCTCGCCACTCCCATTTGGCGAGCAGATCGAACGCGCCGGCCACCGCATCTCGCTGGTACCGGCCGGCCACGTCCTTGGCGCGGCGCAGATCGTGGTCGACGCCCCTGATGGCCGTCGATTGGTCTATACCGGCGACTTCAGCGTTCGACCACGCCGGACGATCCAGCCGGCCTCGCCGATTCGCGCCGACGTCCTGATCATGGAGTGCACCTTCGGCTTACCCCAGTACGTCTTTCCCTCGGACGACGAGATTCGCGAGCGAATTCGCGCGTTCGTGGACCGCGCGCTCGCCGATTCTGCCGCGCCAGTGCTGCTCGGCTACGCCCTGGGCAAGGCGCAGGAAGCGATGGCACTGGTGAGCGACCTCGGCTATCCGGTTGCGGTGCCCCGCGGCGTCGCCGAGCTCGCGGAAGTTTACTGCCGCTTCGGCGTGAACCTCGGCCCGTTCGAGATCTACGATGGCGAGCTTCCCCCTGGCCACGTCCTGATCGCTCCCCCGAGCGCTCTTCGGACCGGGCTGCCGCGTCGCTCGCGCACGCTCTACCTCAGCGGCTGGGCAATCGACCGATCGACGAAATATCGCCTCGGCGTCGACGACGCCCTCCCGCTCAGCGATCACGCCGACTTCGCCGAGCTTGTTCAGTTCGTCGTCGCGGCCCAGCCCGCGCGCGTCTACACGACGCACGGGCCATCGGCATTCGCCGATCACCTGCGACGGCTGGGCTTCGACGCGCAGCACCTGGGCAACCACCAGCCCGCACTGTTCTAGGGTGACGATCGGAGACCTGGGACCGGGGATCAGACGCCGAGCCGGCACCAGGCAAGGCCCCCGCCGACTCAACCTGGCCCAGCGTCTCTGCGCGGCGCTGTAGATAAGCTCCAAGGCTTCATCGACGCCCCGGATACCTGTTATAATCACCGCACGCGAGATCCCGGGAGTGCACCCCCCGGTGCCGTGGTCCTCCGGCGGAATGTCAGCCGCGCCAGGGCTAGGAAAGCTCCCATCGTCGAAGCAAAGGGGGCACGGCGGATGTGAGCGATATTTCGACACGTATCTGGCTGGACGAGCGCATCTGGGACCGCATCCGAAGACGGGCGGAAGCGGAACAGACGACGATCCGTGAGCTGATTCCCCGGCTGATCAGCGAGTTCCTCGACAAGCCAACGACCGCCAGCACGCAGATGGCACCGGCTGCTCCGACAACGACCTCTTCGCCGTCCGAGGCGACGTCTGAGTCCGGAGTACCCGTCGTCGCCCTGTCCGATGTCTATCAGTGTGGCGTGTGTGGCGCGCAGATCCGGCTGGGCGGGCTGAGCAACCACCTCGGGCGACACCAGAAAGAGCAGCAGGCATCCGAAGCCGAAAGGAGCTGACCATGGCGGTGACTCCGGAACGAATGCAGGAGATCAGGCTGGACTTGCTCAACCTGATCGAAGTTTACAAAGACATGCTGGAATCGGTGAATCCAGTCTTCCTGCTGAGCGAGTACGCCAGCGAGGAGGGAGCACCAACTGACGACGAGATGAATCGCCTGCGCGACGAGGTGCTGCCGAAGATTCACCAGCGCTACCTGACGCTCTACAGCACGATTGAAGACAAAGTCTCGCAGATGCTTCGCCAGTACGGCGATCTCTGTCAGGAGGCGCTCCAAGCAATTGGCGACAACGTCGACGAGGACCGCATGGAGCTGCGCCTGAGCCTCTCCACCGAGATTCAGCGCGGCATCGCCGTCATCACCGACGCGCTGAAGGCGCTCAAGCCACGCGACATTCTCCAGGCATACCGCAGCGGCAAGCGCGCTCCAAGTCGTACCTTCGACATGATGTTCAAGGAGCTCGAGCCCAAGATCCAGAAGAAATACCTGGATACGGTCAGCGACTCCTACGAGATACTGATGATGCTCGCCGAGAAGGCAGCCATCGCCGCGATGTCGGTGAAGAAGGAGAGCAGCGCCGTGGCCGACGGTAGTCCGCGCAGCACCGTCGCGTAGTGGTGTGTCAAGCAGAAATTGATGGGGGACATATTTCCGTTGGCGGGGCACTCGAGCGTCTCGGTGCTCGGGTTGAGTACGCAGACCCACGACTGCCGCCCGTAGACCGTGCGCGGCATCAGTCGATCCAACACCGAGAAATCGTACGTCCCGCCGTCGCCGAATAGCGACCGGAACGTCTCGCGGCCGATCCCAGCGTTGTGGCGGAAAACGCCCTCGCGGTTCAGGTTCGAGGCGTTGTCAAAGTCGCCGTAGTCCTTCGTGACGATCGTGGCGAACGGGAGCTGCTGCCGATCCGGAAAGTCACGGTCGGGGTTGGAGATGAAGAACGTGTCGCCGGCCCCGATACCCTCCGTGCCGACGACGACGTCCGTGCGCGAGCACGTTTCAGAGACGTAGGCGGTGATCGCGACCTGGCCCAACCTCATTCCCTCTCACGTTCATAGCGCTCCGAAGGGACAAAGCAACGATAGGCAGGTGAGTATAGCGAGTGGGCGCGATCGCCACAACCCGACCTCGGGACCCAAAACGTCGTCCGCTCGCGGATCCGGCTCCGAGGGGCAAGCAGCCGCCCAGGCCTCGCCACTGCCACTCGCGGCGAGCAACTCCACCGGCCGTGAACCGTGGAGAAGAGCGCTCAGAAGTCGATCGACTTCTGAGCATCGGGAAGAGGTGTCACGACGATCAGAACCGCCGCGACGGCGAACGAGGCGGTGGTGAGCCAGAGAGCAAGCTGGTAGCTCCCCAGGCGATCGTAGAGCCAGCCAGCGGCGAGCGGCCCGAGCGCGGCCGGTACCGCGATGAAGCATCCCTGGATTGCCGTGATCGTCCCGTAGGCGCGCCGGCCGAAGTGCTCGGCCATCACCGACGCGCGCAAGGGCGAGCGTGCGCCAAAGGCGATGCCGTAGACAACGACGTAGAGGTACAGCCAGAATGCCGACGTCGCCAGGATCAAGACGATCACTCCGAGGCCGAGCGTTCCCAGCACCAGCGCGAGGAGCCGCTGCGCCTCGTAGCGATCGCTGAGCTGATTCAAGAGAAATCGCCCCGGCAGGCTGGCCACGCCGATCAGCCCGGCGATGCCCGCGGCGAAGAGTGGATCGAAGCCGCGAGAGATCATCGAGGCAATCTGGTGCCCGGAGATGACCATCGCGGCTAGCTGCTCGATACCGCCCGCGGCGGTCAAGCTCCAGAAGGGAAAGCACCGCAGCGCCTGCCGCGCCGTCATTCCCTTCGGCGGTCGCGGCGCCGCTGGCGCGGCTCGACCGGACGGATCGAACGCGGCGTGGCCATCGGGCAGCAGTCCCAGGTCTTCTGGGTGACGGCGCACGACCAACGCGTGCAAGGGCAGCGCAACGCCGAGCTGGATCAGCCCAAGAATGAGCAGCGTTTCGCGCCAGCCGAGATTGGCGATGAGCCAGCCGGTCCCCGGGATGAAGATTGGCGAGGCAAGACCGCCAATCGTCGTCAGCCAGGCGAGCGCAGCTCCACGGCGCCGCGAAAACCAGTTCGCGACAATGGTGAACGAGACCGAATAGAACGTGAGGGCAGTCGCCAGCCCGAGGCCAACGCCCCAGAGCAGGTCGAACTGCCAGACATCCCGCACCCTCGACAGCGTGATCAGCACGACCGCGGCGATTCCACTTCCCAGGGTCATCAGCACGCGCCCACCGTAGCGATCCACCAGCCGGCCAATGGGGATTCCAAGGACACCGGCCAGCAGAATGCCCAGGGCGTAGGCTCCCGAGAGGGCTGCGCGTGACCAGCCTTCGTGCTCGGCGATCGGCGCGAGCAGAACGCCGAAGGCATAGGCGGTGGTGCCATAAGAGATGATCGTCGTGATGCCCAGGATCCCCACCAGGATCCAGCCGAAGAAGATCGGTTCACGCCGAACGAGAATGCGCATCGTCTCCTTGCTCATCCGTTTGGTGAGGGTCACTGGATCACAGGATGCCTGGTCAGCCGAGGATCTTCTCCATCACCATCACATCCACCCACCGCCCGTCGAGCATCCCCTGCTCGTGATAGATACCAACCAGACTGAAACCGTGTCGCTCGTAGAGGCGCTTGCCGGGGGCATTCGTCGGGAAGGCTGCCAGGACCATCTTGTGGTAGCCGAGCAGACGCGCGCGATCCTCCAGCGCGCCCAGGAGCGCGTCGCCAATGCCGCGGCCACGATGCTCGCGAGCCACGTACAGGGAGAAGTCCACGACGTGATCGTAGGCCCGACGGGGATTGAAAACGTTGAGCGAGCCCCAGCCAAGAACTGTCCCCGCATCGTCCACGGCAACCAGCACTGGATGGCGTGGCCCGTGCGTTGCCAGCCACTCTGCCCGTTCCTCCGGACTGCGTAGCTCTGTCTCGAGCGTGGCAACGCGGTCCTCAATGCCCTGGTTATAGATACGTGCAATCGCCGCCGCGTCGCCAAGCGTCGCATCCCGAATTTGCACGGTCCCCTCCATTCGCACGGTATGGTCCAGCGGTGGCCACGCCCGGGCCCGCTGCCCGAGTCCGCTCAGATAGCCCGCGAGGAAATCAAGCGCGCCCGGATCGACGCAATAGTAGTTATTGGGCTGGTTCGCGACGTCACCGCTCGCCTGCACCACGCCGGCTTCTCGCAGGATCGCCACGTGCTCGGACAGGCTCGACGGCGCCAGGGCAAGCGCCTGGGCAAGCTGGGACGCCGTGCAATCCTTGCGTTCCGCCAGGAGCTCGACGAGATGGAAGCGGACGGGATTGGCGAGCGCGCGAAGCATCCGCACCGCCCGCGCCTCGGCAGCGGTCTGTTCTGGCCTCAACGTCTTCATCGGCTGCTCGGTCGTGTCTTCGGATTTTCGTGATTATACGAATCACGCGGGTAGCCGTCAATAGAAGGGTGTTCCAGGAAAAGTCTGCTACGGAGGTGCTGAAGGATTCCGTGCCGGACAGATGGCGGGCCGGCAATGCGCTCTGGGGGACTGCCGACGAGTGCGGATCTCACTCATCGTCGCCCGGACATCTCACGCGCAGGGCGCCAAGCCGGGGTGTCGGCTACGAGTTAGCTGCGTTTTGCGTATCACGCATTGCGCCACAGAGTCCCCACGCGGCGCGCTGCTCCTCGGGCGATTCCAGCCAGTCGCCGATCAGCGCTCCATCGCCGCGGGCGACGATCGTGTTGACTCTACCAGCGCGGCGGGCACCCGGGCTCAGGTCGTCGAGCGTCGATCCGATTGACGCCTGGAGCGCGTCGCCGCTCACCTGCCAGCCGGCGACCGGTAGCTCGCGGAAAGCACGCACGACCTGACCGGCATCCGCCCCGACGACGAACGGCACCGCGATGGCATCCAGGTTCGCGTCGGCAAACGCGGCGTTGTGGCGAGCGACGAGGTCCGCATCGGCCGTCGGGCCGAGCACGCCGATAACGGCGGTGCGCGGCCCGAGACGGTCGGCGTGGTAGACCTCGCGCATCTCTTTGATCAGCAGCTGCCCCGGCGCGACGCGCGCGCCCGAGCCGAGCGTTGCATACGTCAGGAAGCACTGCTCCGCGCGCAGCGCCAGGACGCGGGTGGGCAGGCCCGCTTCGCCCATTGCAATCGCCACCGTCGGGAGAGTAGCGCGCTTGAAGACGCGAAAGACCGGGAGACAGTCGATCGCGGTCCGCGCCATCCCCACGATCTTGACGACATCGGCGCCACGCTCGACCATGTCCGGCCACCAGCGCTCGGCAAAGTCGGGCGGCATCTGCTGGAAGTCATGGCGCGAGACGAGGGTTTGTGCACCCGCTGCCTTCAGCGCGCGAATCGCGTCCGGCGTCGCGGCATCCCACTCGACGTCGACGTACTCGGCGCCCAGACCCGCTGCCGTTTCGAGGATCTTCAGGCGTGCGCTGGCCGGGAGCGAGGATCTGCCCCCCTGATCGACCGGCCGCAGCGTCACGACCACCGGGCACGGGCGATCACGCAGCAGGGCGGGCAGATCGAAGGGTTCTTCGAAGAAGTCGAGGCGGAGCTCGGCGATGTCGGCCTCGGCGGCGATGCGCGGCAGGCCCTCCAGCGCCTCAGCCATGCTGCGGGGACCGAAAGATACCCCGATCATCCGACGACGGCGTTCGCGCGCGCTCACCACGGGCGGCCCCCTCCTCCGACGATACGAACCGACGACGCGAAACCGGTTCCCCCTCTCTGCTGCATTCTACGGATCGCTGCGTCGAGGCGTCAAGCCACCTTCCACGCGGCACGCACGTCCGCAACCACGCTCGCGGCCGGCACGGCCAGGACGCCAGGGAATCGACACCGTCCGGGCTCTCGTCGCATCGCTGGAAGAGTCCCGGAGATGGCCGACGGAGTGACTTCCATCTGCCACTTCTTTGTGAGAAGATGTCAGACGACCGAAGGGCATGGGTCGCTTCCAGATGACGCCGAGGGAGCGAGTGACCTGGGTGAGCTGGGCTGGCGAGAGTGCTGCTTCGGATGGCTGGAGAATCCCTCCGGGCGCCTCTCCAGATCAGAAAGTATGACGATTCTACAAAGGAGTCCATGTCCGTGGCCGACAAGGTGCGAGTCGCAATCACTGGGGTTGGGAACTGCGCGTCCGCGCTGGTTCAGGGGGTCGAATACTACCGTCACGCTCCGGAGGAGCAGTTTGTCCCCGGGCTCATGCACGTCGATCTCGGCGGCTATCACGTGAGGGACATCGAGTTTACCGCCGCTTTCGACGTCGATCAGAACAAGGTGGGAAAGGATCTGAGCGAGGCGATCTTTTCTCCGCCCAACAACACCTATCGCTTCGCCACGGTCCCTCCCCTTGGGGTACCGGTCCAGCGCGGTCCCACCTTCGATGGCATCGGCGCTTACCTGTCGAGCGTCGTCACGCCCGCGCCAGAGGACCCGGTCTGCGTCGCCGAGGTGCTGCGGGACACCCGGACCGACGTGCTCGTCAACTACCTGCCCGTGGGGAGCGAGGAGGCAGTCCGCTGGTATGCCCAGCAGGCGCTCGATGCTGGTTGCGCGTTTGTCAACTGCGTGCCGGTCTTCATCGCCAGCAACGCTGCGTGGCAGCAGCGCTTCGCCGAGCGCGGTCTTCCGATCATCGGCGACGACATCAAGTCGCAGGTCGGCGCAACGATCGTTCACCGGGTGCTCACCCGACTTTTTCGCGATCGCGGGGTGAAGCTCGAGCGGACTTATCAGCTGAACTTCGGTGGCAATACCGATTTCTACAATATGCTCGAGCGCGGTCGCCTCGAGTCGAAGAAGATCTCCAAGACCAACGCGGTCACGTCCCAGCTAGACTACGATCTGGGCGAGGAAAACGTCCACGTGGGACCCAGCGACTACGTGCCCTGGCTCGAGGATCGGAAGTGGTGCTACATTCGGATGGAGGGGCGCACCTTTGGTGGTGTCCCACTCAACGTCGAGCTAAAGCTGGAGGTCTGGGACTCGCCGAATTCGGCGGGGGTGGTCATCGACGCGGTGCGCTGCGCGAAGCTGGCCCTCGACCGGAAGATGGGAGGCGTGCTCCTTGGGCCCTCGGCGTACTTTATGAAGTCGCCGCCGCGCCAGTTCAGCGACAGCGAGGCGGTACGTCTGGTGGAAGAGTTCATCGGCGGCCACGCTGCGGCGGGATGAGCCCGGTGGACCGTCGTGGTGATGTCGCGGAGCACGGCCTTGATAGTTTATTGAACGCAACAACAGATGGCAACGCGCCGACACGACATCAGATCGCACTCAGCACCGTCTCGCCGGTGCGGGCCGAGCGCATAGCCGCGTCAAAAACCGCCATCGCCCGGCGGACCTGCTCTGGCTTCACTTCTAGCGGCGCGCGGCCCGCGAGCGCGTCGGCGACGTTCCGATAGTAGCCGGTCCAATCGCCTCGCACGCTCTCGACGACCATCTCGGCCGGCAGTCCATTGAGATCGGTGCGGATACGCGCGCGATGCGCCGGATCCTCGGTCGCGGCCTCGATATTACCGGCGAGCATCGCCCGCTCCTGGGGATCAAGACCGTACTTGATCAGCGAGCCGCGCTCCCCGAGAATCAGCCAGCGTGGCTTGTCGATTCGCACCAGGTTGCCGATCTCGATGCTGTAGAGCACGCCAGAGGCAAAGCGCAGCAGCAGACGCGCGTAGCTGCCGATCTCGGAACCCCAGCCGCGGTACTGCACGTCGCAGGTCACCGCGCGGACCGGGCCGGGCACGAGCTGAAGGGCATGATCGATCAGGTGGGCGCCCCAGTCGTAGAGGATGCCACCACTGGCCCCCGGATCGGCACGCCAGCCGCGTGGCGGTCGATAGCTCACCACCGCCGTCTCGAAGAGAAACGGAGCACCCAGGAGACCTTCCTCCAGGACTTTCTTGACGGTGAGGAAATCCCAATCCCAGCGTCGATTGTGAAACACGCTGAGCAGGACCCGCTTTCGGCGGCTTGCCTCGATCATCGCATCCGCCTCCGCGGCCGAGAGACACATGACCTTGTCCACGACGACGTGCCGTCCAGCATTCATCGCCTGACAGGCAAGCGCCGCGTGAGTCGAATGCGGTGTCGCCAGCACGACAAGCTCGCAGTCGGATCGCTCCAGGAGCTCTTCCAGGCTAGCGTAAGTCGCCACGCCGTGCTCGCGCTCGGCCTGGGCACGTCGCTCGGGCGAGCGCGTTGCAACGGCCACCAGCTCGAGCTCCGGTACCCGACCAATCAGGTAGGCGTGAAATCCCCGACCGGCAAAGCCGTAGCCAACGATTCCGACCTTGATCATTGGTCTTCCCGCATCTCCTTCCGACGATCAGCAGATGCTCCCCCCTCGTGAGCGGTCGCGCGGGGGCAGTGTGCGCGTCGACGTCTTCGAGGGCTGCTCATCCACGATTGGGCCCCCTGGACTGCTGCGTGGCTGATTGTAGCAACTGGAACCGTCCCTCGGAAACATGCGCTGGTATACAATAGGGGACTAGAATTGCCACTGCACTCGGTGACGGCGACGGACGAGGGCCGATGGAAAGGATGGTGAGTGATGAAGATTCCCACGGACACGGTCTCGACGATGCCTGATGCGGCCGAGACTGATGACCTGATGACCGCCACGGACTACCTCGACAGCCTGCGCGACGCGCGTCAGGTCTATATCTATGGCGAGCGGGTCGAGGACGTCACCACGCACCCCGCCTTTCGCAACGCGGCGCGGTCGATCGCCCGACTGTACGACACGCTGCACGACCCGACGCAGCGCGACCTCCTGACCATCGTGGACGACTACGGCATTCGCACCCACCGTTTCTTCGCGCCAAGCCGCACCGCGCAGGAGCTCCTCCAGGCCCGCGATGCCATGGCAGCCTGGGCGCGGCTCAGCTACGGCTTCATGGGGCGCACGCCCGACTACAAGGCCGCGTTCATGGCGTCGCTCGGCGCGGACCCGTCGTTTTACGCCCCGTTCGACTCCAATGCCCTCGCCTGGTACAAACGCTACGCCTCGCGCGGGCTGTTCCTGAATCACGTGCTGGTGAACCCGCCAGTCGACCGGAAGAAGCCGGTGCACGAGGTCGCCGACGTGTTCGTCCACGTCGTCCGCGAAACCGATGGAGGCATCGTCGTCAGCGGGGCGAAGATGCTCGCGACCGGCTCCGCGCTCACCCACGCCACGTTCGTGGCGCAGAACAGTGCCGCGCAGCTCGAGAAGGGAAAGGCGGAGGATTTTGCACTGGTCTTCATTGCGCCAATGGATACTCGGGGGGTGAAGCTGCTCTGCCGCGCGTCCTACGAAGGCCGAGCCCACAGTCCGTTCGACAACCCGCTCTCGAGCCGCTTCGACGAGAACGACGCCGTCCTGCTGTTCGACGACGCGTTCATCCCCTGGGAGAACGTGCTGGTGTATCGCGACGTCGAGCGGGCGAACTCGTTCTATCGCCAGTCCGGGTTCCTCAGCCGCTACAACCTGCAGTCTGGCACACGGCTTGGCGTAAAGCTGGATTTCATGACCGGGCTCTTCGCCAAGGGAATCAGTGCGAACGGAACTGACGAGTTCCGAGGCGTCCAGGTCGCGCTTGGCGAGGTCATCGCCTGGCGAAACCTGATCTGGGCACTGACGACGGCGATGTGCCTCGACCCACAGCCGGGACCGGGCAAGAGTGTCATTCCCAAGGCCGAGAACGCGGCAACGCTTCGTCTCTTTGCCACGCAGTGCTGGGTTGCGATCAAAGACCTGTTCGAGACCTATCTCGGCGCGAGCCCGCTAGTCGTTCCCTCCAGCTATCGCGACCTCCAGAACGCCGAGCTGCGTCCGTTGATCGATCGCTTCTATCGGGGCTCCGACAGCTCGGCCGAGGCCCGCATCAAGCTCTTCAAGCTGATCTGGGACGCGATCGGCACCGAGTTCGGATCACGCCACGAGCTCTATGAGCGGAACTACTCCGGCAACAACGAGCAGGTCCGGCTCGATCTGGTGAATGTCGCGCGGTCGACCAGGCAGCTGGACGCATTCAAGGCATTTGCCGATCGCTGTATGCAGGATTACGATCTCAACGGCTGGACATCGCCAACCTGGACGTTCGAAGCAAAGAGCGAAACGTGAAACGGAATACGCACAACGGAAGAGTGGTTGCACGCGGAGTCGCACGGACATCATTACGGTTTGCGTTTTGCGTTGAGGAGATGCTGCGATGACCGATCAACCAGAGCCCATTCAGGACGTTGCTCACCTGGGGCACGTCGAGCTCCTGACGCCAAAGCCCGATGAGAGCCTGCGATTCTTCACGAACGTCCTTGGGATGACCGAGACGACGCGCGAAGGCCAGTCCGTTTACCTGCGCGCCTGGGGTGATTACGAGCGCCACACGCTCAAGCTGACCGAGCATCCACAGGGCGGGGTGGCACACGTCGCCTGGCGCACCGTCAGCCCCCAGGCGCTCCAGCGGCGCGCGCGGGCGCTGGAGGCGGCCGGCCGCGGTATCGGCTGGATCGACGGCGATGTGGGCCACGGTGCCGCCTATCGCTTTACCGATCCTGACGGACACCTGATGGAGATCTACTACGACGCCGAGCACTATCGTGCGTCCGAGGATCAGCGCCCCAGGCTGAAGAATCAGCCGCAGCGCTACCCGGCCGTCGGCGTGAGCGTTCGGCGCATCGATCACGTCAACTTGCTCTGCTCGGAGGTGACACCGAACCGGGCATTCATGCAGGAATGCCTCGGCTTTCGTCTGCGTGAGCACGTCATCCTCGATGATAGGACCGAGGCCGCCGCCTGGATCAGCGTCACTCCCCTCGTCCACGACATTGCCTATACCCTCGACGCGACGCGCGCACGCGGTCGCCTGCACCACATCGCCTACTGGGTTGATAACCGCGAGGATGTGCTGCGAGCCGCGGATATTTTTCTCGAGAACGACATATTCATCGAGACGGGGCCCTCCAAGCACGCCATCACCCAGGCATTCTTCGTCTACGTCTACGAGCCGGGTGGAAACCGCGTCGAGATCTTCTCCAGCGGCTACCTGATCTTTGCTCCCGATTGGGAGCCGATCGTCTGGACACAGGCCGAGCGCGCGCGGGGGCAGGCCTGGGGTCTGCGTCTGCCCGAGAGCTTCCACAGCTACGGCACGCCGACGCTCCAGGTTGCGAGGGAGGATCTGCGGAAAATTCCGGTGTTCGATCCACTGTAAGCGCGGTTCGTCGGAGGGTGCGATGGAGCAGGCTGAAGATCCGGCGGTCGATGCGCAAGAATTTCGCAGGGTGCTGGGCAGCTTCGCCACCGGCGTCGTGATCGTGTCCGCACTGGACGTGGACACTCCACACTGCATGACCGCGAACGCCTTCGTCTCGGTCTCGCTGGATCCACCGCTGGTACTGGTCTCGGTCGATCGGCGCAGCCGCATGCACGAGATCCTTCCGCGAGCCGGCGCCTACGGGGTAAGCATCCTGGCCCGCGATCAGGAGCCGCTGTCCCGCCACTTCGGGGGCCGTCCCCAGGAGGATCTGGAGGTTGCATTCACCTGGCGGGATGGCCTTCCGCTGATCGAGGGTGCCATCGCGCACCTCACCTGCCGCCTGGTCGATATCCACCCTGCGGGCGACCACACCCTGTACATCGGTCGCGTTCGCCATCTGAGCTCGAGCGGGCATCAGCCGCCGCTTCTCTTCCACGCGGGTCGGTACAAGATGCTGGAGGTGCAGCCCCTCGACTTCGACTTCTGGTGGTAAGCGCGCCGCTGCTCGACCCGAGCTGCCCCAGCTTCCTGGGCCCTGGGAGCGGCGCTCGCGTACCGGACCGCTCAAGCACTGGACTCCAGGAGCGCCGGAGTGCTATAAATTGCCATAACATTCGGGCGGCGGGTCGGACTTCAGGGCTGCTCGCCTCGCCGCGTGCCGGACTCGTCGCCCACGCCAGTCATCTCTTCACCCGATCCGACTGCACAATGCGAGGATGCAGATGGCGACGTCCTCCTTCGATCCACGTGCGACTCGCTCCGACATTCGCGATACCCCCGTGCGCCGACAATATGACAGCCTGAAGGCGCAGTATCCACACTGCATCCTGTTCTTCCAGCTTGGCGACTTCTTCGAAACCTTCGAAGACGATGCGCGGACGGTCTCACGCATTTGCGGCATCGCTCTCACGTCGCGGGAGTTTGGGAAAGGCGATCGTGTTCCCCTGGCGGGCGTTCCGGTCACGCGCGTCGATCACTACCTCGCCCAGCTCCTCGAGGCCGGGCTGCACGTAGCCGTGGCGGAGCAGGTCAGTCCACCGGGGTCTGGCCTCGTCGAGCGAATCATCACCCGGGTCGTGACGCCGGGCACCCTCGCCGAGCCGGGCTTGCTCCGCGAGAAGGAGAATAATTACCTGGCCGCCATTGCGCCTGGACGGGCCGCCGTGGGCCTTGCCTACGTCGACGTGACCACTGGTGAGTTTGCCGTTACCCAGCTCGACGGCCCGGACGTCGACGTTCGGCTTCGCCTCGAGCTCGAGCGCCTGGGTCCCGCGGAAGTACTGATCCCCGAGGGACAGAACCTCGACCTTCCGCCGGTCGGGCATCAGACCATCTGCCAGTCCTGGCACTTTGACGATATCGTCGCTCGCGAGCGTCTCTGTGCTCAGCTCAACGTGCTCTCCCTGGAAGGTTTCGGCTGCACCGATGCGCCACTGGGCATTCGCGCCGCTGGTGCCATCCTCCACTACCTCGACGAGAACAATCGACGCCTCCTCTCGAATCTCGTAGATCTGCGGGTTTACTCCAGCCAGGATGGCATGGTGCTGGATGGCTACACTCGCCGCAATCTCGAGCTGCTGCGGAACGGACGCACCGGTCGCATTGAAGGAAGCCTGCTCTCGGTCCTGGATCGCACGTGCACGCCCATGGGCGGCCGCCTTCTGCGCCGCTGGATTGGCAAGCCCCTACTCGATCGGGCTGAGATCGACGCACGGCTGAACGCGGTCGAGGCCCTCGTCGGGGCTGGCGAGCTACGGGACCAGATACGCGGGTTGCTCAAACACGTTGGCGACCTGGAACGGCAGATTGGGCGGATCGTCCAGGGCGTGGCCAGTCCGAGAGAGCTGATGCATCTGGCCGAGGCGCTCCGCGCGGTTGACCGGCTGCGGAATCTGCTCGATCGTCTGTCGCACGTGCCGGCCGCCACTCCTGCCCGGGCGAGCAGCACCGACAACGAAGCCGGAAACCTCCTCCGCGCCCTGGCGAGCGACGGAATTGCGGCGCTGGACCCGTGCCCGGACGTCGTGGACCTCGTCGCCCGTGGAGTCGCGCCACCGGGCAACGGTCGGATGGTCGCGCCCGGTTACAGTCGGGAGCTGGACGAGCTGTATCTCACGGCGTCTCGGACCCGACGCCAGATCGCCACGCTCGAGCAGGTCGAGCGACAGCGCACGGGCATCAAGTCGCTAAAAGTTGGCTACAATAAGGTGTTCGGGTACTACCTGGAAGTCACTCGCCCCAATCTGCCGCTCGTACCCTCGGATTATCACCGCAAGCAGACCCTGGTGCAGGCCGAACGCTTCGTTACGCCCTGCTTGAAGGCGTGGGAGGACGAGATTATCCGGGCGGAAGAGCGCATCGCGGCGCTGGAGCAGGAGGTATTTGCCGAGCTACTGCGTCAGGTGGCCGCGTCGGCAACGCGACTGCGTCGGCTGGCCGACGCCCTGGCCCGGCTGGACGTCTTCGCGACACTGGCTGATCTTGCCCAGGAGCGCCACTACTGCCGTCCAGTCGTTGACGACACGGACGAAATCTGGATCCGCGACGCACGGCATCCGGTCGTCGAAGCGAATCTCGCACCGGGCGCGTTCATCCCGAATGACTGCCACCTGGACTCGGGCGACCGGGAGATCATGGTCCTCACCGGCCCGAATATGGCGGGAAAGTCTACTTACTTGCGCGAGGTCGCGCTGATCGTGCTCCTGGCCCAGATGGGAAGCTTCGTTCCCGCGCGCGAGGCTCGAATCGGGCTGGTCGACCGCATCTTCACGCGCGTCGGAGCGCAGGACGACATCGCGGCCGGAGCAAGCACATTCATGGTCGAGATGGTGGAGACGGCCAGCATCCTCCGCCACGCGACACCTCGCAGCCTGATCGTGCTCGACGAGATCGGGCGAGGCACCAGCACGTATGATGGACTGGCCATCGCTCGCGCCGTCATCGAAGAGATTCGACAACGGATCGGCGCTCGAACCCTCTTCGCCACGCACTTCCACGAGTTGGCGCGCTGGGCTACCGAGATGGATGGCATGGAAGTCTTCAACGTGGCCGTGGCCGAGGAGGATGGTCAGGTCATCTTCCTGCGCCGAGTGCTCCCCGGCCCTGCCGACCGTAGCTACGGCATTCAGGTTGCACGTCTGGCTGGCCTGCCCTCGAGCGTCACCCGGCGGGCAGAGGAGATCCTGCGGGACCTGGAAGCGACCGGCACCGCGGCATCCGGACCGGGCCACCTGGAGCAATCGGACGTCACGGTCCAGCTTCCCCTGCCGGGTATCGGAGAAGCTCCACCATCGCCGTTAGACCTGCTGAATGATCTGCTCGCGACGGATCCGACAACTCTGACGCCGCTCGAAGCGTTGACCAGGCTCTGCGAGCTTCGGCGGCGCGCCGGCCGGGATTGACGAGGGTTCCGTCTGGATGCCGCCGTGATTCCACGACGCCCAATCGCCGTTCTTCCACCTGAGATATCCCAGCGTATTGCCGCGGGCGAGGTCATCGACCGTCCAGCATCGGTGGTGCGGGAGCTACTCGATAACGCGATCGACGCCAGCGCTGCCGAGATCCGGATCGAGCTACGGGAAGGTGGCCTGGAGCTGATCCGCGTTGGCGATGATGGCTGCGGGATCGCACCTGCCGAGGTCGAGCTTGCCTTTCGTCACCACGCGACGAGCAAGATCAGCTCGCTCGATGACCTGCTCACCTTGCGAACGCTCGGGTTCCGGGGGGAGGCGCTGCCAAGTATCGCCGCCGTCGCCGAGGTGGAGATGCTGACGCGTGACGAGGCACACGACAGTGGCATGAGAATCGTCCTGCGGGGCGGCGAGGTCGTGACGTGCACACGCGCGGCGCGGCAGCGTGGAACGACCGTCACGGTCCGCCACTTGTTCTATAACGTTCCCGCGCGTCGCAAGTTCTTGCCTGGAGGGCGCGGCGAGTCTCTGCTCGTCGGTCAGCTGGTCCGGCGCTATACGCTGGGGCATCCTTCACTCCGTCTGTCGCTGATACTCGACGGGCGGCTGTCATTTCGCTCCAGCGGGCGTGGGAGCCTGGATACAGCGATTGCCGACGTCTACGGGTCGACGGTCGCGAGCTGCTTGCTCCCCATCGGGCCACTGAAGATCGGCAGCACCACGGTCCGCGGCTTCCTGAGCGGCCGTGCGATGACGCGACCGGGTCGGGATCACGTCACGCTCATTATCAACGGCCGCTGGGCCACCTGCCGCGGGCTCCTCGCTGCCATCGAGAGTGCCTATCGGCCGTATCTCCCACGAGGCCGTCACCCGATCGCGGTGTTCGTCCTCGACGTCCCCCCGAGTGAGCTCGATCAGAACGTCCACCCCGCCAAGACCGAGGTACGACTGACGCGAGAGCAGGAGGTTGCGGCCGCACTTGCCCGGGCGATCCACGACCTGCTGGGGCGCGCGCCGGTCCATCCCCCCGACATCGACGATCTCTCTTACGCGGGCGGCCAGTATCGACTGCCGATGCCGCGTCGGCGCCTGGCAGAGCGATTCGAGACAGGGTGGCGTGTAACCCCTGGCGACGAGCTTACGCCCGACCGCCTGCGCGACCTGCATGTTCTGACGCAGATACACGAGTCGCTCATCCTGGCTGAAGGCGAGCGCGGTATCTTCCTGATCGATCAGCACCGGGCACACGAGCGCATCATCTATGAGAGGCTGCGGCGAAACGGTGAGCACGGGGTGAGCGGGCAGGCACTTCTCGAACCGGTCGTCCTCGAGCTCAAGCCCCACCAGGCTCGGGTCCTCGAGGAGCGATTGTCGAATCTGGAGGAGCTCGGCTTCAGCTGCCAGCGCATCGGAGGACGAGACTTTCTCGTGCGCGCCGTACCCCTGGTGCCACTGCAGGAGAGCATGGCCGTCCACATTCAGTTTCTCCTCGAAGAGGCCGCGCGCGAGGGCGAGGGCTGGCGTGAGCAGCTCCTGGCGTCACTCGCCTGTCGCGCCGCCATCCGGCGGAATCGGCCACTGGAGCGGTCGGAGATGGAGCACCTCATCCACGATCTGGCCGAGACGAGCGCTCCGGCTATCTGCCCGCACGGTAGTCCGCTGATCATGCACCTCAGTCGCGGATTTCTCCAGCGCCAGTTCGACTGGTAAGGCGCGGATCCGCTGGAAAGACGCCGCCTGGTGGGGCGCGCGGCTGGAGAATCACCTGTCACCGGCGAGACATTCTTCTCTTGAAGTTCGTGGCAGTATCCCCTAAGCTGGAAGTCCGATGCGGATAGGCCGGGGATCGAACTGGACGATTCAACCTGACGCACCGTGACGGGCACATTCGAGGTGAAGAAATAGTGTCCACTATCGTGATCCTCGTCATCATCCTGGTCGTCGTCTTCCTGGTGGCGCGCGGTCTCTTCGCGGCCAGGACCCCGAGCCGATCGCTGCCGTCTCCGAGAGGCGCTCTGGCGACACCACCCCCTGCCCCGCCTTCGCGCAACGTCGAAGAGGCGCTGGCGGACCTGGCGACGTGCGTGCGCCCGAAGGAGACTGGCAATCTCTCGACGGTCGTTCAGGCGCGAATCGAAGATCACACTCCGGCCGACTGGCACTTTGATCTGAATAACGGCGAGTGTACGCTGCTCCAGGGAATAGCGGAGAATGCTCCTCTGACCGTCCGCGCGAGCGCCGAGAGCTGGATCGACCTGGCGGCGAAACGAACGAGCTTCAACAGCGCATACCTGAAGGGAAACCTGCGGGTCGAGGGCGATAACGTGATCCTTATGCGGCTCGACGACGAGTTCTCTGGCCCGGTGGATCCCTCGCGCCGCCGACCAGTGCACCAGGCTGCGCGCGTGTCGATCCAGGAGACCGCGACCGCTGGCGACGATGCGGCCGCCGCCGATTCGGATGACGCCGCGCAAGGCCAGGCGCTTCTGCCAGGTGAGGCGCTGGCCGAGGTCCTACGCGTCGTGCGAGATAATCCGAACCTCACCCGTCAGGGGCGTCAGGCAGCGATCGCCCGGGCACTGCGAGAGAGCGTCGGCTCGGCCGAGGGGCGCGCGAGCCTCGAAGACGCGAAGACGGCGATTCAGAAGGCCGTCGCAGGTCTCCCGCCCGGTGCCTCGCGAGCGCAAAAGCTCGAGGCGATCCGTACCGCGCTCAGCGCGGTGCCCGGTGCCGAGCACTACGCGGTGATTCTCGGCATGCTGGGGCCTGGTGCGACCGGTCACTTCCGTGGTATCGGCGGTGAGGCAGCCGGAATGCTGGTCGAAGGATTCCTCGAAAGCCTGCTCGGCGGCGATTGACGACCAGCCCTAGCGCGCAATCAGGGGGATTCTCGGCAACGTCCCCGCGCAACCCCACCCCCGGTGTAGAGGATCCTGGGGACACCACCGACCCCCCGCCCTGACGGGGCACCGGTGCCATCGGCACCGGGGAGATCTCGAGATCGTCCGTCCGCCTGACGGTGCGTTGAGGCTCGATCCCCAGAGGGCCGTGCCGTCAGACCCGGCAATCCCCAGCCGGCTCGCGATCTCCAGGTAGGTGCGAAGTTATGTCGCGCCGTCAGGCGTATCGCGCGCGTCGGCTGACTCGCCGACTCGTCCGTCGAGGATCTGCCCGACCGCGCTGATCAACCTCCCACCACTGACCGGTTTTTCGACGATGGCTGCGAGGCCGAGGGCGGCGACGTCCTCGACCGTCGTCGGGGCCCCGACGCCAATGACCGCACTGCGAAATCGATCGCGAAGGGTCGAGACCAGCCCGGATCGACCACCAGGAGGCACCGCATCGAAATCCACGATCGCGACGCGCGGCTCGTGCACGGCGGCGAGATAAATGGCCAGCGCTGGCTTACTCGTCGTGACGACGCGACCGAACTCTTCGCCAATCCGGCGCAGCGTGTTCCGGCTATCGGGGTCAGAGGCAAGAACCAGAATCGAAACGGGCATAGGAATACTATACCAGACGCCAGCAGGACGCTGCCAATTCGAACTTGGGCATATTGCTCAACGCGCGACATATTGGACCAGAATTGTTGACTTCGAGGCCATGGTACTGCTAGACTGTGCGCCAGACTCGGCCGTGAGGAGGCTAGGACGCGTGAGCGAGCGTCGCCCTGCATCCGCTGACCATTCCGCAATCAACCCACTTGCTGGCGCTCTTTCCCCGGCGAGAATCAGGTACCACGGCCTTCCCTGGCTCGAACGCGAAGTCTTACTGGGCTACATTCTGCTTTTACCGGCGGTCCTGTATATTGTCCTGCTGGTTGGCTACCCCTTCGTGCTGGCTATCTGGATCGCACTCACGAACCAGACCGTCGGTCTCTCGGCCAACTCCAAGTTTGTCGGCATCGAAAACTTTTCCTGGGCGTGGGAAAGCAGCATCTTTCAGACCGCTCTTCGTAACACGATTCTCCTGACCCTCAGTACCGAGGTTTCGAAGCTCATCCTGGGAACGGTACTCGCGTTCCTGCTTGTTCAGTCCTTCAAAGGGCGCGCGCTTGCCCGGTCCCTGGTCATGATCCCGTGGGCCATTCCCATCGCGATCAGCGTCATTGCCTGGCGCTGGATGTTCGATTCGCAATATTCGGTGATTAACTGGGTGCTCGTGCACGTGGGCATCTTCACCAACCTCAACAAGCCGAACTATCTCGGAGACCCGGGTCTGGCTCTCTGGTCGATTGCGGCGGTGAACGTCTGGCGTGGGGTGCCATTCTCGGCGATCATCGTCATGGCCGGTTTGACCGCCGTTCCCCAGGAGCTGATCGAGGCCGCCCGCCTCGACGGCGCGAACTTCTGGCATCGCTGGAATGACATCATCGTCCCGTTTATCGCGCCAATTCTGTTCGTCGCCCTTCTGTTCTCCGTGGTGTTCACCCTGACCGATATGACCGTCGTCTACCTTCTCACCGGCGGCGGACCGGTCAACAGCACCCACGTCCTCTCATCGCTGGCCTTTCAGGTCGGCATCCGCTCGACTGCTCTCAGTCACGGCGCCGCTATCTCGCTCTTCCTCTTCCCGGTCGTCCTGGTGATCTCGTACTGGCTCCTGCGTCTACTCCAGGCTCGCGAGGTCTAATCCGGTGAGCATCGCTGAGACGTTCCGTCCCTCGGACGAGTTTCGTCGGCGTGTCGAGCACGTGCTCATTCATGTCGGCGTCTGGTCTTTCGTCGTGGTCCTTGCCTTCCCGATCGTCTGGATGGTAATCACAGCGATCAAGCAGGATGCCGACCTGTATCCCGAAGATGCGATTCCGTTCTGGTTCAAGCACTCCCCCACCCTGGCGAACTTCGACGTGCTGTTCAATCACACCGAGTTCGTTGTCTGGGTCGTGAACACCGTCGAAGTCTCCGTTCTGGTTGTACTGATCACCCTGGTCGTCGCCGTTCCCGCCGGCTACTCCCTGGCGCGGCTACAGTTCCCGGGTTCCACTACCCTCAGTATTGTGATCTTCTTGACGTATCTCGTACCATCGTCACTGCTCTTCATCCCCTTGTCGCAGGTTGTCGTACAGCTAGGGCTGCAGGATTCACGCTGGTCGCTGGTCGTGGTGTACCCGACCTTCACGATCCCATTCTGCGTCTGGCTGATGTCTGGCTTCTTCAAGACTGTACCGAGAGAGATCGAGGAAGCGGCGCGAACCGATGGCTGCAGCCGGCTCGGCGCCGCGATCCGGGTCGTCCTTCCGGTCAGCACACCGGGGATTCTCAGCTTGATCATCTTTGCCTTTACCCTGTCCATGCAGGAGTTCATTTACGTTCTGACATTCGTCTCCAGTTCGGCGGAAAAGACGGTCACCCTGGGCGTGACCACCGATCTGGTGCGGGGTGACGTGTATTACTGGGGCTCGTTGATGGCTGGGGCCTTGCTCGTGGGAATTCCCGTCGCAATTGTTTACAACTTTTTCCTGGATCACTTCGTCGCGGGACTGACCGGTGGAGCGGTCAAATGAGCGGGTTGCGCTTCGGCTCGCAAAACCCGCTCGGTGGTACCAGTGAGAATATCAACTGTAATCGGGAGGGTTAGGTATCGCCATGGCAGATCGCGCACAAGCACCTTGGACACCTCGCAGCCTGAGCCGACGCGCACTCCTGCAAACCCTGGGATGCCTGGGCGCAGCGACGACGGGAAGTCTCCTGCTCGCGGCGTGCTCCGGTGGAGGTGCAGCGCCCACCCCGACAACCGTCACGCAAGCCGCACCTGCGTCACAGCCAGCAGCTCCGACTCCGACCAGTGCTGCTCCAGCAGCCGCCGCGCCGACGGCGACGACCGCGGCAGCAACGCCGCAGACAGCCGCGACCGCGACGCCACAGCCTGCTGCGACGACAGCGCCCGCGGCGCAGAAGAAGCTGAGCGGTGAGCTGAAGGTCATCCAGTGGAGTCACTTCGTCCCAGCGTTCGATACCTGGTTCGATAAGTTCGCCGCCGATTGGGGCCAGAAGAACGGCGTCAAGGTCACGATCGATCACCTGGCGATCGCCCAGCTTCCGGCCCGATCCGCGGCCGAAGCACAGTCCAGGAGCGGGCACGATGTCTTTGGCTGGTTCGCGCAGGGTGGGCCCCGCCTGTACGACGAGCTGCTTGTCGACGTCAGCGACATCGTCAAGCAGATCGGGGACAAGTACGGTGGGTGGACGAAACCTGCCGAGGCCCTCTGTCTAGTTAACGGTAAATGGAAGGCCATGCCCGATTTCCTGGTCCCCTTCCTCAGCAGCTATCGCAAGGATGTCTTCGAAAAGGCCGGATTCCCGAATGGGCCAGACACCTGGGATGATCTGCTCAAAGGCGGAGAGAAAGCGAAGGCGATGGGTAACCCCGTCGGCACCGCCCTCTCAAACACCTCGGATGGCGAGATGACGCAGCGCAGTATCCTCTGGTCGTTTGGCGGCAAGGAGGTCGAGGAAGACGGGAAGACGATCGCCATCGACTCCAAGGAGACGCGCGCGGCGCTCGAGTACATGAAAGAGCTGTACCAGAAGGCGATGACTAACGAAGTCCTCTCCTGGGACGACGCCTCGAATAACCAGTATCTCGCTTCTGGCAAGGGCTGCTGGATCTACAACCCGATCAGCGCGTATCGAACGATCGAGCAGCAGAACGCCAGCCTGTTCAAGAATGTGTACCTCGGGTTGCCGCTCAAGGGTCCGGCCGGGAGGATCATGAGTCCGCAGTGGACGATCTACGGCGTATGGAACTTCTCCAAGAACGTCGATGCCGCGAAGGCTTTCCTGGTCGACTACAAGCAGCAGTGGCCACAGAGCTTCGTGGCCAGCCAGGGATACGACCTTCCGTTCGAAGCCAAGCTCCAGGAGCCGCCACTTCCGGTGCTCAGCGAGAACGATAAGACCAAGGGCATCCAGGACGCGGTGAAGTACGTGCAGATTCCGGGCTATCCGGGGCCCAATACTGTCGAAGCCAACAAGGCGCTCGACCTGCACATCGTCACTGACATGTTTACTCGCTACGCGACCGGTCAGCAGACTGCCGATCAAACCATCGCCGACGCGGTAAAGGCTCTCAAGCAGATCTACTCGGGCTAGCAGCTCGAGGTACCGCGACGACACCTCTCCGCTCTGGCGGAGTCAGCCAGAACACGGCCAGATGGGCGAAACGGGCTAAACCCGCCGGTTTCGCCCATCTCATTTCTATCCTCTCTATCCTCGCGCCCGGTGACTGGCTCTGCAGACCTTCCCGGGTACGTGCAGACGGCACCCCACGCCAACCGAGACCTCGCGCCGCGCGAGTCGCGTTCTGAGCCTTGATAAAATCTTTTTCACCTGCCATATCGGACGCTATTGATCTTATATATACACTTAGCTATGATGCTGACCAAGGTTACCCGTATCCATGGCTAGCAGGAGGGCACATGGAGAACCTAGCCACGAGACAATCGCCGTATCGCGTGACCCGACGAGCCGCTCTGCTGGGTAC
>CADDYW010000005.1 GCA_902810745.1 Chloroflexota bacterium | reverse complement strand
CCCAGGAAGAGCAGCGCCTTGGAGACGGCGTGATTGAGCAAGTGATAGAGGGCGAAAAGCCCGGCGATCGCCGCGAGAATGTCGAGACCAAAGGCGCGATAGGTGAGCGAGACCCCGAGGGCGGCCAGGATGATGCCGACGTTCTCGATCGTGGAGTAGGCCAGGATCCGCTTCAGGTCGCGCTCGACCAGCGCGTGGAGGATGCCGACTAAGGCGGTAAGCGCTCCCACGACGAGCATCAGTAGTCCCCACCACACCGGTCCTCCGCCCAGGATATCGACCGCGACTCGCAGAAGCCCGTACAGTCCCACCTTGACGATTACCGCCGATAGGAGCGCGGACAGGTGGCTCGGTGCCGCCGGGTGTGCTTCGGGAAGCCAGAGCTGTAGAGGAAGGATGCCGGCCTTCGCGCCGAAGCCAAAGAGCGTGAGGAGGAAGAGAATGTCGCGAAGGCCCGGGCTGAGGTCGGCGGCACCGTCCCGTAGCGCGGCGAAGCCGAATCCTCCTCCGGCTTGCCCGAGAAGCAGGAATGCGCCGACAACGCCGACGGTCCCGAGCTCGCTGACCGCCAGCATCCGGTACGCGGCGCGGATGACCCCGGCATCTTCGTAGTCGAAATTCACCGCGAGATAGCTGAGGAACGCCATCGCCTCCCAGGCAAGCAAAAACGTCACGGCGTCGGTCGCGCTGACGATGAGTACGAGTGTGAGCAGCAGGAGATTAAGAATCACAAGCGCGGGACGGAGTGGGCGGTGCCCGCCGTAGTGTCCCAGGTAGCCAACACCATAGACCGAGGCGGCAACCGAGACCAGGCCGATCACCGCGAGGAAGAACGCACTGAGCGCGTCAACGCCGACGCTCAGAGGCCCGAGCGGCAAGCCGGTATTCAGGTAGCCCGCGGGCGCTGGCGCATGAAAGAGCACGCCGAAGCCGACGACGATGGCGAGGATGCCGCCAAGAGCCGTACAGCCCAGCGACAGGATCAGGACACGCCCAGTCCCTGGCACGACGCACGCGCAGGCGACGCCGACGACGAAGAGAAGAAGCAGGGTCCAGAAGGCTATCGCGATCATCGAACCATCTCCCGGATGCTCTGCACTATGAGCCTAACGTTCCGGTAGGAGCCGTCAGCGTCACAGCGGTTCGGGAGCGATCCTCGATCGCTTCGCGGGCGGGACCCATCGCCCTGAGAACCACGGAGGCGTATATAAACTTCTGGGTGCCTTTATAGCACGTGGCGTCGGTACATGTCAATCGCCTGTTGGATCCAGGCGCGTGCTATACTGAGAATGACAGCTGAAAACCGGTGATGAAGCTCGCCGGGTGAAGGTATCCCCTTCACGATCTGCCGCCAGCCAGGCTGATAGCTTCTGCTTGGGTGCCCGCGGGGCCCGGCAGGAGCTTTTTCTTTTGGCTGCCGGTATCTTGATCGGTCCGACGCGCGGTGGAGAATCGAGATGACTGCTCGGTCGTCGTTTGCCAGGTATGCGCGCGAGAAGCAGGCGGTTGCCGAGGCACTGCGCGCGGTGCAGGCCTACTTCGAGAGCCAGAGCCGCGAGATCGCCGGAGAGACGTTGCGATCCCTCCTGAGCCGCCTGGCCGAGGACCGCTTCAACCTGGTCGTCGTCGGCCAGTTCAAGCGGGGAAAGAGCTCGCTGATCAATGCCCTCGTGGGGCGCGACATCCTCCCCACCGCGATCGTCCCGCTGACCTCGATCGTCACGTCCATCAGGTATGGCCCGACCGAGCGCGCTTTGGTACATCGCGAAGACGGCGGTCCAGCGTTCACCGTGGCATTGTCGGAGCTCGCGGATTACGTGACTGAGCGTGGCAATCCGAACAACGAGAAGAAGATCCTCTCGGTGGAGGTCGAAGTCCCATCGGCGTTCCTGCGCCGCGGGTTCTACCTCGTCGACACGCCGGGCATCGGATCGGTCTATCAGGCGAACACCGCTACGACCTACGCGTTCCTTCCCCAGGCCGATGCCGTGATCTTCGTGACGAGTATCGAGTCGCCACTCACCGACAACGAGCTGTCGTTCGTCGATACGATCCGCCAGTCCGTCGAGCGTGTCTTCTTCGTGCTGAATAAGATTGACCAGGCATCGCCGGCAGACCAGCGCGATGCTATTACTTTCGTCGAGCGTCTGCTGCGCGAGCGTTTGGGGACGCCGGCGCTACGGCTGTTTGCGCTCTCGGCTCGCCAAGCGCTCGAGGGGAAGATCTCGGGAGAGCACCGGCAGGTCGAGCAGAGTGGGCTACCAGCGTTTGAAGAGGCGCTGGCGACTTTCCTTGGTACCGAGCGAGAAGCGACCTTTCTGCGCGCTACGCTCGATCGCGCACATCGCCTTCTCGTCGAAGAGAAGCAGCTTCTGGGTCTCCTGCACGATAGATCCGACGCGAACGGCAACGAGCCGCGGAAGGAGTCTCTGGCGCGGTACCTCGACGAGCTCGCGGGGCAGCGCGATGCCGTTTTGCAAGAGCTCGACACGCGCCGGCGCGCTTTCCTGGACGAGTTTCTCGCCCCCGCGGCGGCCGCGTTTGCAGACGCCGAGCGCGTGACGCTCCTGAAGGAGCTGGAGTCACGCGCTTCGGAGAGCTGGGAGGCCGATGCTGACGCCGCCTATCAAAGGGCGCGGGGCTGGCTGCACGAGACACTCGACGCCCGACGGCGAGCCTGGCTCACGGAGCATTCTGGCGCCTGGGAGGAGGCGGCACGCGACCTTCTTCGCATCGCTCGGCAGGCAGTGGACGGAGCTGGCGCTACCCGAGCATCTCCTGCTCACCCGTCGCTGACCTGGAGCTGGGGCATATCGGAGCACCCTCCAGCGTTCGAGGTGGACGGGGCCCGCTCGATCCTTCCGTCTCACGACCTCGGCGAGGCTTCGCCGCTTTTCAGCTTTCCGCGGCTGATTGCCATGCGCGCGCTGAGACGGCGACTTCGTGCGGATCTCGATCGTGAGATCGTCCAGACAGCTCAGGCGATGCAGGCCGCGGTAGAACGGTATCTGAGCGCGGTGATCGACCAGATCCGACGAGAGATGGACCGTGCGCTCGTGGACCTCCGCAAGGCCATCGAGTCTCCGGCGCCCGAGGCCGCTCGTCAAGCTGAACCGGCCGGCGGAGTGAGCGGACCCGACGCTCAGGCGCGGCAGGTCGAGGCGCTGATCGCTCGCGTCGCAAAGCTCCGAGCTGCTGTCGAAGGCCCTGCCGAGATCGAGCCATCCACGGTGGATGATAGCCACCTTGCGCGTCCGCGTGAGCCAATCGAAGCGCCCACGGGCGGCGGAGTTAGTCGCGCGACACTGGAAAACGCGCTGCGGAGGGGCGAATGCCCCGTCTGCAGCATCGTCCGGGACGCCGTCTGGGAGCTGCTCTGTCACTGGCAGTATGCTCTGGCGACGGATGACGCGGCACGCCAGGTCTTTCGCGCCGACGGCGGCTTCTGCAACGAGCACACGTGGGCCCTCGAAGCTGTCGCGTCGCCAAGGGGACTGTGTGCAGGGTATCTGCCCCTCCTGGATCATCTCGTGCAGGAGATTGGGGCGCTTCCCGGTCTCCCGCGGTCGACGATCCGCGATCGCCTGGCGACGATCCTTCCGGACGCTGGGCGGTGCCGCCTGTGCACATTCAAGCGACAGCGCGAACAGGCAGCACTGCGCGACCTCGCGACCCTACTGGCTACCGCCGAGGGACGGGCGGATTACCTTCGTTCGGCCGGTCTGTGCCTGCCCCACACGCACGCGCTTCTCGACCGGCGCCTGAACGAGGAGACCGTCAGATTTCTTATCGAGGAGACGGCACGGCACCTGAGCACGGCGGCTGACGACACGCGGGGCTACGTGCTGAAAGTCGATGCGCGGCGCCGGGATCTCATCACCCCTCCCGAAGAGCGATCGTACGTCCGTGTTCCCACTCTTTTAGCCGGAGGCAACCAGTCGTTTCGCAGCCCGGGGTGACGTTGATGATTCAGCTTGGCCGAAACCGAATCCGCGCCCGGATCCTTTTCGGGTCCAGCATTGGCGGGCTGGTGTCGCGATGGACGATTTCCTCGACGACGTAGATTTCGCATTGCCGTCCACGCGCGTCGGATGTGGGTACTGTCAGCTCGAGCTCACGACCGTGCGCCGCTTTCTCGATACCCTTTCGTACGAGCACGTCAACGACGTGGAGGTGCGCGCGGAGCTTCGAGCCGCGCACGGCTTTTGCGCTCACCACGCCTGGCAGTTCCTGGACGTGACCCATGACAGTCTCGGCGCTGCGATTATCTACCGCGACGTCCTCGGGCTCGTCCTTGCTGAGCTCAGCGCGCTTGCTCGCGACGATCCGGTGTCACACGCCTTTCGTCGCTTCGCACCTTCATCTCGGTCCCGCGATCACGTGATTCACGAACTGGCGACGAAGCTCCGCTCAGGATCCCTCTGTCCGGCCTGTCGGGCCATCGACATCGCGGTAGCGGAGCGCGGTCAGCGCTTCTCGCACCTCTGCCTTCCTCACCTTCGAACTGCCGCTCTCTCGGGAGCCCTCGGCGGCGCACGCCTGTCGGCCGCGTGGGCGCAGACGGTGCGACGCTTGCGGCGGCTCGCAACCGACGAAGAAACGAATAACCGAGACTCCTCACAAGCATGGAGGGCTCGGGCCGCGCGAGGGAGCCTTCTGGATCTCGCGGAGATCGTGTTCGGCCAGCCGGGCATCCGAAGAGCTCCGCCGAGAGCGCCACGCCCTGTTCGGAGGGCGGACCATCTGGCGTCACCACCCCGCGGCGGCGCGGCCCGGGGCGAACAGGGTCACGACTGTCTCGTCTGTACCTGGGAGAGCCACGACGCGACCGCGATGATGGGCGCGACGACGTCCACGCTCCCAGAGCTGGTGGCGGCGCTGATCGAGTCTGATGATCTGTGCACAGTGCACGCCTGGCAAGCGATAGACCTGCATGGCGGAACGGCAGAAGCCAGGCAGCATCCGCTGCTCCAATCACACGTCGATTGGGTCGAACGACGTGTCACGAGGCTGGATGACCTCAAGGAATGCCGTGTCTGCGCGCTCCTGGAGCAGAGAGCGCGCGAATATTGTCTCGCACTGGAAGACATCATCGCGACACTAAAAGCAGCTCAAACCCCGACCAGCGTGGGACTGATCTGCCTGCCGCATCTGATCCGAACGCTCCAGCTTGCTCCGTCAGACAGGGCGAGGGTCCTCGTGCGCCATCTGATCGCTCCGCTTCAGCGGCTGCACGTGGACCTGAGCGAGTACATCCGCAAGGAGGATTACCGTTTCCAGGGTGAGCCGAAGGGCAGCGAGCAATTTGCCCCCGCACGCGCACTGGCCGTTATCGCGGGTCCGCGCTGGCTGAGCTAAGGTGCAGCTGACCGCGACGCCCGACCGGAGCCAGGGAAGAAGGCTTCGACCGTCCGGTGAGCACCGGGCAGGATGAACGAGCCGGCAGCCGTCCAATCCCCTCTCCCCGTGGGAGAAGGTGAGGGTGAGGGACCGAGATCATATGTCATGCCGCGGATTCACGCCCTCACCCCGGCCCTCTCCCAGGAGGAGAGGGAGGTAACCGCCTTCCCGGCAGCTCAAACCTTCTGCTCGATGCCGCCGTTGTACGGAACGCCCTTATCGGCGCAGCGTCGCGACCAGGCGCTGCGGGTAAAGAAGGAGATCCAAGGCATCGGCAATCGTGCCCGCGACCACGTCGGCGGCCTGGAGTGCGTCGACTGCCAATCCCTCCGGGCCCAGGACCACGATGCCAATCGCCGCTTCGGCGAGCATCCGGACGTCGTTCGCGCCGTTGCCAATGGCGACGACCCGCGCCGGGTTCAGTCGGCGAACGAATGCCGCCTTCTGCTCTGGCTCGGGTTCCGAAGCCAGAAGACGAGTAGCAGGCACGCCGAGCTCCCGCGCGATCTCGTCGAGGCGGCCGTGGGTATCGGCGCTCAGTAAATGAATGTCCAGCGCCGTCCTGATGCGAGCAAGTCGCTCCGTGACGCCGGGGATCAGCCTGCCATCGCAGGCAAGAGTGCCGTTGACGTCGAGGACGAGGTGGTCGAGCTCAAACTCACCCCGCCGGGGTATTGTGACCGCAAGCATCGCCTCCTCCCACCTCTGTCCGGACATTCTCTGACTCGCGAGACCGGAGCATGGTCTCGTCGGCAGAGCAGCTGAGCTGTCCTCCGACGTCCTGTTGCCGCGCCGCGCGCACTGCCCTGTCTGCACGCGAGAAGTTTGGCGATTTCCTCACGTCGGACGCGCGGCCGTGGGCTGCATTCTCTGGTGCACGATGAAGAAGAACGGAATGGCGACGAGCTCGAGGATCACCGAGAACGCGACGAGCACTGGTAATGACACGCTATAGAGGATGCCCATCAGCGCGCTCCCGACGAACCACGCGACGCCGTAACCGGTGTTGAAGATTCCGTACGCCGAGCCCCGTCGTTGCGATGGGACCATCGTCGCAACCGCCGCGGCCATGATCGACTCGTGAACTCCCATGCCCAGGCCCCAGAGCGCTGCTCCAAGGAGGGCGATCCCGAAGCTCCCCAGGAACACGAACGGTGCGAACAGCGACGAGAGGAGGGTCAGCGGGATCAGCACGGTGATGCCCCAGCGATCGAAGGCACGACCGAAGACAAGCGACCCGGCGCCGCTCACGGCCATCGCAATGGCGTAGAAAATTGGGATCCAGGTGCTCTGGACCGTCCCTGCCTTTTCGAAATGATACGAGACGAGGGAGAAGTCGGCAAATCCAGCCGCGACGAACGTCGCCCCCGCGAGGTAGATCCAGTAGACCCGCGGTAATCCGCGCGTCTCGATATCGGGAGGTTGGACCTCCAGCTCGCGGGGGCGTGGGTAGAGAAAACGCGCCGCGACGATCAGAACCAGCGTGAGGATGGCGGGCACCAGGAGGACTGCGAACGCGACCTGATATTGTCCGCGCAGGTAGAGCACGGCGGAGATGACAAGTGGGCCGACGAGAGCACCGGCTTGATCCAGTGCTTCGTGTAAGCCAAAGCCCCAGCCGTGTCCGATCTGCTTGGTCGCATAGGAGAGCATCACATCGCGCGGGGGATTGCGGATCGCCTTACCGGTGCGCTCGCCAATGATGAGCAGCGCCGCGACCTGCCAGCTTCCAGCCAGGGCGAGCAAGGGAACCGAGAGCATCTGGATAAAGTACCCGAACAGGGTGATTGGCCAGTACTCGCCAGTCTGATCGGCGAGCCTTCCCGAGACGAGGCGGAGACCATAGCCGACAAGCTCTCCGATGCCAGCGATAATCCCAACCGCCACCGCGCTGGCTCCCAGGACGGCCAGATACGGCCCGGTTATGCTGCGTGCTCCCTCGTACGTCATATCGGCGAAGAAGCTCACGATACCGATGAGAACGACGAACCTCAGCGCAAGGGCCACTGCCGAGTCAGTCCGATGGGTCCTCGATGTTGGCAACGTGCTCGTGCTCTCCTCGCTCATCATCTCATCCTCTTCGAAGCGGGGCATCGTCTACAATCTCCTTCCGCGACAGGACTGGCATCCTGTCATCTGTCCGATCGTGCCTGGGAGAGTCACAGGAATAAAAAAACTCCTGGCACCTGTCGTAATGTATCCGTGCCAGGAGTCATCAGCCGCATCACGCGGCGGTGCGGGCCGGAGGCCCAGACGGACTCCATCGCCATAAACTCGTGTCTCAGTATAGTGCACGGTCCGCACGAGTGCAATTGCAGCGAATGGCGGCCGGGACACGGCTGTGGCTTCGCGGCTCAGGTCCAGAAAGGTTCGCGCACTGCTGGAGCGATTGCTTGAATCGGTAGCGGGGCACCCGTGCGCATCGGCGGTAGTGGGGAGAGCGTCTCGGATGCGAAGGGCGTCGAGATAGCTCAGAGGGCGGCGCCGGTTCCCACGTACCTGCTCGACGGTTCCATCAGTGGTCTCGAGGGGACGCTTCCAACCGGTCACGGTCCGCGTTCCCGGTCGCTCGGCAACAAAAAACCCGCCGTCTGAGCGGGTTCTGGGATAGGGGTGGCAGGGAGTGGATTTGAACCACCGACCAAGGGCTTATGAGTCCCCTGCTCTACCGCTGAGCTACCCTGCCACGCTTCAGTGCTGGTGAGGGACCAGCACGCCGTCAAACCGGGAAGGTCTGACTGACGTTATGAGTATAACGGATCTGTGCGGCGAGAGCAAGGCCGGCGCTGCCTCGATCGATGGGAGGCAAGCGCGCCGAGCGGCGCACGAGCGGATCTTTGCCGGAACTCGGCGGCACGCGCAGTGCGGATGGGTCCGGGGATGGTACAATTCGCATGGGCCCTGGTCGTCTCGCGATGGGGTCCAGCGGTGCTCACACTGTCGTGCCTGGCCCTAACTCACCGAGAGAGGAGTGTAGTCATGAGCCAGCCCAATCCGCAATCAGGTGGCTTTGCGCAGCAGATCAACGAGCGAGGCGCCGAGGTTGCCGAAAAGGTTCGCGATCTTGTCCAGGAAGGCGCTGCGCGTAACATCGTGATCACACGCGAGGGCAAGACCGTCGTGCAATTTCCGCTGATCGCGGGTCTCGTCGTCGCCGTGCTCGTGCCATGGTTGGCGGCGCTCGGCGTCGTCGCCGCGCTCGTCACCGAGTCCACGATTCAGGTCACGCGCACGCCGCCGTCTCCACCGACCGGCGCCTGATCGAAGCTGTGATCGATCTCACCGGGGCAGGCTCCAGTCGGGGCTGTCCCCGGCCCGGGGTCACGCCGTTGCGCTCTGGACGCCCGGAGCCGACGGTAGCCGAGTCGATGTCTGCGAACCAGCTACCGGCGGCTTGCAGACGTTGCCAGCCCTGTCCAGAAATGCCTGACTTTGATAGAGCTTTTGTGCCTCTGCGTATTCTACGGCTATATTACGGTGGAGATATCAATGCAGACGTTCGATCTGGATCGACCGCGCCTGCGGCCGCTGGAGCTCAAATGGGTCCAGGACGGCGCCGAGCAATACCTCTTCATGCGGGATCCGTCCGGTGTCGCGCCTCGACCGGTGCTCGTACCGACGTTTGTCGCGCTGCTTCTCAGCCTATGTGATGGCGAGCGCGACCTTGCAGGCATCCGAGCGGCGTTCGAGCTCCGCACCGGCCAGCCGATCACGATCGATCGCGTCCGAGAGGTGCTGCAGCAGCTCGACGAGGCACTCTTTCTTGATAGCCCGCGTTTCCGGGCGGCCCACGACGCGCTCATCCGGGAGTACCGTGAGCGTGCGTTCCGGCCGCCTGCACTCGCCGGACGCGTCTACCCGCCCGAGCCGTCCGCGCTGCTGGATGCACTCAAGCGCTATGGAACGACGGACGCGACGCCGCTCCTAGCCGAGGACACCTCGCTGCGGGGCATCGTCAGTCCGCACATCGATTATCAGCGTGGCGGTCCGATCTACGCGGCAACCTGGCAGAAGGCCGCCGGAGCTGTTCAGGCCGCGGATCTCGTGGTGGTGTTCGGGACGGATCACTGCGGCAGCTACGGAAAAGTAACGCTGACTCGCCAGAATTACGCGACACCGCTTGGCGTGCTTCCAACCGCGCTCGACGTGGTCGACGCGCTCGCCGAGGCGATTGGGCCCGACGAGGCGTTCTCCGAGGAGATTCACCACTGCAACGAGCACTCCATCGAGCTGGCAACGGTATGGCTTCATTCGGTGCGTCGCAGTGGTACTCCACGCATCGTGCCGATCCTCTGTGGCTCATTCCACCATTTTTCGTGCGGTGAGGCTGATCCGGATGCCGATGAAACCTTCGCTCGGCTCCTCGACGCGCTGGAGACAGCCACGGCTGGTCGGCAGGTGCTTTGCGTCGCCGCGGCGGACCTGGCTCACGTCGGCCCCGCGTTTGGCGACGACCGGCCGTACCAGGACGAGGATCGCCGTCAGCTTGCCGAGAAAGACGAGCTACTTTTGCAGGCGATCTGCGACGGAGATGCGAGAGGCTTTTTCGCCCAGCTTCGTGCCGAGCGGGACGCGCGGCGCATCTGTGGTCTTCCGCCGATCTACCTGATGCTGCGCTACCTCGGGTCCTGCAAGGGCGAGGTCGTTGGATACGATCAGTGCCCGGCAGATCCGGAGGGTGGATCACTCGTGTCGATCGGCGGCGTCCTGCTGCGGTAGGCCGTAAAGCGGGCGATCGCTGGCCGGATCGGAGCAGCGGACAGTGGAGACCGGTGAGCCGGCGCCCCTTTACGTTTTGCCATTTCCGTTTTACCCTTGACCTGGGTCGCCATTCCGGTCCGGTTGGGAGAACACATGCAAGAACAGGTAACCGAGCGCACGGGTTTTCTCTTCGAAGAATCGTGGAGTGAGATCGATCCCGAGACGACGCGGATCACGGCATTCGAGGAAGCGCGCCAGGTCAACAAGCTGATCCTGATCGCATCCGAGAGCGTTGCTCCGCCCGCGGTGCGCCATGCCCTGAGCAGCGTCTTTACCGATCTGTACGCGGAGGGCTACCCGGCCCTGCACACGATCCACGAGCCGGAAGAGCTGATCGAGGATATTCCTTACCAGCTCGCCTATTTCCACCGCTACGGCGACCGACGGTACTACAAGGGGACGGAGTTCGCGGATCTGATCGAAGCGCTTGCCCAGAGCCGTGTTCGTCGTTTGTTTGCACCAAACCGTTACGCTCACAATCCCGCTCAGATTGGCCCCGAGCAGATCCAGGCCAACGTTCAATCCTGGTCGGGCGCGAACGCGAACAGCGCGGTGTACCTCGCCCTCTTGCAGCCGGGCGACACGATCCTCGGAATGAATCTGGCTCACGGCGGACACCTCAGCCACGGCAGCCCGGTGAACCTCTCGGGAAAGCTCTTCAAGGTCATCCCCTACGGTGTCGATCCGCGGACTGGCCGCATCGACTACGACGAGGTCGAGCGGCTGGCGCACGAGCATAATCCCCGCATGATCGTCTCGGGGGCGTCGGCCTACCCGTGGGATATCGACTTCGTCCGGCTTCGAAAGATCTGCGATAGTCTGCCGCGCAGGGCCTATTTGCTGGCCGATGTCTCTCACCCGGCTGGACTCGTCGTCGCGGGCCTCTTTCCGAATCCGGTCGGCGTGGCCGACGTCACGACATTTACCACGCACAAGACGCTGATCGGTCCGCGTGCCGCGGTGATTCTGACGACAAACGAATCGATCGCGCGACGCATCGACCGATCGGTGTTTCCCGGGCTCCAGGGTGGTCCACATCTGAACACGATCCTGGCTCTCGCGGTGGCGTTCAAGATCGCAGAGCAGCCGCAGTTTCTCGAGCTGCAACGCACGATCGTCGCGAATGCGCAGGCACTTGGCGAGGCACTGACCAGGCGTGGGCTCACGCTTGCCTACGGTGGAACGAACACTCACCTGCTGCTGGTCGACGTGAAGGCTATTCCGCAGAAGAGCGGCGTCCCGCTCAACGGCGAGGTCGCGGCGCGCATCCTGGATCTGAGTGGCATCGTCTGCAACAAGAACACGATCGCGGGCGATACGAGCGCGACCCATCCGAGCGGGATCAGACTCGGGACGCCGTGGATCACGCAGCGTGGCCTCACCCCGGACGATGCGCGTGCACTGGGCAACATCATCGCCGATGTCCTGTTCGGCATCGAGACGTTCACCTATTTCGATCACGGAGAGGCGAGCGCACGGGGCAAGATTCGCCCGGAGGTGCTGCGGCAGGCCCAATCCGCGGTTGCCGAGCTGATCGAGCGCCGCGCTGTCGGTCCAAAGGAGCCCGCTGGCTGGCCGCGCGCCTACTGCCCATCGCCAGCCACGCTTGACGGCTATTGTCTGCTGAGGCTCAAAGGCCGGCGGGCGCGACAGTTCCTCGACGAAGCCACGTCTGGTGAGATCTGGCCGTTAGACGCGGGCCAGGCGACAGGTGCAGCCATCTTCGACGCGACCGGCCGATCCATTGGAAGAATGACCGTGCTGCGTCGTCCCGCCGACCAGTTCCGGATGGATCACTTCGTGTGCGCCGTCGAAGCCGATCGCTACCACGAGATCGTCTGGTGGTTGGAGAACCTTTCGAATGGCCTGGTGCTCTTCGACCCCGCCGACCAGCACGCGAAGATCGATGGGCCGGTCGCCATCTCGGCCGTCGGCGACGCATCGGAGCTTTCGGAGCAGGAGGTCCTCGCCTTGCGACAGGCCATCGCGCTCGGACCCGGCGCGCCTCGACTCGATAAGCCGTACTTTGTCGGACAGCGCTCTCTCGCCGCGACCGCACCACGGCCGGTACCGCGCCCGATCTGTACCTTTCCTGCTGCTCCGACGGCCCCGGCGTCGCCCCTTGGTTCCCGTCATCCAGCAGCAGGGACCACGGCTCCGGCGGGCTGGACCATGCCGCTCTCATACGGCGATGCTGAAGCCGAGCTGAAGGCGCTGCACGAGACGGCCGGGGTGATTGACGAAACCGCGCTGGGTATTCTCGATCTCCGTGGACCGGACGCGGGCCGCGTTCTGGATCTGGTCACGACAAATGACGTTGCCTTTCTTGCCCGCCACGCGGCCCAGTACACCTTCCTGCTCGATCCGCGTGGAGAGCTGCTGGGCGATGCGCTCCTCTACCGGGTCGAGGATGATCGCTACTGGCTGACGACAACGCCGTTCCGTGCGTTCCAGGTGCGATACTGGCTCGAGGAAGCACTCGCTGGCCGCTGTCTCCTGGACCAGGACGTACCGGAGCGCTCGCTCCTGACCAGCGTGACGCTGCGCGACCTGAGGAACGCCCCGGGGGTGGACGGTCGCGTCGTTCTCGGGCTGGCCGGACCCAACGCACCGGCGATTCTCCGCGCCCTGGCGGATACCGCCGAGGACCGGCGAGCGGTTGGTCGCCTTCGGCGGTTCACACTCGCCTTCATTCGTCTGGCGGGCACCAGCGCGATGGTCGCGCGCACCGGGCACACCGGCGAAGTGCACGGGTACGAGCTGTTCGTGCCGGTCGATCAGGCGGGTGTGCTCTGGGATGCACTCCTTGCACGGGGCGCCGAGTACGGTGCCCGGCCGGTTGGCTGGGAAGCCTATCGGGCGGCGGGTGTCGCGGCAGGCCTACCCTGGGACGGCCACGAGATCGACGGTCCTCTCAACGTGTCGCCAGTTCAGGCCGGCTACGGAGAGCTCGTGAAGCTGCATAAGCCGTTCTTCGTTGGCCGCGCGGCGTTGCTGGCGCAGCCGTACCCGGTCACGCGCGAGATCGCGCGCTTCCAGGTTGTCGCTCCGGTCGTCGCCCTGCCGCGCTCGGGCGATCCGTTGCTCGATCCTTCCGGTACCTGTGTCGGCTATGTGACGAGCGAGCCGCGCTTCGAGTCCCTACCGATCGGGCTTGCCTACGCTGCGAGCAAGGCAGTGACCGTGGGATCACAGCTGAGTATTCTGGTTGGCGCCGGGAGCGTGGGAACCGTGGGCGATCGACTCGAGATTGGCGAGCACACGTTCCCGGTTGCGACGGTAGAGATTCTCACCCGGTTTCCGAAGTAGAGATATCACCCTCCTTCGGACTGCTCTTCGAGAATCGGCTCGAGAATAGTGATGATACGAGCAAGACGCCTGGCCATGCGCTCCTGGAAGTCGTGATCGATGTGGTCGCAGGGCCACGTTTCGTAGATGCGTACCCAGCCCTTCTCCCAGCGCTCCAGTTCGATCGATTCGCCGAGCTCGCACTTGATCTCGACGATGCGACGGTCGAAGGCAGAGAACAGGCGCTCGTTCTCCCTGGACGTCTTCTCGAAGTGCAGCCCGAGCTCGAGACGACTCGTTCGCCAGTGGAACCACGCCTCGAAGTGGGTGCCGGGATCGTGGTAATAGATCTGGACCAGGCCGCCGCGATTCCGCGTACTGAAATCGCGTAGCTCCGGCGGGAGGTGCTCGCGGACACGATCCGGCAGATCACGCAGAAACTCGTGTCGACCACGCCAGTTGGAATCCCGCCCCGGGAAGGCGGGCCGATGCCTCGAGGAGGTCCAGCTCAACAGCTAGCGTCTCCAGGTCTCTTCTGAGTGGTAACGAGAGAAGGCTACCCCTGCCGATTATACTCCTTCTTCACACCACCGCTCGATCATTCTCCGTGCTCTCCGTGGTCCGAATTCTGCCGACCAGAGCACAATCGCGCCGGCCTGGTCACGCGACGTCAGGTGATCTCGGTCGAGTGGCAGGGGCGCGAGCTTCAGATTCAGTTCGACGAGGCGAATGAGCTGACAGATCAGAAACAGGTTCGGCGGTGCCCAATCTGTGGGGCAACGTTCGCAACACGCAAGCCATTCGAGGAGCACTTCCGGGAAGCGCACCACCGCCTGAGTCGCTACACCTGCCCAGGGTGCGGCGCCGAGTTCGAGACGCGTGGAGAGATGCTCGACCACGCCCGGCGACTGCACCACCGGTGGTCGTGAGCCAGGCACGTTCTGCCGTGCACCAGGCCGTGACCTGCTCTGACTGCTAGCGTGCGTATTTGATTCCAGCGTTGGGCCCGTCGTGGCCCATCGCCGTGTAACCACCGTCGACGCGGAGGTCGGTGCCAGTAATAAAGCTGGCAGCCCGGCTGCACAGAAAGACGATTGCCGACGCTACCTCCTCGGGCTCTCCGACGCGGTTGAGCATGTGGTGCGGCGCGAAGACGGGCTCCCAACGGGCCCGGTCACCGCCAGCCATGCGGTCCAGCTCGGCCGTCCAGATCGTGCCCGGGCTTACGCTGTTGACCCGAATGTTATCGCGGGCGAGGTCCAGCGCCTGGCAGCGCGTGAGTGCCAGGATGGCCCCCTTGGTCGCATTGTAGGTCCAGCGATTTGGCTGGGCGACGTAGCCGGAGATCGAGGCGACATTGACGATTGCGCCTCCACCGGCTGCGCGGATCAGCGGAATGATCGCCGATGCCATGAGTGCCGTTCCCTTCACGTTCACGCCGAGACTGAGATCCCAATCGTCGGGGGTTGCATCCTCTGCCTTGGATAGAAAGCTAGCGGCGCAGTTGATCAGGTAACGCACGGGTTTGCCCACGGCGCTCGCGGCCGACACGACCGAGTCGCGCGTCTCCTCCTGGACGATGTCTCCCACGACTGCGCTCGCCTGCGGAAGCTCGCGAACAGTATCGATTGCGCGATCTCGATCTCGGTCGACGACCACGACGTGCGCACCCTCGCGACCGAGAGCCCGCGCGGTTGCACGGCCGATACCAGAGGCTCCGCCAGTCACAACCGCGACGGTGTCGGTGAATTCTTCCATCGTTGACCCCCTCACAGTGGCTGAACGGCGTCGCGCGGAGTGGCCAGTCAATCCGGCAGAGTGCGAGCGCCAGGACCACCCATCCCCCGCTACCACGGGCACTCGAATGCCCCGGCAGGCACCCCGCCCGTGCGGCCGCACCGCCGACGCGACCGGAGCAAGTGTAACGCACACGACCGTGACCGGCTAGATCAGGCGGGAGGGATACGATCCGAGGTGATGCGATCGGCCGTGGCCAACCGGGTGTTTCGCCCTTGTCGGGCTCTCGGGTGGGCTCCGGTCAGCGCGCCGAGAGCGGGACATACGGTCGTGGGGCCGGACCGACGTAGGCTCCTCGCGGTCGAATCAGGCGATTGTTCGCGTGCTGCTCCATCACGTGCGCGGTCCAGCCCGATACCCGGCTGATCGCGAAGACGACCGTGAAGAGGTCGATTGGAATGCCGAGCATGTACTGCACGGGTGCTGAAAAGAAGTCCACGTTCGGGAACAGGTGCTTGGCGTTCCAGACGGCCTCGGCGACCCGTTCGGCGATGTCGTACCAGCGGCTGTCGTGCTTGCGCTGTCCGAGCTGCCGACAGATCTGGCGCAACACGGTTGCCCGCGGATCCTCGACCTTGTACACCCGATGTCCGAATCCCATGACACGCTGCCGCTGGGCAAGGATCTGCTGCACATACGCCTCGGCGCGATCGGGCGTTCCGATTGCCTCGAGCATCGCCATCACGCGCTCGTTGGCGCCTCCGTGCAAGGGGCCGCTGAGGGCGGCAATGGCGCCATCCACGGCGGCAAACACGTTCGCCAGCGTCGCGGCGATCACTCGGGCGGCGAACGTCGAGGCATTGAATTCATGGTCGGCGTGAAGAATGAGCAGCGTATCGAAGTCGCGGCTATCGGCTGGATCAGGCGGTGCGCCGTGGAGCATCGTGAGAAAGGCGGTCGCCGTATCAGTATCCGCCGGGGGTGTAACCGGTGCGAGCCCCTGGCGACGTCGGTGAAAGCGCGCGACGATCGTTGGAAAACGGGCGACGAGGTGCAGCGAGGCTCGAAGCTCCTCCTCGGGAGCGATCCCTCGAACGCCCCGGTCCTCGACCTCGAGCAGCGATGTCGCGAGGCGAAGCATCGTCATCGGAGGTGCCGCCCTGGCTGCCAGCTGATCGATCAGGGTAGCCACGTCGTCGGGCAGGGGGCGCTCCGCGGCGAGCTCGCGCTGGAAATCACCCAGCTCCTTCGCCGAAGGCAGCTCGCCGTGCCAGAGGAGCCAGACGACCTCCTCGAAGGTCGACTCTCTCGCAAGATCGCGGATGTCATATCCCCGGTAGATCAGCTGGCCGATCTGGCCGTTCACATCGGAGATGGCAGTGGGGCCGACGACGACGTCTTCGAGCCCCGCGGCCGTGGGCATAGCCATATGAGTATCCTCGGCAGCGAATCGTTGGGACGCTGCAAATGGTATGCCCGGGCGCGAAATGACGAAGGTGGAGCGCAAATCGTGGAACGTACCGTGCGGGCGAGCACGCCGATGGCGAGCGGTGACTCGCCGACTCGCGGTATCGGTCATTCCGAGCGCGAGCGTGGAATCTTGTATTGGCCGCGGCAAACCAGGAAGCCCCTCGCTTCCTTTCGGGGTGGCCGGCCACCACGCTTCGCTCGGAACCTGTATTGCCCGTGGGCCGCTCACGGCACAAGCGCTCGTCTGGTCCCAGGCGACGGAGGCCGCGGCACGTGCCGCCTGCCGCCCCGCGCTGCGCCTTTACGCCCGATGCCTTGCGCTGTACACGTTTCGTGGTACGTTTCGCCTTTTACGGCTCAAGCGGCAGCGACACCTTCGCACCGGATCGAGCAGATCGGTAGACGGCCTCGGTAAACTCGACGTAACGCAAGCCTTCTTCAAAGTCTGGTGAGACCGGCGAGCCGGTTCGGATCGCATCGATGAAGTCGGCCTCGGCGCGCCATTCCCGAACGAGCTCACCTGGTATCTCGATCGGATGCAGCGTGGACTCGCCCGCGCGGGCGCCCTGAATCTGATGTGTCGATACCTGGTAGATCAGTGTGCCTTCACTGCCATACAGCTCGATGCGGTTCTCGCCTCCAAAGTGGACCGCGCCGGAGAAGTGGAAAACGGCGAGCGCACCGGTCCGGGTGCTCGCCACGATTCCGAGGCTATCGGCAATATCGACGGCGACGTCCTGAACCGAGCCCGGTTTTGGACGCCGTGGCGTGTGATAGGCTGCCAGGGCGGTGACATCACGAAAGTAGCCGATCCAGCGGTGCAGTACCTCGACGATCATCCCCAGATTGAGGGTATTGTAGCCAGAGATGAAGGAATCCTGGCGCCAGTGCAGCGGCGTGGAGGGATCGACGAAGCTCGACGTCATGCTGTGGACGTGGATCTCCCGGAGCTGACCGAGGTATCCGTCCTTGAGAAGCTTCTTGACGAGATAATCGCCCCGCATGGCGTGTGGTGGCGGGCAGAGCATGGTCACACGGTCGCTGTTCCGCGCCGCTTCGTACATCTCACGCGCCTCGGCGTAGTTTCTCGCCATGCGTGCCTGGCAGAAGACGTGCTTGCCCGCCGCGAGACCAGCCAGGGTCGCGTCCTTATGCAGATACGGCGGGGCTGCGATGAAGATAGCGTCGACGTCGTCGCGTGCGATGACGTCCCGCCAGTCATCACAGACGTGAGCGAAGCCATACTCGGCAGCGATCTTCTCCGCGGACGTGCGGTGCCGATTGGCGACGGCGACAAGCTCGACGCCAGCGATCTTCTTTAATCCCGGTAGATGGCGCTCGCGGGCAATACCCCCCGCGCCGATGAAGCCGATTCCGATGCGTTGATTGTTCACGTGCTCTGTCTCCGTCAAGAAAAATCAGGTCGGTAGCTGGAACCCGCGGCGGCGAGACCATCCATCCGATCGCGGATCTCCGTGGCCGCGTGGCGTGGGAGCTCGGTGTGACTGATCCGGCCGCGGCCATTGTAGCACCCAGCACGGAGTCTGTTGATACCTGTCGTCGGCTCCGTCCACCGCGGGATCCTCGGAGAGCTCCTGGCTCCGCGGGGCTGGGCTGATTCGGGTCGGGATTGGGTTGACAATCCGCCGAATCGGTCTGTAGGATAGGGGCACCAGTTCAGGCGGTGCGATGAAGCCTTCCAGGGTTGGAAGGCTTTATTGTGTCAGGCTAACGTGGTCACCAGGCGATTGGCCCCGAGAAGTATCGGAGGGCGCTGGAGCCGCCGCGATGCCAGGGACTGGTCGTTACCAGCAGTGGAATTGACTCGCGAGTGGTGCCGGGGGCTTCAGCGGCGAAAGATCGGAGTAGGATGAGCGCAACCGGTGCTCGGCACGACTCGCCCGGTGCCCGGGGCTTGCCATCTCCCTCTGGGTTTGCCCGAAGGGCAACGCGTACGCTAAGAGAAGGGGTATCTCATGGTCCGCGCCGAAGCGGTGCAGCTCAATTTCTCGAAGTTCCACGGTCTCGTGCCGGCGGTGATTCAGCACCATCAGACCCGTGAGGTTCTGATGGTTGGCTTCATGAATGAAGAAGCGTGGGCCGCGACCCGCCAGAAGGGGCTGGTGACCTTCTGGAGCCGCGAGCGCAAAACTCTCTGGACGAAGGGCGAAACATCAGGGAATGTCCTGCGGGTCAAGCGAATCTGGACCGACTGTGACGACGATACGCTTTTGATCGAGGTCGATCCGGCGGGTCCGGTCTGCCACACCGGAAACCAGAGCTGTTTCTTCCGGGAGATCGGCGATGATTGACCTCGTCCTTCCCAAGGGAAGCCTGGAGGCGGTGACCCTGAAGCTGTTCGAGGAAGCAGATCTTCCGGTCCGTCGCAACAGCGATCGCGAGTACAACGCCTCGATTCCGGATCCTCGAATTGGCAAGGTGAAGATTCTCCGCCCTCAAGAGATTGCGCAGGCGGTTCAGCACGGGCATTTCGACCTGGGCATCACCGGCCATGATTGGGTCGTCGAAACTGAGAGCGAGATCCACGAGGTAATGGATCTAGGGTTTAACCGAGCAAGCTCGTCGGTCGCCCGCATTGTGCTGGCGGTACCCGGTGACGCGCCCATCGAGTGCCCCGAGGACATCGCACCCGGTTCGCGCATTAGCACGGAATACCCGAATCTCACGCGACGATACTTCGAGCGGCTCGGAATCCCGGTCGCAGTATCGCTCTCGTACGGCGCGACCGAGGCAAAGATCCCGGAGCTCGCGGACGCGATCGTCGACCTGACCGAAACCGGTTCGTCCTTGCGTCGGGCAGGATTCAAGATCGTGGGGACTATTCTCGAAACGTCGACACGACTGATCGCGAACTGTGACTCCTGGAAGGATCCAGGCAAGCGACAAGACATCGAGGAGATCACGACGCTTCTGGCGGGCGTGCTGGCGGCGCGCGGTAAGGTCCTGATCAAGATGAACGCCCCGGAGGAACGGCTTCAGGACATCATCTCGGTTCTCCCCGCGATGAAGGCACCGACGGTATCGCATCTGTTCGGCACGAGCTACTACGCCATCGAAACGGTCGCGGTGAAGAGTACGATCAATCTGCTTATTCCCGAGCTGAAGAAGCGGGGTGCCGAGGACATCCTGGAGCTACCGATCTCCAAGATCGTCATCTGATTTCATCGGAGCGTCGAGTAGCGGGCAATGAGGACAGAGACCAGGATCCGAGCCGTACGTCACGCCCTCGACGAGCAGGCGTACCACGCTTCCACCGGATCCGTCAGCTCAGGCACGCGCGCCTCGCGGTCCTTGCTGGTGAGTATCGTTATCCCTAACTTCAACGGACGTCACCTTCTGGCTGACTGTCTCGAGAGTATTCGGTGCCAGACCTATCCGCATCGTGAGGTGATTGTCGTCGACAACGGCTCGACTGATGGCTCTGTCGACTGGCTTCGCCGCGAATTTCCCGACGTTCGCGTGATTGCACTCCCGACGAACCGTGGCTTCGCCGGTGGCTGTAATGTCGGAATACGTGCCGCGCGTGGCGAGTTCATCGTCACCCTGAACAATGACGTCTACCTTGAGCCAACGTGGCTGGAGGAGATGGTGCGGGTTGCTACCGGTCGCGCGGACGTGGGGATGGTCGCAGCCAGAATGCTCTTCTCGCATAACCCGTGTCTGGTGGACTCGGCTGGTATCTCCGTCGATCGTGCGGGCCTGGCCTGGCATCTGAACGGTGGATCGTCCAACGACCTGATCGAAGACGAACGAGAGGTGTTCGGCCCGTGCGGAGGGGCGGCCCTGTACCGTCGTGCGCTTTTCGACGACGTTGGCACCTTCGACGAGGACTTTTTTTGCTACCTCGAGGACGTTGACCTCGCCTGGCGCGCCCAGGCAGCCGGGTGGAGATGCCTCTACGCGCCGCGTGCGCGCGCGTTTCACCACCACTCGTCGACGGCGGTAGAGGACTCCCCATTCAAGCGCTTCCACCTCGGGCGAAACAAGGTGTGGCTGATCGCCAAGAATTACCCGTCCCCCGCGGTCTGGCTCTACCTTCCGATGATTCTGCTCTACGACGTCGTAGGCCTCCTCGGGATGCTGCTATTTACCCGTGGTGGAGGACGCTCGTTCGAAGCGCGGCTTGCCAGCCTTGCGGGTCGTCTCGCGGGCCTGGTCGGCATTGGTTCGTCGCTGGCGAAGCGGAAGGATGCCCATGCACGACAACGCGTACCTGGCTGGCGTGTCCTGTCCCAGATGGGGGCGATTCCGTCGCCGTGGTCGATGTATCGGCGGTACGCACATCTTTACTGGTCGAGTGAATTTGACAATGGTGTGGTGATCAAGTAGCCTTCGGTATTGCGTTGATGCCCCGCTGCACGGGGCATAGGAGGTTCCGGAGAACTGGCTCAGCGGGCTGACGTTCCTCCAACCGGGTCCCGAGGAGCCCTTCCGGTGACGAGCAAGGTGGGAGAGGGCGGGGATGTACTGTTCTGTCATTATACCAGCACGGAATGTCGCGAAGACGATTGGGGAGTGCGTGATCGCCGCGCTCAGTCAGTCGGTGCCGCGAGATCTGTACGAAGTAATTGTCGTCGACGATGGATCGACGGATGCGACCGGTGCGGTTGCCCGCTCTCACGGGGTGCGCGTGATTCCTCAGCCACCGCTTGGGATGGCTGCGGCACGAAATACCGGAGCGCGGGCTGCACGTGGAGAGATCCTCCTGTTTCTCGACCCGGACTGTGTGCCTGCCCTGGACTGGATCGCCCAGATGATTGCTCCGTTCCAGGACTCGACCGTGGTCGGCGTCAAGGGAGCTTACGTTACGCACCAAACCGGCCTGCTAGCACGGTTGATTCAAGAGGAGTACGAGGACCGCTATCGCTGCCTCGAAAGCGATTCCCTGATCGATTTCGTCGATGGCTATACCGCCGCGTATCGTCGATCGGCCTTTCTTAGCGCGGGCGGGTTTGATCCGTCACTCGGCGCCGCGGAGGATGTCGACCTGTCCTATCGCCTGTCAAAGAAGGGCCATCGATTCGTTTTCACCCCGAAGGCAAAAGTCTACCACCATCACGGTAGCACCCTTCGTCGTTACGTGGCCTCGAAGCTGCGCTATGGCCTCTGGCGGTCTCTGGTGTATGCGCGTCATCCGGACCAGACCGGGAAGGATGGCGCGACCCCGCCGGAGCTACGGAAACAGATTCCACTCGCGGGCCTCGCGGTCGCATCGGTCGTTCTGAGCTCGCGCTGGCAGCGACTTCTTCCCCTGGCAGGTGTCTTTCTTGCTGCGTTTGCGTCGACCACGGTTCCATTTGCCTGGCGCGCGCGCAGGTCCGGGACCGACGCGGCGCTGGCGTCGCCCGCGTTGCTCTTCGTTCGAGCGCTCGCCCTTGGCACCGGCCTGGCAATCGGCCGAACGAGCCTTGTCGGCCAGGGGCTGATTGAACGAGCTGCCAGGCTGGGGAGAGCTTTTCGTCACTGACGTGATCACTCGCCTTGTCCTGATCCGCCACGGGGAGTCGGAAGACAACATTGCCGGGCGACTGGCCGGGTGGACCGACTCCGACCTTACCTCGCTTGGAGTAGAGCAGTCGCAACGGATGGCACGTTTCGTCGCCAGGGTGTATTCTCCCGCGGCCATCTACTCCAGTCCGCTCACGCGCGCCCTCCGGACCGCGCGACCCCTGGCCGATCTCACCGGGTTGCCGATCCGTGTACGCGAGGACCTGCGCGAGGTCTACTTCGGGGTCGCGGAAGGGCTGACGATTTCGGAGATCGCGGCGCGCTTCCCGTCCGAATGGGAACGTGCGCAGGATGAGGATGATATCGAGTTTCAGTTCCCCGGAGGTGAACCTCGGTACGCATTTCACGAGCGGGTTCGAAGCGCCTTCCGGGAGCTGATTCGAGATCACGTCGGCGAGACGGTCGCCGTCATCAGCCACGGCGGCGTTCTGAGTACCTTCCTGGCAGACGTCGCGGACAACAAACCGCAGCACTGGCGACGATTCTTCAAGCACAACTGCGCGCTCTCCGAGCTGGTTGCCGAAGGGGGTAAGATTTCGATCGTTCGCTGGAACGTCGTCGATCATCTCAAGGAGAACGTGAGCGGGGAATCGTAGCCAGCAGGTCGTTCGTATCCTTGTCGAGGATGTGACTTGGCAAAAGGATCGGAGACACTGGCCCTGCACCGTCAGGTCACCGCTTTCGAAGCACGATGCACTCGTCTGGTCCTGCTCGGGGAGGGTTGCGGCGGTGAGAGGGTGCGCCTGAAAAGAGGCCACGTGGCGATGGCTCGTCGACGGCGGGCGGGAGGAGGAACGTTCAATGATCAACGTCGCGGTTCTCGGTCTCGGTCGAATTGGTCCGTCCCACGCCAGGACGGTCCAGCAGAATCCTCGGGCGTCGCTGGTCGCCATCGCGGAGGCAGATCAGGCGAAGCTGGAGCGAGTGGCTGGCGATTTTCCCGGGGTTCGTAGGCAGCGTGACTACCGGGACGTCCTCGAATCTCCCGACGTCCAGGCGGTGATCATCGCACTTCCGCACTGGCTCCACGAGCAGGCGGCAGTGGACGCCGTTCAGGCCGGCAAGCACGTGCTGATCGAGAAGCCGCTGGCGAACAGTGTCGAGGAGTGCGAGCGCATCGTCGCGGCGGTCTCCTCGAGCCGGATCAAGTTCATGGTTGGGCATACCCAGCACTTCTATCCGATCGTCGCCGCGGCAAAACGACTGCTGGACGCTGGTGAGATCGGACGGCTGATCATGGGGATCGATTCGTGGTACAAGCCGCTGGAGCCGGAGAAACGCCCGAGCTGGATGCTCGACCGCAAGCTGGGCGGTGGGATGATGCTGATGGACGGCGTGCACATGATCGACCGGCTGCTCTGGCACGTCGGCGCGCGCGTCATGGCGGTGAAGGCGATGAATGGCAACCCGGTCTACCCGGAGATCCCGGCTGACGATACGGCGATGGCCTTTCTGCAGTTCGAAAACGGTGTTGTCGCGACGTTGAGCCGAATTGCCTATCGAACCGGAGTCACGCAGTACGGAGCCGATTACTTCGGGACGAATGGACAGCTCAAGTATCGGCTCCCGTATGGTCAGTTTGGCGAGAATGGGCTGTGGGTCGGCCGTGACGAATCGTGGCGGCCAGTTGACGTTGAACGGCGCAACTCTCTCGCCGACCAGTTTGACGCGTTCTTAGACTGCGTCGAGAATGACACCGAGCCACCCGTGAGCGTGCATCACGGTCTCGAGGTCATTCGGGTCATGGACGCGATCGAGCGATCCGCCGCGACCGGCCGCGAAGTGGTGGTCGACCGGTGACTTGTCTCCGCCACCGCTTGACAGCCCCGTGGAATGTATCAATAATGATGTACCTTTTCCGCGGGGTGATGCCCGATGCGGTACCTGTCGAAAGACGACGGCAAGCGTCGTCTGGCTCAGGTTGTTGTCAACGGCACGGTGCTCGTCTGCAGACAAACCCCGGCCGGTACCTGGGTCTGCTGCGCGGAGCACGAGGCCGTGAACTGTGCCTGTGGATTCACGGTGGAATCGGCGGCAGCAAACTGGGTGAAGGCCCAGCAGCTCCTGGAATGATACGTTTTCCGTCCCAGGAGTGAAGCAGTATCCGCCGAGCGAGGTCCACGCGCGAGGGCTCCATCTGGAGTGCACGCCGCGTCATCGGGCTGCTGCGCGCGGACAGCAATCACTCGCCGTGGCTCGGATTGACACCCCGATGGGTCAGTGAATCTTCATGCGGAAGTGGTATGAGTGTAGCTCCCGGCCCCGGATTCCCGCGTGATGGGACAGCTTTTGGAAGTACGAAACGGAATAGGAGCGGGTGTCCGGGGCCACGCGGGACGAAGCTACGTGCTCTCGTTTTCGGTGTTGCGATCCGGTGACTGCAGGGTGCGAATGAGAGCTTCATCTTCCTGCGCTTCCCGCCGAAGGTACGGAAACAGCAGGATGAATGCGTAAAGCAACAGAATCGCCGCAATAGCCATCATGATGATGACCACGGTATCCGCCATCTAGTAAGCCTCCGCTCGTCGTCGCACGATCAATGGAGCCACTCTCGAGGCTGGGTTCCCGAGCTCGAGTAGGATGGGATGGTTTCGGCAGCTGCCTTGGTCTGCGCGGACATCGCCGGGCGAGAAGGGAGTCCCTGGGCGGCGATAATATCGATCGCCCGAGAGATCGGAATTCTGGCGATACCGGCCTTCTGATCGACCCAGCCGTAGCTGTTCAGAACCTTTTCCTCCCCAGGAACGAGGACGGCCGCGGTGTATGGCGATGACGGCTGAGGAGGTGCCTGCGGGCGGCCAACGCCAAAGACCACGACGGCCACGACGATGACGACGACGACGATCGCGCCAGCGATGACGGCGATAAGTGGACGTCTCATATGCATCACTCAGTACCCAGCGACGGCTCGTGGGGAATGGGCGTATGAACGGCGTGCTCTTCGTGCTCCGGGAAGATCGCCGCCGGTCGGACCACGACCAGTCGTGCCTGAAGCTGTCGGCAGAAGAGCGCAAGCCAGATCCCGCCCAGGGCGAGGACGAGCGCGAGATCCTGCCAGTGATTCACGATACTCAGCGGCGGGAACTCGGGTTCGACGAGAACGATATCTTCGATGAACCTGGTGACGAACAGGAATACCGTGACGCGCGCGAGCACGTTCGGGTTGCGGCGGACCGGGCGCAGAACGAGCGAGAGAAACGGAATCGCGAACTGGGCGATGATGACGACAATTCCAACGTATTGCCAGCCGTTCGCCATTCGGTGCAGGTACCAGGGAATCTCGTCGTTCAGATTACCAACCCAGATCAGCATGAACTGATCGAATGACATATAAGCCCAGAGGATCAGGTTGGCAAGCAGCAGGCTTCCCAGATCCTGCCAGAGCCGCCACGAATCGTACTCCCGGACCGGCCAGCGACCGCGAAGCTGGGTGAGCACGAAAATGGCGAAGGCCCAGCCGGAGAGAGTATGCCCGACCAGCACCATCAGCCCGTAGATCGTCGACGTCCAGTCGGGCTCGAGCGACATCACCCAGTCGAACATCGCGAACGAGACGGTCAGCACGAGCAACACCATTCCCGCGCCACTCAGGTTACGCAGGCGGCGGCGGATTGAGGGGTCGCCGGTCTTATCCCACTGGACGAACCACTGATCCAGGAATCGCGAAAGCAGGAGCCAGACGGCGAAGTAGACAACCGCCCGCATGACCCAGACGGGCACGCTGAACCAAGTTGCCTTGTGATGGAGCAAAGGATCCGCGGCGATCACCGCGGGATTGGACCAGGAATACAGGTAGGTCACCCCGCCGATGATCGGCAGGAACATGATCGCCAGGACCCAGAAAAGGGATGCGCTGGAGCGAAGAACATCTCCAATCGCCGCACCCCATCGTCCGCCACCCAGGTAGTGGATCATACTGAAACCCAGGCCGGCGACGGACAGACCGAAACAGTAGAGAAACGCGACCAGGTACGATTGAAAGAACTGGGACGGATTGATGACCAGCCCAGCGATCGAGAGCACCACTCCCACCACACAGACGATCAAGGCGATCCTCTGAACGCGTTGCAGGACGGGCTGGGCGGTTTCGTCGATTCTAATCACCCGGACTAGCCTCCGGATTGGACTTTCTGAAGCTGCTGCTGATCAGCGGCCGGCAGTGACTTAACGTCGGCGTGCTGGCTGAGCTGGAGAGCACGGATGTATGCCACGATACGCCAGCGATCTTCTGGCGGAATCTGGTTGGCGTAGCTCGGCATTCGACCAAAGCCATTGGTGATGACGTCGAAGAAGTGGCCGACGGGCGCGTTGCGTAGTCGATCCTGGTGGTAGGATGGAGGTCCAGGAAAGCCGCGCAAAGCGACGACGCCCGCGCCGTTTCCGACGTGGCCGTGGCAGGGCGCACAGTAGATGTTGAATCGCTCCTCGCCACGGAGAATGTCTTGCTTGGTTATCGGAAATGGAAACTCGGTCACGAGCTGGCCCGACGCATCCTTTCCCGTGGTGAACTCGACGTCGTCGTTTACGTAGCCACGAGGAACGGTATCGGCGACGATGGGCTGGCTGGCGGTGCCGCCGGGCAGCAAGGTCGTCGCCTCGTCGGGGTTCAGCTTCGGCTGATCGCGCATCTTCTGACTGCACGCACTGAGAAAAAGCGCGAGCACCGCGAGAAGCGTGAACATCGCGCGCCGGGTTCGTCGATTACTCCGGAACATCAAAAACTCCCTGCGCGCCGAGGCTGCGAAGAAACTCGGGCGTCTGACTCGCGTCGAACTTCGGATCGTCGGCCTGGATCACCAGAAAGAATCGATCGGTGCTGGCCCGAACGAAGTCTTCGACGTTGAACACTGGATGATAGGGCTCGGGAAGTCGGTTGAGAATGATCAATGAAATGACCGCCGATAGGGAGGCAAAGAGAATCGTCAGCTCGAACGTGACGGGCACGAACGACAGGACACTGTTGTACGGTCGCCCACCGACGTTGATTGGATACCACACCCCCATTGTCAGAACCTGAAACAGATACCCCGTAAGTCCGCCGATGAATCCGAATGTCAGCACGATCCGCGGAATCCAGCTTCGATGCATACCGATCGCATCGGCCAGACCCTCGACTGGAAACGGCGTATGGGCATCCATCCGTCGGTAGCCAGCGTCGTATGCCCGCTGGGCTGCCCGCACGAGCTGATCAGGCTCGGTGAACTCGGCCATCACCCCGAACAGCCGACTCTGCTCAACAGACGTCTGAGCGCTCACGCTTCTTGGCTCCCCCGGCGAAAGTGAGATAGCATCTCATTCACCTCGAAAGCAGGAATCATCGGCAGCAGGCGAACGAACAGGAACAGGGCGAACGTGAAGAATCCGAGCGTGCCCGCGTACGTCGCGATGTCCCAGACCGTCGGAGTGTAGAAGCCCCAGGCCGAAGGCATGTAATCGCGGTGGAGGCTGACAACGACGATCAGGAACCGCTCGATCCACATTCCGATATTGATCGATGTCGAGATAATGAGCAGCCACCAGATGTTTGTCCGACAGCGCTTGAACCACAGGAGCTGCGGAATCAGGACGTTCGTGAGCATCAGGCCCCAGCCCCAGCCGCCATAGACGCCGAATAGGCGGGTCAGCTGCTGATAGACTTCGAACTCGCGACCGCCGTACCAGGCCATGAAGCCTTCCATCAGGTAGCCATACATCACGACCAGACCACTGGCCAGCATCAGCTTGGCCATGTTTTCGAGGTGGCGAAGCGTGACCAGGCCTTCGATCTTGAAGATCGGACGCAGGATGATTGCGATCGTAAGTACCATCGCGAATCCCGCGTAAAGGGCTCCCGCAACGAAGTACGGTGGGAAGATGGTCGAGTGCCAGCCAGGCACGATGCCGACGGCGAAGTCGAAGCTCACGACGCTGTGCACTGACACGACTAGCGGTGTCGACAGCGCAGCAAGCAGAACGTAGGCGTCCTCGTAGTTGCGCCAGTGGCGCGCGGAGCCACGCCAGCCAAAGCACATGATGCCGAAAATCATCTTCACGAGGCGATTCTTCGCACGATCACGCAGCGCGGCGAAGTCGGGCACCATGCCGGAGTACCAGAAGAGGACCGAGACGGTGAAGTACGTCGAGACGGCGAAGAAGTCCCAGATCAACGGACTGCGGAATTGCGGCCAGATCTCCATCGTGCTGGGGTAGGGAATCAGGTAATAGAACATCCAGGGACGACCGAGATGGAGAAGTGGAAACATACCGGCGCACATAACGGCGAAGATCGTCATCGCCTCGGCAAAGCGGTTGATCGAGGTTCGCCAGCGCTGACGGAACAGATAGAGGATCGCGGAGATGAGTGTTCCGGCGTGTCCAATTCCGATCCACCAAACGAAGTTGATGATCGCGAATCCCCAGGCCACCGGGATATCGATTCCCCAGATCCCGACACCCCTCAGAAGCAGATAGACAACGGCGAAGTGAAGGACGAGAACGAGCATGCCGGCGCCGATGAAACCGACGGCAAAGCCAAAGGTGATCGGACGCTCCAACACGATGTCGCCGATCTGCTTCTCGACCGCGTCATACGTGTAGCCCGCGCGGATAACCGGAAACTCGGACTGCTCGGCTGGGACCGTGGGCTGGACGCTTCTCTCAGCCGGAAGCGCGGTTGGTGTCGCCATTCAGTCCACCTTGATCTCTGGATTCGGATTGCGGATTGCCGCGAGGTAGGAGGTGCGCGGCCGAGTATTGAGCTCAGCCAGCAGATCGTAGTTGAGAGGATCTGCCTTCAGCTTCGCAATCTCGCTCGTCTGATCGTTGATGTTGCCGAAGACGATAGCCTTGGTGGGGCACACCGCCTGGCACGCCGTGACGACCTCTCCATCGCGAACGGGGCGCCCTTCTGCCTGGGCACGGATCTCGGCGTGACGGATCCGCTGAACGCAGTAGGTGCACTTCTCCATCACGCCGCGCTCGCGGACCGTCACATCCGGATTGTACATCAGCCGCAGACTGGGCGTCGTGTAGTCGGCAAACTGGTAGAAGTTGAAGCGCCGTACCTTGTAGGGGCAGTTGTTCGAGCAGTACCGCGTGCCCACGCAGCGGTTGTAGACCATATCGTTCAGGCCTTCGTCGCTGTGCGTGGTTGCACCGACCGGGCAGACGAGCTCACACGGTGCATTCTCGCACTGCATGCACGGAACCGGCATCGCGTACGATGTCGGATTCTCGGCTGAGCCCTGATAGTACCGATCGACACGGATCCAGTGCATCTGACGGCCGCGGCTGACCTGGTCTTTCCCAACCACCGGGATATTGTTTTCTGCCTGGCAGGCGATCGCGCAGGCATTGCACCCGATACACGAGCTGAGGTTGATCGACATCCCCCAGCGATTGCCATTGTACTCGAAGGGAGGATACATCGATCCGACAAGCTTCGGAACTTCCTTCTGAATGAAGTTCGGATCTTTCAGAAACTCGTCGAACGTCCCCGACATCACGATCTCGCGCCCTTCCATGTCCTGGGTGCTCTGAGTCGTCGCGAGAGTATAGCGCTCACCGGTCTTGCGGAGGCTCGCGCCGCCGTCGAACCAGGGAGCAGCCGACGTTCGCAGGGCGTAGGCGTTGTACCCGATACCCGTTCCGACCCGCCCGGCCTGCGTGCGTCCGTAGCCGAGATAGACCGTGATCGAGTTATCGGGATGCCCGGCCATCACCCAGGTCGGGGCGCGCACGACTTTGCCACGATACTGAATGTCGACGACGTCACCATTCGAGAGACCCAGGCGCTGGGCCATGGCGGGCGCGACGAGTACAACGTTGTCCCAGGTCAGCTTCGTCAGCGGCTTTGGCAGCTCCTGGAGCCATCCGTTGTTCGCATACCTTCCGTCGTAGATTGTCGGATCCGGTCGGAAGATGATCTCGGTCCCTTCCGGGGCGGACGCCGGAGCGCTGGCGGAGGGCTTCAGCGTCACCTGCTTTGGCGGCAGAGCCGTTCCCGCGACGACCCCATCGTTGAGCATGACACGCCAGCGATGGTCGAAATCCGCGGCATTCAGTCGGCGCTGCCAGTAGCCTTTGACGAGGTCGTGAGCGGACGCATTCGGTTGTCCGTTGAGAACGGCGATGACCTCTTGTGGGGTCCGGCCTCCGTAGAGCGGATTGATCAGTGGCTGCAAGATCGTCTCGGTTCCATCGAAGGCGCGAGCATCACCCCACGATTCGAGCTCGTGCGCTAGCGGTGCGTGCCAGGTCGTGAGCTTCGACGTCTCATCCTCGTAGAGGCTCAGATGAACGCTCTGCGTCACCTTTCCGAGCGCGGACGCGAAGTCGACATCTGCCGGGGCGGTGTAGGCCGGGTTGCCGCCGATGATCACCAGGAAGTCGACCTTGCCGCCGTTCATGTCCTGGACGAGCTCCCGAAGCGACTGGAGGTGATCCACGGGATTGAACTCGACCGGATCGGTGTACGTCACCGTGTGGCCGACGTTGCCGAGCGCCTGATTGATCTGGTGCGCCAGGACGTGCACGCTCGGTGGCTGTTCATCGCCCGCCACCACGACACTCGTCCCCTTGTGGCCAAGGAGGTCTTTGACCAGGGCGCCAACCCAGGCCGCGGGGACACCAGAAGGGACATTCCCGCTGACGCCGGTCACTCCGACCTGTGCGGCGATGAAGCGAGCCACGGCCTCGATGTCGTGAGCGCGGACCGGCAGCCGATGATCAGCGACCATGCCCGTGACTGTCGGGGTACTCTCGACCGCGTAGAGGCGATTCTGGGCAGTACCACCGGCCGTGACGCGCCGCTTCTGTCCAAACTCTCGCGCGTAGCGGAGGCTCCCGGGCAAGCTATTCAACAGGTCAGCATCCAGCGTCACGATGACGTCGGCCTGATCGAGGTGATACTGTGTCTCGACGACCTCGCCGAACGCCTGGCGTGCGCCCTCGCGAACGTTATCGCGATTGATTGGCTGCCACTGATGCCACTTGGCCTGGGGGAAGCGCTTGAGCAGCGCTTGCAGCGAATCTGCCAGCGAGGGTGAGGTAACGCTCTCGGTCAGGATACGCAGGCCATCCCCCTGCTTGGCCTGATGGGCGTTCGCGGCGGCGGTCAGTGCCGCGACGAGCTCGCCCCAGGTTCGCTTCTGGCCCTTGCTCATCACGGATTGAGAGCGGTCTGGATCGTAGAAGGTCAGAATCTCTGCCTGGCCAAAGATGTCCGTCGCACCGAGGCTCGCCGGATGCTGTGGATTCCCCTCCACCTTGATCGGGCGACCCGACACATTTCGGACGAGCACGCCGTTGGCGTACCCTTTGTGCGTCAGGGCGGTGGCGAAGTAGAGGGAAAGGTCTTCGGTGATCCCGTCTGGTCGCTTAACGTACGGAGCGATGTGGGTTGGGCCCTTGGGTTCGGCAGCGCAGCCAGTGATACCGGCCAGGGCCAGGGATGCTCCCATGAGCTTCAGGAACTGCTCGCGGTTCACCGATGCGCCGGCCAGGAGCGGGTGATCGAAGTGACGCCGCCGCGATGACGTCGCTCCGGAGAGCTCGTCGAGGCTACGCCAGAACTTCACCGGCGTTGCATCCCGAGATGACGGCTTCGTGGCTGGTCGCTGGTCTGGCTCGCCCGTGGAGACTCCGGATGGGTTCGCATGATGGTTTCGATTCGTATCGGTCATCGGTGGCACACCGAGCAGCTGAGCTTCGTCTGGATGTGATACTCCTGAACGAGCTGCGTTCCCATCTGGATCTGATTGGCTGGAGGCTTCCAATTCATGTTGAACACCTGATCGCGCGGTCGAACGTTCTGCTCCGGATGCATATGGCAGTTGATGCAGAAGCCCATCTGAAGGCTGGCGCCTTTGGACATGAGGGGCTCCTGATCGACCTGGCCGTGGCAGGACGAACAGCCAATTCCCTTGTTGATGTGGATACTGTGATCGAAGTAAACGTAATCAGGAAGATCGTTGACGGTCGTCCACTGGATTGCCTGGCCGGTGCTGAAACTGTTCCGAACCGGCGCGAGTAATGGGTCCTGTGCCCGCACGATCGTATGGCAGTTCATGCAGGTTTTGGTATCAGGCATTCCTGCGAACGCCTCGGTTTCGACAGTCGTATGGCAGTATCGACAGTCGATGCCAAGCTCACCGGCGTGGATCTGATGGCTGAAAGGAACGGGTTGGGGTGGCGGGGAGCCGACCCCGGTGAAGAGGGGGGTACGGATGTACACCCAATACGCAGCCGCGAGAACCAGAATGAGGCCAATGCCCCCGATCAGGCTGCCGCGAGCAACAGTATTGGCGCGGCGCGGAAACACCTGAGCCATTGTTAACGCGCTTCTCCTTTGAATGACGAGCGCTTTCTAGATCAATGAATACCAGGCCGCACGTCATGGTCGGAGCCGCGCCAACGCCGACCGGTACCAGCCGTCCAAGCGGACGCTAGTATCTCACGTTGCGACTAAAAAGATATCACGGTCTTGGGGGTCTGTCAACCTAGAAAGGCACAAGCCCACGGGACCAGCAGTTATCCCTCCTCTCTGCGGACGATTCAGTCCCGCTGCTGCGCGTCGAGTCGCGCGCGCAGAAGACTGTTGACCACGGCCGGATTCGCCTTTCCACGCGATGCCTTCATCACCTGGCCAACCAGGAAGCCGAGTGCCTGGACCTTTCCAGCCCGATAGTCTTCGACACTCTTCGGATTGCTGGCGATTGCCTGGTCGACGAGATGCTCGAGTGCTGCTGCGTCGCTAATCTGCCTCAAGCCCAGCGCCTCGACGACCTGATTTGCCGACTCGCCAGTCTGGAACATGCGCTCGAAAACGTCTTTTGCCGCGCGGATGCTGATGGTTCCTTCGTCGATGAGCTTCAGCAGGCTGGCCAGACCTGGCGGCGAGACCTTTGAGCTCTCGATACCAAGACCACTCGCGTTCAGCAGGCGAAACAGTTCGCCGGTCATCCAGTTAGCGACCGTCTTCGGCCGATCGAACAGGCGCACCGTCTCTTCGAAGTAATCTGCGGTTGCCCGACTTGCCGTCAGCAGCTCGGCGTCGTAGGGCGAGAGGCCGTACTGATCGACAAAACGGCGACGCCGCGCAGACGGGAGCTCTGGAAGCTGCATCCGGATCCGGGCGGTCCACTGGGGCGTCAATGCAAGTGGAGGCAGGTCGGGCTCCGGGAAGTACCGGTAGTCCTCGGCGTACTCCTTCGTCCGCTGGCTCACCGTGATGCCACGGTCTTCGCTCCAGCCGCGTGTCTCCTGGGTGACGGATTCGCCCCTGTCGATGGCAGCAAGCTGGCGCTCGGCCTCGTACTCGAGAGCGCGGAAAACTGCTCGAAACGAGTTCATATTCTTCACTTCGACCTTGACTCCAAGCTCGGCGGAGCCGATCGGGCGAACTGACACGTTCGCGTCGCACCGAAATGCCCCTTCTTCCATGTTGCCAGTGCTGACCCCGAGATACTGGAGGATCGAGCGTAGCTCCATCAGGTACAGGCGTGCCTGCTCGGCCGAGTGAATGTCTGGTTCGCTGACAATCTCGATCAGCGGAACGCCCGCGCGGTTGACGTCGACCAGGCTATACGGGCGACCCGTCGCAGGATCGATCCGGTGCGTGAGCTTCGCGGTGTCTTCTTCGAGATGAACCCTCCGGATGCCGACGCGCTGCCGCTGGCCGTCGTGCTCGATCTCGATCCAGCCGTTGCGGGCGATAGGATATTGATACTGCGAGATCTGATAGCCCTTCATCAGATCCGGGTAGAAGTAGTTCTTTCGGTCGAAGCGCGTGAACTCTTCGATGGAGCAGTTGAGCGCCAGGCCGGTCAGCGCGGTGAGCTCGACTGCGCGCTGGTTGATCACCGGCAATGATCCTGGCAGGCCCAGGCAAACCGGGCACACATTGCTGTTCGGTGCCGCCCCGGGCTGGTTCGCGCAACCACAGAACATCTTGGTATTCGTCAGCAGCTCGGTGTGGACTTCTAGGCCGATAACGATTTCATACGTTTCCAGTGATACAGCCTTCATGTCTTTCGCTTTCTCTTAACATAAGCCTCAATTCGACCGAGGGCCTCCTCGATCTGCGGCAGCGACGTGGCGTAGCAGCACCGCACGTGATTTCGCCCACACGTACCAAACGCCGAGCCAGGAACCACCGCGACGTGCTCCTCGAGAAGAAGCCGCTCCGCGAATTCTTCGTCGGATTGCCCGACTGCCTCGGTTGAAGGAAAGGCGTAGAACGCGCCATCAGGCTCGTGGCAGGTCAGACCGATATCGTTGAGGCCCTTGACGATCACGCGGCGCCGCCGATCGTATTCTTCGACCATACTCTGCACCGCCGGCTCGCCGTTCCGCAGTGCCTCGAGGGCAGCCATCTGGCTGGTGATCGGCGCGCAGAGCGCGGTGTACTGGTGAATCTTGAGCACACCTTCCATCAGATCGCGCGGCGCGGCGACGTACCCGACGCGCCAGCCCGTCATCGCGTATGCCTTGGAGAATCCCCCCAGCAAGATCGTTCGCTCGCGCATCTCGGGCAGCGATGCAAAGCAGACGTGCTCGCGACCATAGATCAGCCGATCGTAGATCTCGTCGGAGACCGCGATCAGATCATACTCGGCAACGATCCGCGCGATCGCGAGGAGCGTCTCGCGCGACGGCGCGGCTCCGGTCGGATTGTTCGGATAGCCCAGGAGGACCGCCTTGGTCTGGGCAGTTATCCGCTCCGCGAAATCAGACGCGCGCGGGTGAAAGCGGTTCTCCGACGACGTGGGCACCGGACGGACGACACCGCCCGCGAAGGTGACGCACGGTGCGTAGGAGACGTAACCGGGGTCAGGAATCATGACCTCATCTCCCGGGTCGAGAATCGCGCGCATCGCGAGATCCAATCCCTCGGAGACGCCGAAGGTGATCAAGAGCTCGTCCTGTGGATCGTAGACGACGCCGTAACGTCGGGCGAGGTGCTCGGCCAGTGCCCGACGCAGCTCGAGCAGCCCGTAGTTCGAGGTGTACATAGTGTAACCGCGCTCGAGAGAGTAGATCGCGGCTTCGCGAATGTGCCACGGCGTCGTGAAATCCGGCTCGCCGACACCCAGGGAGATGACGTCGTCCATTGTCTGGATGAGATCGAAGAATCGACGAATGCCACTTGGGGCGACACTGCGCACGCGCGCGGCCAGGCGCTCCCTGCGTTCACGCTGTGCGATGTCCGGTCCAGGAACGGTCTGCACGGTCAGCCCTCCTTGGATTGGGTGTTCGGCGACAGGTGTCGGAGGCTGGTCGACGTGGGGGTGCGGCCCGCCCTCGGACTGCCCCTCCCTCACGGCCGGGTGCCCTGCACCACGTCACGGGGCGAACGGAAGCCGAGGCGGGGGCTCTGGCTCGTCGAACATCTCTCCGTCTTCTTTGTACCGCTTCAGAACGAAGTGGGTCGTCGTGCCTTGCACGCCGTCGAGTGGTGCGAGCTTCTCCGAGACGAAGCTGGCCACGTCCTTCATCGTTCGGCCGGTCACCTCGACGGCGAGGTCGTACGTCCCGGACAGGAGATGCACTGAGCGTGCCTCGGGAAAGCGGGCTATGCGCGCGGCAACTGCGCCGAATCCGACTCCGCGCTGGGGGCTGACCCGAACTTCGATGAGTGCGGTCACCGGTTCCTCGCCCACCCGCTCCCAGTTGATCAGTGCGTGACGTCCGATGAGTATCCTGGCTTGCTCGAGTTGCTCGATTCGACTGGCGACCTCTTCGCTGGCGACGTCGAGCATGGTCGCGATCTGCTCGACGTTGAGAGACGCCTGCCGTTCCAGGAGCTTCAGGATTTTGAGCGAAAGATCGTCAACCCGGGCGGTCTCTCGGTAGTCGTTCATGGGAGATGCGTGGTCCTCCAGTCGCCGCTCTGCTCGAAGGCATAGCCGACGCGCAGTAATGTCTCTTCACTTCCAGCCGGTCCAAGAAGCTGGAGTCCGACGGGCAGTCCGTGAACCAGTGCACACGGAACAACGAGACCAGGTATACCGGCCGCGTTCACGGTGACGGTGAAGACGTCGGTCAGGTACATCGCGACGGGATCTTCGATCCGCGCTCCGATGGGAAAAGCAGGAGTTGGCGTCGTCGGAACTGCCAGAACGTCGAACTCCTGGAAGGCGCGATCAAAATCCTGCTTGATCAGCGTACGCACCTTTTGCGCCCGCAGGTAGTATGCTTCGTGATAGCCAGCCGAGAGTGTGAACGTTCCGACCATGATGCGACGCTTGACCTCGGGCCCGAACCCGACTTCGCGCGTTCGATCGAACATCTCCCAGACGTCGGCACCCGGCACGCGAAGGCCGTACTTGACCCCATCGTAGCGGGCGAGATTCGCACTCGCCTCGGCGGGCGCGACGATGTAGTACGCGGCCAGGGCGTAGCGCGTGTTCGGAAGGGACGTCTCGTCCACGCTGGCGCCGAGGCTGCCGATTTTCAGGATGGCCTGGCGTACCGCCTGGGCGACCAGCGGGTCCATTCCTTCGACGAAATACTCGCGCGGCACGCCAATGCGTAATCCTTTGACGTCGGGACGCAGTGCTTCGCGGTAGTCCGGCACGGGCCAGTCGAGGGTTGTCGAGTCATTGGGGTCGTGCCCGGCGATTGCTGCGAGCAGGAGGGCGGCATCGGTCACGTCACGGGTCAGCGGGCCAATCTGATCGAGGGACGATCCGAACGCGACCAGTCCGTACCGCGACACGCGGCCGTACGTGGGCTTGAGTCCGACAACCCCGCAGAAGCTCGCCGGCGTCCGAATCGAGCCACCGGTGTCGCTGCCCAGTGCGGCCAGTGCTTCCCCCGCGGCCACAGCGGCCGCCGATCCCCCGCTGCTTCCACCGGGCACCATCGCCGGATTCCACGGATTTGCCGTCGGGTAGAAGGCGGAGAACTCGGTCGACGAACCCATCGCAAACTCGTCCATGTTCGTTTTGCCGAGGATAATGGCGCCTGATTCGCGAAGCTTCCGCACGACGGTTGCGTCGTATGGCGGGACAAAGTTTTCGAGAATTCGCGACGCACAGGTCGTCCTGATGCCCGCGGTGCATAGGTTGTCCTTTAAGGCGATCGGAATCCCCGCCAATGGTGGTAGCTCCTCGCCCGACGCGAATCGACGATCGATCTCGGCGGCCTGACGGCGGGCGTCGTCGGGCGTGCGCGTAATGTACGCGCGGATCGTGGGCTCGCGTTGCTCGATCTGATCGAGGACGGCGTTCACGAGATCGATTGCGCTGATCTCACGGCGGCGCAGCAGGTCTCCTGCTTCGTGAGCAGTAAGGTCGACGAGATTCATTCCGTCTCCAGAACTGGCGGCACACGGATGTAGTCGTCCTCGCGTTCGGGGGCATTCGCGAGCACCTGCTCGACGCTCAGACCTGGGCGAACCACATCCGGACGCGTCACGTTCTCGAACCGGATGACCTGAGCCGACGGTGGCACGTTGGAGGTGTCTAGCTCATTGAGCATAGCGACGTAGGCGAGGATGTGCGCCATCTGATCGCGGAACCGCTCGCGCTCCTCGGGGCTCAGGCCCAGGCGCGCGAGCAGGGCGAGGTGATCGACTTCTTCCAGACTAATTTGCATGCCGCATGCCTTTCGTGTGATTCCTGGGCGTCAGCGGACGGCAAGTTGACACCCGTTGTCGAACGCCCGCGAGGCGCGTGACGTCCTCCTACCCCTTACGGAGTCAGTCGATAGAGCATTCGCGGGAAGGGAATGGTCTCTCGCACGTGCTCGAGTCCGCAGATCCAGGCGATGGTTCTCTCGATCCCCAGACCAAACCCGCTGTGGGGTACCGACCCGTACCGTCTCAGATCCAGGTACCACTCGTATGCCTCGCGTGGAAGGTTGTGCTCGTCGAGGCGGCGCTCGAGCAGCGCCAGGTCGTGAATACGCTGACTTCCGCCGATGATCTCGCCATAACCTTCCGGCGCGAGCAGGTCATCGCAGAGGGCAACGTCCGGGCGCGCCGGATCGGGCTGCATGTAAAATGCCTTCGTTCTGGCCGGATACTTCTCCACGAACAACGGCTTATCATACAGGCTCGCGAGCAATGTCTCATCCGGGGCGCCAAAGTCATCACCCCAGGTCTTCTCGATACCGTGCTCGCGCAGAACGTCCAGGGCCTCGTCGTAGGTGATACGTGGAAACGGCGGTTCGACCTTTTCGAGCTTCGTGACGTCGCGCTCGAGAACGGACAGCTCGTGCCTTCGCTCGCGCAGCACCGTCTGAACGGTGTGACTCACCAATTCTTCCTGCAGCCGCAAGTTATCCTCGTGCTCGAAGTACGCGGCTTCGGGCTCGACAATCCAGAACTCGATCAGATGGCGGCGTGTCTTCGACTTCTCGGCTCGAAACGCGGGCCCGAAGCAGTACACTCTTCCGAGTGACATGGCCGCGGCTTCCAGGTAAAGCTGGCCGCTCTGGCTGAGATACGCCTTCTGGTCGAAGTACGTCGTCTCGAAGAGAGTCGTCGTTCCCTCGCACGCGGAGGGGGTGAGGATGGGCGAGTCGACCAGCGTGAAGCCGTGGCTGTCGAGGTAACCACGGATGGCGCCGATGACGGTTGCCCGAATGCGGAGAATCGCGTGCTGTCGGCTGGACCGCAGCCAGAGATGGCGGTGGTCCATCAGGAAGTCGACGCCGTGCTCCTTGGGGGAGATCGGATAGTCGCGCGCGATCTGGACCGGCTTGACATCGGTGACGGCAAGCTCGTAGCCACCCGGCGCCCGCGAGTCAGCGCGCACCGTTCCCGCGACGATTACTGACGACTCCTGGGTGAGAGCGCCGGCGGCCTCGAACGTCTCTGGCGACACGTCACCACGCGATACGACGCCCTGGATGAGCCCGGTGCCATCGCGGATCAGGAGAAAATGTAGCTTCCCGCTCGATCGTTTGTTATAGAGCCAGCCCTTGAGGGTAACTGTTTGTCCCTCGTGCGCGGCAATGTCGGAAATGTAAACCCAGTCCACGGAGATCCTCTACGAGAGGGCCTGCTAGAGTTTAGCATGCGTGCTTCGATTGTGCCACCAGGCACGAATCACCAGAATGACCTCCCCGGAGGAGATTATCGCGTGGTCGGGGGCGGCGGACAACCTGGGCGCTGGTCGGCTCGCGAGATGCGTTCTCTCGCGCGATCGTGCGGGATGGCGCGGTTGGCGGTCAGCGCCGAGGAATGGTCGCGTGAGGCTACCGGCGTGCACGCGTTGTCGTCACTCTCACCTGGCGAGTACAATGACGGCTGCCACGAGGCTCTGCCAGGGGAGAGATTGGTGCTGAGACGACTGACCGAGATGCTGCGCGCGAACCGCACCCTGCTTACCGTGAGCTTGATCACGATGGTGAGTCAGCTTGGATTCGGCATGGTGATTCCAGTGCTGCCATTGTTCGTCCAGACGTTCGGCGGCACCGAGGCAGCGGTCGGGGCGGCGGTCGCGGCGTTTGGGCTGGCGCGGCTCCTGTTCGATCTGCCGATGGGCCACCTTACCGAGCGGGCTGGCCGTCGCCCGGTGCTCCTGATCGGCGAAGCAATTACCGCGGTCGGCTCCCTGGCGTGCGGTCTCGCCGCTACCTATCCTCAGCTACTCGTGTTTCGCTTCATCGCCGGTATCGGATCGGCGACCGTTCTGACGGTTGGTCCGATCATCGTCGCCGACGTGTCGGAACGCCACAATCGTGGACGCATGATGGGGGTCTACTCGAGCTTCTTTCAGCTCGCGGTTGGCATTGGACCGGTGGTCGGCGGGACCATCAGTACGTTCCTTGGTCCCCGAGCGCCGTTTATCGTATTCGGCGGGCTGGGCGCCGTCGCGGCGACGATCTGCTATCTCTGGCTGCCTGAAACGCGTCATCTGCCGGATCAGGCCGCACCATTGTCGCCGGGCCGCCCGACGAACGCGACGGTGTTTCGTGCGCTTCTCTTCAGCCCGGGATTCATTCTGGTTGGAATGATCGGGTTCGCCGCAACCGTGGCACGGACCGGCGGCATCTTCAGCGTGGTTCCCTCGACTGCCTACCGATTCGGCGGCTTGAGCACGTCGCAGGTTGGCCTCGCGATCACGCTGGCAAACCTGCTGAACTTCAGTACCGTGTCTGGAGCGGGAATCCTCGCCGACCGCCTTGGACGGAAGGCGACGATCGCACCGGGTGCGCTGCTCGTCGCCGCGGGCTTCGTGCTCTTTTCATTCCAAAGCAGCTTTGGAGTGTTCGTCGCGGGTGCTCTGCTCTGGGGTATGGGAAGCTCGCTGTATAACTCGCCCGCGTCGGCGTACGCGGCGGATCTCGCCCCCGCGCGGGCAAATGGCACGACCATGGGGATTTACCGGGCCCTCAGCGATCTTGGGTACGTCGTGGGTCCATTGCTGCTTGGCTTCCTTGCCGACCGGTTCAATCCGATCAGTGCACTGCTCACGGTCGCGGTCGTGTTTGTCGTCATCGTCACGCTGTTCACGGTGTACGCGCCGGAGACGCGGAAGGCGGCAAGACCGTTGCAGGCGTAGCTCGCCGCGATCTACTACTCGCGAAATCGTACAGTGAGGAGAAGTTATGGCGATTATTGATCTACCTCTCGAACAGCTACAGGTCTACTCCCCGGCGCCGAACGCGCGCCCCGACCTTGCCCAGTTCTGGAAGGAGACGCTCGCCGAGGCCAGGAGGGCGCCGCTCAATCCGACGCTCGAGCCAATCGACTACCCGGTCGCGGATCTGAACGTTCAGCGGGTGTTCTACGATGGCTGGCGCGGCGCGCGCATCTGCGCGTGGTTCCTGGCAAGAAACGGAGCCAGGTCCCAGCCGACAATCGTTTTCTACCACGGCTACAGCGGGAGCAAGGGGCAGGTCTACGATTATCTCGGCTGGGCGCTCCAGGGTTACACCGTGCTCGCGGTGGACGTACGAGGCCAGTCAGGCGAAAGCTCTGACCCCGAGGCGTATCCGAGTGGCCACGTGACTGGGTGGATGACCCAGGGAATTACCTCGCCGCAGACGTACTATTACCGTGGTGTCTACGTTGACTGCATCCGTGCTCTCGACTTCGCGACGACACGGCCAGAGGTCGACGCCGACCGGATCGCCGTGGCCGGGGTCAGCCAGGGGGGCGGGCTGAGCCTGGCCGTGGCTGCTCTGGACACCCGGCCAAAGCTGGCGCTGCCGGAGGTGCCCTACCTCTGCCACTTCCGTCGGGCGCTCGAGGTGACCGAGCAGAACCCGTATCAAGAGATCGCGGTTTACTGCCAGCGCTATCCGGATCGGCTGGAGACGGTCTTCGACACCCTGAGCTATTTCGACAACCTGAACCTTGCGGATCGGATTACCTGCCCGGTCTTGATGACGGTCGGTCTGCGCGACGCGATCTGTCCGCCGTCCACGATCTTCGCGGTGTACAACCGCATCAAGAGCGAGAAGGAGCTCCGTATCTATCCCTACGGTGGACACGAGGCGTTCCCCAGTCACCATGAGCAGAAGCTCCGCTGGGCGAGGCGTATTCTCAAGCCGTAGTGTGGTAAACTTGTCGTGATTCCACCACGAGCGCGGGCCGGGGTAGGTCTCGAGCGCTCGATCGACGGCAGGGACACGATGGGACCACGCGTAGTCGTTGGGATGAGTGGCGGCGTTGACAGCGCGGTCGCCGCGGCGCTGCTCAAGGAGCAGGGCTACGACGTCGTCGGCGTTACGCTCAATCTCTCCCCCCGACGAGAGGGCGAAGATGCCTGGGAGCGCGACGACTCCTGCTGTGGGCTGTCGGCATCCGAGGATGCGAGACGCGTGGCGGACCGCCTGGGAATAGACCATTACGTCCTGAACTTTCGGGATATCTTTGCCGAGAAGGTCATCGCGAACTTTCTCGACGAGTACCGACGCGGGCGTACCCCGAATCCCTGCATTCGGTGTAATGACCACATCAAGTTTGGGACGGTTCTACTCAAGGCGCGCGCACTTGGTGCCGACCTGGTCGCGACGGGCCACTATGCCCGTGTCGAGACGGATCCACACTCCGGTCGGCGGATCCTGCGCAAGGCGGCCGATCTCCGCAAGGATCAGTCCTACGTTCTCTACGTCTTGACCCAGGAAGAGCTTCGTCGCACGATCTTCCCACTCGGCGATCTGACCAAGCAGGAGACGCGAGAGATCGCGCGAAAACTGAACCTCCCGGTCGCAAACAAGCCGGAGAGTCAGGAGATCTGCTTCGTCAGCGAGAGCAATTACGGCGATTTCTTGATGAAGCTCGCTCCGGACGTGGCTCAGCCGGGACCGATCGTCCACATCGACGGACGCGTGCTTGGCGAGCATCGGGGGATCGCGTTCTACACGATCGGTCAGCGGCGTGGCCTCGGCGTGGTCAGTCCCGATCCTCTGTATGTCGTGGATCTGGATCCGCGCAGCCGGACGCTGTTTGTTGGGCCAGAGGAAGCTCTCTACGACACGGAGCTGGTCGCCGACGAGGCGAACCTGGTGAGCGTGGCTGACCTGCAAACGCCACGGTTGGTGAAGGCTCGAATCCGCTATCGCATGACTGACGCCGATGCTTACGTGAGCCAGCCCGAGCCGGGTCTGCTACGCGTGTCGTTCCTGGAGCCGCAGCGAGCCATCACTCCCGGCCAGGCGGTTGTTTGCTACGACGGCGACGTGGTCATTGCCGGGGGAACGATCTGTCGCACCAGCCGGATGGCGTCGCGGGAAGCGGCCGCCAGTCGGCTCTCCCTCGGGGCCAGGTAGGGAATCGCGCGGAATCATCACGACTCCGTGAGGTCCGAGGCAGAGACTGCCCCGCTCATCGTGCTCCTGACACGACAGCACCGAGCAGACAGGTCGAGCTGCAGGGGAGGCGGCTAGCTCTCTCTCCTCCTGTGAGAGGGCCCGGGTGTTGGCGTGAATCCGCGGCATAACCGATGATCTCCGCCCCTCACCCTCTCCCAGAGGGAGATGGGATGGGACGGCTGCCGGCGTATTCATACCGCCCCGCGCTCTGGACCGCGCGGTGCTCTAGGCGACACGGTGGCGGGTCAGGGCGGCTCGGGCGACATCGGCGTCGACCAGCGGAATTCTCTGGTTTCCGATGACCGTCTCTTCCTCGGGACCACGGCCAGCGAGCAAGACGCAATCGCCCGCCCGCGCGATCTTCATCGCGAACTCGATCGCCGCCACCCGATCGACGATTCTCCAGAAGCGCTCGCCCTCTCGCCAGCCGATCTCCTCGAGGGTCTTCGCGAGATCGTTGACGATCGTCGCGGGATCTTCGTCGTAGGGATCGTCGGTGGTAACAATGGCGAGATCCGCGTGCTCGGCGACGGCTCGAGCCATTCGTGCCCGATTGTGGATGTCTCGCCCCCCAGCCTGACCGAAGAGCACGACGAGTCGTCCGGACGTGTGGCGCTTCAGAAGAGCTGACGTCGCGGCGAGGGCCTGTGGAGTGTGAGCGAAGTCGATGAAGACGTGGAATGGCTGGCCACAGCGCAGCGCTTCGAGGCGCCCTGGCACACCTCTGAACTCCTCGGCAGCTCGGCGCGCGTCGGCGAGGGTTGCGCCGAAGTGTCGCGCGGCGGCGATCGCCCCGAGCCAGTTCAGGACGTTGTATCTCCCGGGAAGGAGCGTGTGGATCGTCTCGACGCCGTCGGGTGCACGCACGCGAAACGTCGTACCATCAAGGCTCGTGTGCAGAACTTCACCGTGGACTGTCGCGTCGCGCGAGAGCCCGTAATCCACGGTCGGGACCGAGCACGCAGCCCTCATGGCGGCCGAGCTGGGATCGTCCCGATTGACGACGGCCAGGCGGCCCCACGGCTTCGCCGGTCCCCGGTCGAGCTGGGCGAACAGCCTTGCTTTTGCCGCTCGATAGTTGACGAGCGTCCCGTGGAAGTCGAGGTGCTCCGGGTCGAGATTGGTGAAGACAGCACAGTCGAAGACGCAGCCGTGGACCCGCCCTGTCACGAGCGCGTGCGAACTGACCTCGAGTGCCGCGACTGTAACACCCGCGTCACGCATCCGGGCGAGACTGTGCTGGATGATCAGCGCCGGAGGAGTCGTGTGCGCGGTGCGATTCCTCGCGTCTGCTCCGCCTAGGTTGATTGCGACGGTAGAGAGCAGGCCGACGCGCAAGCCTGCTGCGCTCAGGATAGCCGTGATGAGATGCGTCGTCGTGGTTTTTCCGTCGGTACCGGTTACGCCGACCAGCCCGATCTCGCGTGACGGATGGCCGTAGAAGGCACAGGCAAGGTCCGCGACGGCATACAGAGCGTTGGGAACGATGACCACCGGCACGCTGAGCGAGGAAGGCGCGGGTGGCTCGCAGACCACGGCCACGGCACCCGCGTTCACCGCCTGATCAATGTACTGGCGCCCGTCTGTCCGCTGGCCGGGGCACGCGACAAACAGTTCGCCCGGTGCGACCGTGCGGCTGTCGGTGGAGATACCGGCGATCGGAATCGATAGATCGCCCACTGTCTCGATGACTGGCGTGTGTGCGATGAGCTTGGAAAGCACACTCGCGGGTGCAGCAAGCTGCGTGCCAGGCTACAGTACGCGGGGCCGAGCACTCAGTGATCCAGGGGCGACGGACGAGGCTCCTGAGACATACCGGACGAGCCCGCGCGATGGGGACTGGCATCACCCTCGATCGTCCGGTCGAGGAGCTCGGCGCGCCGCCGCTGACGGCTGATGCGCGCCGCCTCGGTTCCGATGCTGAGCAGCGCGATTACGCCCACGACAAGACAGAAGAGGCCAATGATCTGGGCCTGGCCCATTCCATACAGGTCGACTGGCTCGTCGCGAAAGAAGCCCGTCCAGATCTGCCCTGCCCCATACAGGGCGGTGAACGTCCAGAACGACACTCCGCGAGGTAGTCTGGCGCGCCGAATCCGAAGGAGGAGGAGAAGGATGGCAAGATCCCAGATGATCTCGTAGGCGGCGACGGGATGGACTGGCGCGTGATGCTGGTCGAACGAGGCCGGATTGACGTAAGTTATCGCGATCGGCAGAGTGCTTGGCCGGGCGAGTGATGCGCCTGTCAGCAGATCGCCGATGCGCCCCGTCGCCAGCCCGAGGACCTGAGCGGGCGCCAGCGCATCCAGGAAGGTGCTGATGGGCACGTGTCGGAGTCGAGCGAAGGCGAGTGCTGCGCCAGTACCAACGATGATTGCGCCGTAGATCGCCGCTCCGCCGCGCGTGACCTCGAACACCTCGAGCGGGTGGACAGCGTAGAAAGCCCACGTATCGAAGACGTGAAAGAGGCGCGCGCCAAGGATGGCCGGAATCACGACGAAGATGGCAAGCTCGGAGGCAAGGTCGGGATTCAGACCACTGGACTCGAGATGTCTCGACGCGAGTGCCAGCGCGGCAACGATGCCGACACCGATGAAGATCCCCTGCCAGGTCAGGCTGAAGGGGCCAACGTACGCGATCCAGGGGTTAACGTCGAGGGACATCCCTTCCTCGATGTTGCGAGCGAAGCCATCGGGATTATAGCACTGCGCCAGGAAAACTTGTCTGGGTGATTGTCTGGCTGAAGGCACGAGCTCGTCGAGACGCCCGGGCGTGCACGCTAGTGTCTCCGCAAGGGAGATGCCTGGGAAGAGCTTCGGGGAAAATGACCCCGCGGGCCGTGTTCCCAGGGTCAAACGCTAGCCATTTCTCTCGTCCTGCGCTGGACACGACGAGACGAGCCGCTCGCGCCTCGAGGAAGGCGCATCGTCAATGCTTTTTTCCGTTACCGTCGGCCTCACGGTCATGGCCCGTCAGGCTCCCGGTGCCTCCTCCCGAGGCCGCGTGGTGATCGTCCGAGGAGTCCGTTGAGTTCGCCGAGCCAACACCGTCATCTCCCGACGAGTCGCCGGAATTCACATTCGACCCGCGATCGGACTGGGGTGTGTTCGGCAGGAGCGCGCCGATCGCGTTGATCGTGTTCTGGAGAACGGATCGGGTAGAGGCGGGTGCGCGGACCAGGGCTCGCTGAAGCTGGGAAAGCTGGCCGTGGAGACGGTTGAGTGCGCCGTCGCCCTGCGAGGCATCGGTTCGAGCAGCGGCAACGTAGAGGCGGGAGGTCGCCGTTGCACCGTCGACGTCCCCGGCTAGCGCCTGCCTGATCAGAGTTTTCACCAGCTGCTCGCTCGTCTGGTCGTCCTGGGCTGGTGCTCCACCCTGACCTGGCGGAGGGGCGAGTGACTGTGCGGTCGCCGTCGGCGACGGCGATGCGGCACCCGTGTTCTCCTTGTCTCGATGGTCCTCTTTCCGCCTCACGCCTTCCCCGTTGCCTACTCCATCGGGTTTCTGCTGTGCCGGGACAGCCGGTCGAGAGTTATCGGGTACGTTGGCATTTGCCAGGTGTGCCCGATCCTTACCGGGAGCAGCGACGACTGGCGGAATCTGCCGTTGCCGCTCCTCGAGAGATGCGATTTCTCGATCTACCTGCTGGTGGTATTGAGGCGATCGGATCCTGTTGGCCGCTGCTTCTGCCGCCGCCACCTGCTCATGAAAGTTCTGAAGGAGCGTGGGAACCTCTGCCGAGCTACCGCTGTTGTTTATCGCGGCGGCCTCCTGCAGACGAGCGGCAGCGATGCTGAGGTGAGCCGCTGCTTGCTGCTCCGGTGTATAGGCGACGAGGAGCTGAACGCGCTCGACGATGAGCTTGGCCGGATAGAGAGGTGTTCCTGGGAGGGCGGAGGCAGCGGCGGTGCTGATGCCGCCAAAGGCGAATATGAGTAACAGCGCCGCGGCGACGGGAACCGCGATCGGGCGAAGGATCGATCCGACCGGCAGACTGAAGCCGCGCCGCCGCGTCGCCCGCACGGCCTTGGCGGGCACCCGCTGAGCAAAGTGCGCGCGGGCACGCGCGCGGAACTCGGCAGATGGGACCGGGACAGGGGCCTGCCGAACACGCGCGGCAGCACGGAGCGCCGACCGAAGCGAATCGGTTAGCTCGGGGTGCGCGTTCACCATATCCTCGACAGCCCAGCCGAGCTGCTCGAGCTCGGTCAGGTAGCTGGCGAGCAGGTCCGGCTCACGACCTCCGGGGGTTGCCCCCTCGATCCTCGAGCGCGCGCGCCAGAGCCTGAAGGGCCCGATGTTGAATAACCCGCGCTGCACCTTCGCTCTTCCCAATAATCTGTGCGACCTCGGCGTGGCTCAATCCCTCGACAAATCGAAGAACGATCATCTGCTGGTAGTCCGGGTTGAGCCGCGCGAGCGCTTCGCGAATCTCTTCCTCGTCCAGCCGCGCCTCAACGGCTTCGACGACGTCGACCCCAATTTCCTCGGCCTCTGCCACCTCGTCGAGAGGCGTCAGCGGACGCTTGCCACGATAGTGATCGATGACCAGGTTGTGCGCCAGTCGATACAGCCAGGCCGCAAATGGCGTGCCTCGTGGCTCGTACCGATCGATCGCCTCCCAGGCCTTCAGGAAAACCTGCTCGGTCAGATCCTCCGCTTCGCTCGTAGATCCGACGCGGTAAAAGACGTAGCGATAGATCCGATCGAGATGGAACTCGTATAACGCTCCGAAAGCAGCGGGATCACGCTTGACCGCTCGTTTTACCAGGTCGGCTTCGTCGGTCAGGGTTCCCCGCGTATCCGCGTCCGGTGTCACCGGCCATTCCAAACGTCAAAACGCATTTTGTTCTCGGATGTTACAACGTATGTTCCACGTCTGGTTCCGGGGTTTCGCCACCCAATGGTACCAGATGGTACCAGACCGAGCGCCTGGGCGAAACAGCCATTGAGTCCAATCGACTGCTGTCCCACAGTGTGCTGGTGGGGCTGCTGCCTGCTTGCCAAAAGGTCGGCATGATGCGATGATTACGGCGATGTGCCATGTGCCAGCAACAGCTCGGATCCGATTAGGCGGATAGGATCACGAGGTACCCTCAGACCGGCGGTCCCGGCGCTCATCGAGAGGTTCCTTGGACACACTGATCGAAGGTCGGCCGGTAGCTTCGCAGTTCCGGACTCCTCACTCTGGAGCACACCTGAAAATTCTGTTCGCGGTGGCGTCGTGGGGCCTTGGCCACGCGACGCGCGACCTGCCCCTCATCAGTCGTTTGCTTGACCACGGCCACGACGTCACGATCATCTCCAGTGCGCGGGCACTCGCTCTTCTGAAGCAAGAGCTGGGCAGACGCTGCACGTTTCTCGAGTGGCCGGATATTCCGGTCTCGCTTGCGAAGAGCACCCCGTTGTTCTATGCGAAGTTTACCTTGACCCTGCCCCTGGCCTGTCGGGCCATCGTGGCCGAGAATCTTGCACTGCAGCGTTTGCTTCGGGGGAGATGCTTCGACCGGATCATCTCGGACAGTCGATTCGGCATTCGGAGCCCGCGGGTCGCCTCGTACCAGCTAACGCACGGACTCCGCTTCATTGCGCCCGGGCGAAACCCGCTGATCGAGATCGCAATGGAGTATGTCTACCGCCGCTGCTACGGGCGCGTCAACCGCTTCATCGTGCCAGACTTCGCCGACGAAGGCCTGAGTGGCGACCTGAGCCACAATCCACGTTTCGTGAGGCCAGAGCACCTGGAGTACGTCGGCATTTTGAGCGGCGTCAGACGTCAGCCATCGCCCCAGGATATCGACTGCTACATTTCGATCTCCGGACCGGAACCCCAGCGGACTGTTCTCGAGGAGATCATCCTTCGCCAGGTGTATGATGTCCCCGGGCGGGTCGTTGTCTCGCTGGGTAAGCCAGATGAAGAGCCTCGGGTCTGGACCCGTGGGAATGTGACTATCTACAGCTACGTGAATCGGTGCCAGCAGGCCGAGCTGATGAATCGCGCACAGCTGGTCGTGAGCCGGTCGGGCTACACGACGATGATGGAGCTTGCCGAGCTGGGCAGGCAAGCTTTGCTCATCCCGACGCCAGGCCAGACCGAGCAGGAATACCTGGCCAAGCTGCACTTGCGGCGGGGAACGTTTTACTCCGTGCCCCAGCGCCGGCTGGATCTTCCGCGTGATATCGAGATTGCCCGTCGGTATCCGGGGTACGCTCCACCGCACACGACCGAAGAGTCGATCGTACGCTTCATGCAGATCGTCACGGCCTGAGCCTGGCCACGACAAAGGAGGAAGGCTATGTCTGATCGGGCGGTTGATCTTCGCAGTGACACGGTGACCCTGCCGACCCCGGAGATGCGTCGAGCAATGGCGAACGCGGAGCTGGGAGACGACGTCTTTGGCGAGGATCCGACCGTGAACCGGCTCGAGGAGCTCGCCGCGGAGCGCACGGGGAAAGAGGCCGCCGTGCTGGTCACCTCGGGGACCCAGGGAAATCTCGTCGGCGTTCTCTCGCACACCCAGCGTGGCGATGAGGTTATCGTCGGGGACCAGGCACACATCTTCCACTACGAGGTGGCTGGCTGCGCCGTGGTCGGCGCCCTTCAGCTGCGCACCGTGCACAACGTCGACGGAATGCTGGATCCCGCCGAGGTCGAGGCGGCAATCCGTCCACCGAACGTGCATCATCCCCGCACCAGCCTGGTCTGCCTCGAAAATACGCACAACCGGAACGGTGGGGCCGTGCTGGATTCAGCGCAGATCCATGCGGTCGCGGCGGTGGCACACCGCCACGGCGTCTCCGTTCACCTGGATGGTGCCCGCATTTTCAACGCCGCGGTTGCGCTCGGCGTCGAGGTGCACACGCTCACGGCCGAGGTCGATTCGGTCACGTTCTGCCTGTCGAAGGGATTGGCGGCCCCGGTTGGCTCCGTCCTCTGCGGGCGCAAGGACTACATCGAAACTGCACGAAAGTACCGTAAGATGCTCGGCGGTGGCATGCGGCAGGCGGGCGTGATCGCAGCTGCTGGCATCGTTGCCCTGAATACAATGGTCGATCGCCTCGTCGAGGATCACGAGAATGCCCGCCTTCTTGCCGAGGGTCTTGCCGACCTGCCCGGGATCGTCCTGGATCCGAAGAAGGTTCGCACGAATATCGTCATCTTCGACGTCACTGCTCCCATCGGCGCGGCAGGGCTGCTGATGGCGCTCAAGGAGCGCGGCGTCCTCTGCACCGTCGCCGGGCCGGAGCGCATCCGCATGGTCACCCATTACGGAATCGTCCGGGAAGATATCGAGCGGGCGATCTTGGCCGCTCGAGACGTGCTGGTAGGCGTTGCCGTCAGTGCCCGATAACATTGTCCTCATTGGATTCAGCGGGACGGGCAAGAGTGCGGTGGGGAGAGCTCTCGCCGCGCGCCTCGCGTGGCCCTTCGTCGACACGGATGCTCTGCTGGTTGGCCATTTCGGCAAGAGTATCGCCGAGGTCTTTCGTCGCGACGGCGAGGCAACCTTCCGCGCTGCCGAGCGCGAGACGGTCGCGCGGGTATGTGCAGGTGTGGGCCAGGTCATCAGTGTCGGGGGCGGCGCGCCAGTCGATCCGGTCAGCCGGAGACTCATGCGCGATCGAAACTGGATCGTTCGCCTGGAGGCTTCACCCGAGACCATTCTCTGCCGCTTGCGTGCAGCGCCAGGTACGGAGGAACGGCCTCTGCTGGCGGGAGCGGAGCCGCTCGAACGCATCCGGTCCCTCCTCGCCGCGCGCGAGGATGCCTACGCGATCGCCGATATAGTCGTGAGTACCGATGAGCACACTGTCGACGAGGTTGCCGCTCGGATCCTGGAGAGCTTGCCGAGGACCAGCGCAGAGGACCGGACCAGGGGGGAAGCGTGAGCGTACTGGCATACGGACGGGGATTGCTTGGCCAGCTCGGAAAGAAGCTGCGCGAGGTTGGACTCAGTGGGCGCGCATTCGTGATCAGCGACGACGTGGTGTACCCGCTGTACGGCGAAGAAGCGATGGCTGGGCTGAGAGCGGCTGGCTACGAGAGCGCGGCCTACCAGCTTCCGGCGGGCGAGCCGACGAAGTGCCTGCAGACCGCGTCGATCCTGTACGACTGGCTCGTGGACCAGCGGGCGGAGCGTATCGACGCGATTGTCGCGCTAGGCGGCGGCGTCGTGGGCGACGTGGCCGGATTCGTCGCGGCGACGTTTCTGCGAGGTATGCCGCTCGTGCAGGTACCGACGACGATTCTCGCCCAGATCGATAGCTCGATCGGCGGTAAGGTGGGGGTGAATCATCCGAAGGGCAAGAACCTGATCGGTGCGTTTCACCCGGCTCGGCTGATCGTCGGCGATACTGATACGCTCCGGTCACTGTCACCTCGCCTCCTGGCGGATGGCTGGGCCGAGGGGATCAAATGTGCGATGATTCTCGACGCCGAGCTACTTGACGTTCTGGAGGCACATGCAGACGGCCTTGGTGACCTTAGCTCTCCGCTGGTCCCGGAGGTCATCGAGCGCTGCGCGCAGCATAAAGTTCGGGTCGTCACCGAAGATGAGCACGAGGCCGGACTGCGTATGATCCTGAACTACGGGCACACGATTGGGCAGGCACTCGAGGCGGCACTAGACTACCAGGTCTTGCTGCACGGGGAAGCGGTGAGCATCGGAATGGTGGGCGCGGCCGAGATCGCCGTCAGGAGGGGGCTGCTGGAGCCTTCCCTCGCGGAGCGGCAGAATCGTGTGCTCGCGCGGTTCGGTCTCCCGACCCGGTTTCCAGCCGACGCTCCGCCTCCGCAGGTTGACTCGGTGATGGAGCGGATGACCCGCGACAAGAAGTCGCGCGGTGCGCAGCTTCGCTGGATTCTGCTGGACCGCATTGGTCACGCGCGCATCGAAGCGGGGATTCCGCTTGAGCTTGTTCGTGAAGTCGTCGCGGAGCTGCTTGGACAGTGAGCGATTTCGCCGACGCGATGGCCTATCTCGCCGCGCGTGATCCTGTCCTCGCCCCCCTCATCGCCGAGATCGGTCCGCCGAACCTGCGGCCGTCGACGAATCTCTTCGCCTCCCTGGCTGGCTCGATCGTCGGTCAGCAGCTCTCGGTCAAGGCCGCGGCAGCAATTCGCCAGCGCCTCGACGCCCTGATGCCCGACGGCAGAGGTCTTACCCCCGAAGGGATCCTGGCCCGGTCGTTCGAGGAGCTTCGTGCCGCTGGCTTGTCGCGGTCAAAAGCGACGTACCTGCTGGACCTGGCGACAAAGGTTCAGCAGGGTAAGATCGATCTGGCGACGATCGCGACGCTCGACGACGAAGCGATCATCTCCGAGCTGGTACAGGTGAAGGGAATTGGACGTTGGACCGTCGAGATGTTTCTGATCTTCGCGCTCAATCGGCTCGACGTGCTTCCGGTGGACGATCTGGGATTCCGTACTGCCCTCAAGCGGCGCTACGATCTTGACGCACTGCCGAAGCCCGCGGAGATCAAGCGCATTGCCGAGCCCTGGGCACCGTATCGGTCGCTGGGCACCTGGTATCTGTGGCGTAGCTTGCGCAATGAGCCGCTTCGGTCGACGCCTGGCTAGCCGGTGAGCGAAAGCCAGCGTGGCCGACCTGATTCACCGGCCGCACGCGACGACACTGTCTCCGGAGATCGTGCGCTTCCGGCCACGGCGACGCGGTTCTTTCCGTCGCGTTTCGCCTGGTAGAGCGCCCGGTCGGCTTGCTCGATCAGCAACGCGGCATCGTCGGCGTCGATCGGGAAGGCAGCGATCCCGACGCTCACGGTTATGCGCGATGCTTCGACACCGGATGCATCCATCGCCTCGACGGCCGCGCGGATACGCTCGCCAACGGCCCTGCCGCCGTCGTGCGATGCCTCGGGGAGGATCACCGCGAACTCGTCGCCCCCGTAACGAGCAGGGATGTCGGTGTCGCGGATGGTGGAGCGAAGGGTGCGTGCTACGCGGGCAAGGGCGAGGTCTCCGGCGGGATGACCGAGGGTATCGTTGACACGTTTGAAGTGATCCACGTCCAGAAGTAGCAGCGCCAGGTCGCGTCGGTAGCGATGTGCACGTGCCAGTTCCTCGCGCAGCCGATCCTGCATGTAGCGCCGATTGTACAGGCCGGTCAGCCCATCGCGTAAGACCTGGCGTTCCAGGGTACGGTTTCGCTCCTCCAGGTGCTTGACGTACGTGTCGACGTGATCCCGCACGAATGACGGGTAGCGCTCCGACAGCTCGAAGACGATCGATTCGAGGAATCGGTCGACGGCGCGTCTCGCACTCAGGAACGCGTCGGTATCGGCGTGAAGCAAGCCGGCCAGGTACGGATCCAGGACCTCCTTCAGCAGGAGAACTGCTCGTTGGATCTCGGAGAGGCGAAATCCTGCTGCTGCGAAGCGGGGGCAGATCTCGCGCACGAATGCCGAGCTTTGCCCCTGGTGACCCTCGGCGACCGCTGACAGGAGAGCGCGAAGGAGGGGGCGGCTTAAGGGGCCGATCCTGTCATCAGCACGCCCGGCGAACCCGGAGCCTTCCGCGAGGCGCAGTCGGCCCATCCACGCGTCGGCGATCTCTTCCTGATGCTCGGCGATGATGGTTGCCAGTGTTCTGGCCATCCGCATCACTCCCAGGCACCGATTGTAGCGAAGAGGGAGACTCTCTTCCCTTAGAGTTCGATAAAATGTGTCCCATCGCGACCCAGCCTGGACAATGGTCGCGGATTCTCGCAAGATCGAGTGCAGTTCGGCGCACGAGGAGATTGTTCACGGTGAAGAAGGGCATTAACCGCTGGTGTCTGCCGCCGTCGATGTCGGCAGAGGCGGTGTTTGGACTGGCGAGCAAGGTGGGATTCGACGGCATCGAGCTGAATCTGGAGGAGGTCGCGGCCGGGACGGAGGAGGGGCGGCCCGAGATGATGGCACGCATCGGTCTGGACGCGCCTGACGCCTCGATTACGGATCTTCGTCGGCAGGCCGAGGCTGCCGGCCTGGAGCTGCCGAGCCTGTCGTCCGGGCTGTTCTGGCGCTATCCGCCGACCAGCGACGATCCGTCGGTGCGGCAGAAGGCGCTGGCCATCGGCGAGCGGGCGATTCACGTCGCGTCGCTCCTCGGCGCCAACACGATCCTGGTCGTTCCGGGCGTCGTCACCTCCGACGTGTCGTATCGCGACGCCTACGATCGGGCGCGCGGCTTCCTGCGCGAGCTGGCTCCGGCGGCCGAGCGCGCGGGGGTCTCGATCGGCGTCGAGAATGTGTGGAACAAGTTTCTGCTGAGCCCGCTCGAGTTCGCACGCTTCCTGGACGAGGTCGGCAGCCCGGCGGTCGGCGCCTATCTCGACCTTGGCAACGTCCTGATCTTCGGCTTCCCGCACCACTGGGTGGAGATCCTCGGTCCGCGGATTCGCAAGATCCACGTGAAGGATTTCCGGACCGATATCGGCAACCGCTTCGGCTTCGCCCACCTGTTGCACGGCGACCTCGACTGGCCTCGCGCCATCGCGGCCCTGCGCGCCATCGGCTACGACGATTACGTCACGACCGAGCTCAGTATCAGCAAGTATCTCGTCGAAAAGACGGTCGCCGATACGGCGTCGAGCCTCGAGATGATTCTTCAGATGTAAGGCGAAAAACGGAAGACGCAAAACGTCAAACGTAGGGCGCGAAAAGTGAAGCGTGAACTGTCAGGCGGGATGCCAGCAACTTGACGGACAGGTATCAGGGCGTCTGGACGTCGTCGAATGGCAGGACGACCGGAACGTTCCTTCCGAAGAAGGGCACGAGAATCCGGATCGTTCGCGCGACCTCGTCGACGTCCTCGACGATGCCGACGTAGCCCGCGTAGGCTCCGCGGAGCACGCGAACGCGCACGCCAGCGGGAGGTTTCTGTTCGCCTCCACGAGTCCACACTCTTGCGCCGTCTCCCTACTTGCTGCAATGGCTACAGCGCCACGCGGAAACGTCAGGCCGGATACGGGCGCCGGGGGCCGCGCCGGGCGCGACCTCCAGACCTCACGCCTGCTCGCTGGTCCCCGACCCCCGCTCTACAGTGCAGGATGCCGAGTGTGCCAGTCGGTTCGCGATTGATAGGCGCGCGCGACGGCCAGGACGGCGTCCTCGGCGCCAGCCCGACCGACGATCTGGAGCCCGGTGGGCAAGCCGCGCTCGCCAAAGCCATTTGGAACGCTGATCGCTGGAAGCCCGGCCAGATTGCCTGCGGCGCCAATCGAGAGCCGCCGCATCTTTCCAGCGTAATCGTCGAAGCGCATATCCAGCGGGCTCGCGACCACGGCCGTGGTCGGGCAGACGATCGCATCGTAGCGTGCGAACAGAGTGTCGAGCGCGCGGTCGAGGTGCCGTCGAATCTGCTGGGCGCGAAGGTAGTCGACCGCCGGAATCAGCGTTCCTGCGTAGCCGCCGATGCGATCCTCGGGCGCGGTCAGGCCCGCGAGCTTGCCGCTCTCGATCAGGGCCGCGAGCGCGGTCGCCGCCTCGGCGCTCAAGATGATCCGGGCGACCTCGCCGTACGGAAAAACTGGCAGGGCGACATCTTCGAGCGTTGCGATCTCGCCGAGCACGACAAGTGAATCCGCGAAGCTCGCTCGAACCTCCGGCTGCATATCCTGGAGGCCATCGCGTAACACGCCGAGGCGGAATCCGGCGGAGCGGTCCGTGTCCGGGGCGTAGCGGTACAGGGTTGGCAAGGTGGTTGGATCGCGTGGATCGGGTCCGGCGATTGCGCCAAGGACGATACCGCAATCGTCGGCCGAGTGGCCAAGCGGTCCGATCTTATCGAGGGTCCAGCTCAACGCCATCGCCCCGTGGCGGCTGACCCGTCCGTACGTCGGTCGTAGCCCGCTGACGCCGCAGTAGCTGGAAGGCGTGAGGATCGAGCCCCAGGTCTCAGAGCCGAGCGCGAACGGCACCGCGCCCGCGCCCACGGCCGAGCCCGATCCACTCGACGAGCCACCGCTCCAGGCGTTCAGGTTCCAGGGGTTGATACCCGGGCCGGTGAGCGAGGCATTCGGCTGGTTGTAACCCATACCGCCGGCTAGCTCGACCATCGCGAGCTTGGCGACGAGGACGGCGCCCGCGTCGCGCAGCCGCTCGATGACGGTCGCATCCTCGGAGAAGACCTGATCACGCAGAGGCGCTGCGCCCCAGGTCGTCGGGTAGCCGACCGCCGCGAGGAGGTCCTTCGCACCGTACGGGATGCCGTGCAGGAGGCCGCGATCGTAGCCAGCCTTCAGCTCGGCTTCGGCGGCCCTGGCCTCGCGCATCGCTCGATCGTAGGTGATCGTGACGACCGCGTTCAGGTTGCGTCCGATGGTGTCTAGGCGCTGGGCGAAGTAATCGACGAGCGCGGTCGGCGAGGTCTCGCCCGTGCGGATCATTCGCGCGAGGTCGCGGATGGAGGCGAAAGCCAATCGGTCGTCGCTCATCGTCTACGCCTGCCCGAGCACCGCGCGGAAGATCGGCTCAGGTTCGTCAGAATTCGTGAGGTGAAACGCGCGCAGCCGCTCGCCCGCCTCGACGAGCTGCCCGATCTGCCTGCGAATCTGCTCGACCTGTTCGTCGGAGAATCGTCCCGGATAGCGAGCCACCAGCACGCTCGCCAGGCCGTCTACAATGGCTTGCCGGACGTTGACTTTGGATTCGTCAGACATCGACCGTACCTCCGCTCTCTCAGCCTGAGCGTGCTGTCAGTAGCGCCGCCCCTGCTGGCGGCGAATGTCGAACGTCGCCGTGCTGGCGATCGCCATGACCGCCATGACGCCGGCTTGGACCGGATCGGAGACCACCAGATCCGCAGCTTCCGGGACGCTGCCGGCCATGTTCAGCGAGATCACGATGATTCCCTGTTCGCGCACCTCGCGGACCGCCTGGGTGATCTCGCCGCCCATGAGCGCGCCAGCCATCACCAGGATACGCGCCCGAGGTAAGCGTGCCACGGCCCGAACCGCGGCGGCGAGATTCGCTTCGCCGACCAGCGGAATCGTGTCGACCGAGATACGCTCGCCGCGGATGTTGTGGCGGTCGGCCTCGCTGATCGCCCCGAGCGCGACCTGCCCAACCTGCGCGCCGCCGCCGATCACGATGACGCGCTTGCCGTAGATCTTTGCGAACGTCGGCGTCTGCTCGACGCTCTCGACGACCTCGAGGGTGGCCAGATCGGAAAGCAGTCCCGCGGGGTTGGAAACTGCTTCGAGCTCCAGATAGATCCGAGCAAGGCCGCTCGGGGCGGGCGAGATGTCGACCGATTTGATATTGGCCCGGTGCTCCCAGATCACGCGGGTGAGCTGATAGAGCGTCCCAGGCTGGTCGCGTCCCGAGACCAGGATTGCCAGTTCGCCGTCTGCCGTTTGGTCCATCCCCGCGCCAATCATCCTAGTGCCGGCTCATTCTTCCGAAAGAGTACGTTCTTGCCAGGGCACTGTCAATGTCCCGCGACACGCGTGGATGCAGCTGACGCCAGTGTTCCTGGGATCGTGCCCTCACTCGCACCTCACGCCGGGCTCCTGACACGCGGGCGTTGTCCCGAGGAGCGCCGACAGGAATCGGCGGTTTCGCGCGATCCATGCGTAAACGCGGTCCTCGATCCAGCGAATCGGCGGAAGACGATACGCGCTGGCGAGCGCGTGCCAGAAGCCGCCAAGCTCGGCGAGGACGCGATTTACCGCCGCCGCTCCTTCGTAGTACCGGCCACCCGCATCGATTGCCCAGGCGCTGCGGTCCACCTGATCTCGTGTCAGGCCGAAGCGGGGAAGGATACCCGGGGTTTGATTGGGGAGTGCCAGCACACGGCCGGCCATATCGTGCGCCCGAATCCAGCGCACGGTTCGCGTTCACAATCCTCAGGTGCCGTCGAACAGCAGGATGAGTGCGATGGCTTCCTCTTCTCGGCGCATTCGTGGCTCGTGCGCGGATCGTGCCAGTAATGCTGGCTGCTGGTGCGAAGAGATCACGACCCCGCGGGGTGGCTCCAGGCAGAGCATACTCTGGCAAGTATCTGGTGTCCCGCCCAATCGGGCCCGATGAGACTATAGGGAGCCGTCCGGAGTGCGTCAATCAGCCTTCTGGATGGCCGCTACGATGGACGACGCTCGTCGGTGCTATAATCGAGGTCTAGCAAGGAGGCGGCGAGTGGTCGCGAACGGTATCGGACCAAGGGGCAGTAGCCCTCTTGTCTCGGCCGAGCGTGCTTTCGAGCGCCTGAGCGACGACGAGACGCTACGGGGCTCGCTCGAGGATGATGCCTATGCGCCACTGCTCGATTTCATCGCGAGACTCGCGCTCGCCAAGGCAAATCGCTTCAGTTCGACCGATGCGCTCTATGACGCGCTGCGTTCCCTGCTGGTCGCTGCGGTCCGAGCCGCCGAGTGGGGCGACGCCGGTAGCATCGCGAACGCGATCCGCCCGTTCGTTGCCGATGAGCATGGACGAGAATTTCGCGCCGCTGTCGGCAAGCTTGGCTCCGATCAAACCGAGAACGCGCGAGCAATCGTTCGGGCGCTGGCAGACGCAACCGGCGTCTCGCCTGACGCGTGAGGGGGCGCAATGAGGCGCAGGGCGACGATCTCACCGATCGCTCTCGTGATCGTTTTGATCGTCGTCATCGTGGTGTGGTTCGCCAATCAATCTGGATCGCCGGAGACCCCGCACTCTACCCCGGCTTCGCCGATCTCCGCAACCGGAACGTGGTACGAGATCTACTTCACTGACCCGAAGTATCCGGATAATCCGGCGAATCATCACGGTGGTCTCGACGAGAGATTGGTCGCCTTCATCGACCGTGCCCAGAAGACCCTCGACGTGGCCGACTACGACTTCGATCTGCAGAACGTTGCCGATGCGATGGTGCGCGCCAAGAACCGCGGCGTTCGCGTCCGAATGGTAACCGATAGCGATACCCTCCTCAATAAAGACGAAAGAGTCCAGGCGGCGTTCAGGACGCTCAGGTCGGCGGGCATTCCCATCGTCGACGACCGACGGCCGGCAATCATGCACGACAAGTTCACGGTGATGGATGGCGAATGGGTAGAAACTGGCTCGTGGAACTACACCGACGGCGACACGTATCACCTGAACAACTGGATGGGGATCTTCCACTCGCGCGAGCTCGCCGAGAACTACACCGCCGAGTTCCAGCAGATGTTCTCACGGAAGTTCGGGCCGGACAAAAGTAAAACCATTGCTCACCCTAGCATCGACGTCGACGGTGCTCGCGTCCAGAACTGCTTCTCGCCGAAGGGTGACTGCGCTGACCTGATCGTCAGCACCATCGATCACGATGCCAGACGCTCGATTTACTTCATGGCCTACTCGTTTACGCACGATGGCATCGGCAAGGCGATAATCGACAAGGCGAAGGCGGGGGTGACAGTCCAGGGAGTCTTCGAGACGACAGGATCCCAAACGCCATTCTCGGAATTTGGCAAGATGAAGAAAGCCGGGCTCGACGTCTACACCGACGGCAACCCCTGGGTGATGCATCACAAGGTCATCATCATCGACGATCACCTGGTCATCGCCGGCTCGTTCAATTTCTCCGCGAGCGCGAATGATGAGAATGACGAGAACCTACTCATCATCGACGATCCGAGCGTCGCGCGCCTGTTCAAAGCCGAGTTCGACCGCGTTTTTGCCGTGGCGAAAAACCCGCCCGCGAAGAAGCAGAGTGGCGACCGCCGTGAGGCCGGCTAACTAGACTCGCGACGCCCGCTGCGCGACGCTGCCGCAAGCGGGCGCCTGGCGAACTCCGCACTCCGTGTTCACGAGGACGACCGCGGGGCGCCACTCTTCCTGACTCGGCTCCTGGGGCCCCGCGACGCCTCCGGGTGTCCCGTGCTGCTCGATTCGTAGCCGCTTGAACCGAAGCGCGGGATGTGCGCTGGCCGCTGGTCGCTACGCTGCGAGCCATCCCCCGTCGACGACCAGGACACTCCCGTTGACGAAGCTAGCTGCATCGGACGCGGCGAATAGCGCGACGCGGGCAATCTCGATTGGTTCGCCCACCCGCGGGTTCGTCGCTGTGGTCTTGTTCAGCGCTGCCAGTCCAAGCTCGCTTGGCTCGCCGCCAAGACCGATGCCGGTGTTCACCGCGCCGGGGGCGATCGCAACGCAGCGGATTCCCTGGCTTCCGTACGTCGCGGCGATGTTCCGAGTCAGGCCAATGAGCCCATGCTTCGAAACGGTGTACGCCACTCCCGCCCGCGCTCCGGCTAGACCGGCCACGGACGCCGTGTTGATGATCACCCCTTGGCCACGCTGGAGCATACCTGGCAGCGCCCGCCGACTCAGATAGAATGGACCGTAGAGATTGACGGCGAGGACCCTCTGCCAGACGTCGTCCGGACACTCGGCCACCGGGACGAGGCGATCGACGATTCCCGCGTTGTTGAACAGAATGTCGAGGTGCCCGAGGCGCTCGGCTGTCCCGATGAGGCGATCGACGTCGGACTCGTTCGTCACGTCAGCGACGACAGTCTCGACGCCGTGTGTTCCCGCCAGCTGAGAAAGCCCTTTCTCGGAGATATCAGCTGCGATTACCCGCGCTCCCTCTTCGACAAAGAGACGGGTCGTGGCCAAACCAATTCCCGAGCCTGCTCCGGTAATGACAGCGACTTTGCCCTCTAGCTGCATATACTCTTCTCCCAGGTTGTTCTGCTCCACGTGAGCTGAGATCGATTCTCGTCGCCAAACGTTGCCTACAACGTAACTGATCGTAGATAGTTTGTAAATGCGTACACGACGACCGGACGACCACGGGCGGGTGCACTCGCGGGCGTGGGGGCAGACCGTAGAGGACGACCGGTGCTACCTCTCTCCGATCGGAAGGCCTTCTCACCGCGTGTGCTATAATCGCCCCGCCGACGGCAGTGGAGATGAGCCAACGGCTTTGCCCGTGAGCGCTCCGCGCTTCGTCGTGGCTGCACGTCGTCTTCCTGAATGACGCTGGATTCTACCATCCACGAGGTGGTGAAGATTGTACAAGTTCGATTTCGTCGCCCCCCGCTCGCCAGAGGATGCCGTCAATCAGCTCAAGGAACGAGGACCAGGCGGGAAGCTACTCGCCGGTGGTACTGACCTTCTGCTGCAGGCGAAGGCACGCTTGGTGAAGCCCGCCTACGTCGTCGATCTTGGTCGGCTGCCGGAGCTTGCGCGCCTGGAGCATCGGCCCGGCGAAGGCCTCTGGATCGGCGCGACGGTTCGTATGCGAGTGATTCAGCAGTCGCCGCTGTTTTCCGGGGGATTCAGCATCGTCGCGGACGGCGCCAAGCTTGTCGGGTCGATTCAGATCCGAAATCTGGCGACCGTGGGGGGAAATCTCTGCAACGCGGCGCCGTCGGCGGATATCGCTCCGCCACTTCTCGCCGTGGGTGCAAGTGCCGAGATACTTGGTCCAAGCGGAACCCGGAGCGTACCGCTGGACGATTTCTTTCTCGGCCCGCGCCGGACCGTGCTGGAGCCGACCGAGCTTCTGCTGGGCGTCTGGGTACCGGAGCCAGCGCTGCGCAGCGGTGGCCACTACGTGCGCCACACTCCCCGCAAGGAGATGGACATCGCCGTGGTTGGGGTTGGCTCATCGGTGACACTCGGCGATGGAACGTGCTCCGACGTGCGTATCGCCCTGGGAGCGGTCGCACCTACCCCGATGCGAGCGGTGAGAGCCGAAGCCGCTTTGCGCGGCCAGGTTCTCTCGGAGGAGCTGATCAATCACGCTGCGAGCATCGCAGCCGAAGAGGCGCACCCCATTACCGATGTGCGTGGGACCGCCGAGTTTCGACGTCACCTCGTCGAGGTACTGACGAAGCGGACCCTGATGGTCGCCTGGCGCAATGCGATGCAAGGAGGAGTCGAACGATGACCAAGCGGGTGCTCGCACTGATCGTGAATGACGAGCCGAAGGAAGTGCTGGTTCAGCCGTACCAGACGCTGCTGGAAGTTTTGCGAGACGAGATCGGCCTCACCGGGGCAAAGGAGGGATGCAGCACTGGCGACTGTGGCTGCTGCACCGTCATCCTCGATGGCAAACCGGTAACCTCCTGTCTCGTTCTTGCCTTGCAGGCAGAAGGGCGCTCGGTGCGAACGGTCGAAGGGCTGGGGAGCGACGATCTCCTCGATCCCATCCAGGAGGCATTCGTTCGCCACGGGGCACTGCAATGTGGTTTTTGCATCCCGGGTGCGGTCGTCATGGCCCGTGCGCTCCTCGACGAGAATCCCCACCCGACCGAAGAAGAGATTCGCTGGGGTCTGGCCGGCAACCTGTGCCGCTGTACGGGCTATACGAAGTGGATCGAAGCTATCCAGGATGTCGTCAGTCAGCGTGGTCAGGAGGTGACGAAGTGAGTGATACGGTCGCGATTGGAGAGCGCATTGAGCGCGTCGAAGGCCGGGACAAGGTCACCGGTCGCGCGCAGTACGTCGCCGATCTCAAGCTGCCAGGAATGCTTCACGCGAAGCTGCTACGCAGTCCACACGCCCACGCGCGGATACGCTCGATCGACGTTTCGAAGGCGCGCGCACTGCCCGGAGTTCGCTGTGTGCTCACCGCCGACGATCTCGACCAGCAGGAGTCCGAGCCGTCGACCCGTGCCCGTGCGATCCTCGCGGCCGGACGCGTTCGCTTCCAGGGACAGCCGGTTGCGGCGGTTGCCGCCGACGACGTGCATACGGCCGAAGAGGCCGTCGATCTGATCGAGGTCGAGTATGACGTCCTTCCCGCCGCGATCGATCCGCTAGAGGCGATCAAGGACGGGGCGCCGCTTGTGCGGGAGCACATGGTCGAGACCGACAACGCCGAGGCCCAGGCGCACGCGACTATCACGACTGGCGAAGTTAAAGAGGCGAGCGAGCGGCCATCGAACATTGCGTCGCGAGTTCATTTTCGTCGTGGTGACGTGGCGCGCGGTTTTGCCGAGGCCGACGTGATCATCGAGCACCGCTATCACATTGGACACGTCCACCAGGGCTACATGGAGCCGCGCGCCGCGATTGCCACGTGGGATGCTCAGGATCGCCTGACGGTGTACGCGTCGGCCCAGGGTCAGTTCTTTATGCGTAGCGAGCTGAGTGCGATCCTGGGACTGCCGGAGAGCCGTATCAAGATCGTCCCGATGGAAATAGGTGGCGGCTTCGGTGCGAAGATCCAGCCGATCATCGAGCCGATCACCGCCCTGCTCGCGCGAAAGACGAAGCGCCCGGTAAAGCTTGTCCTGTCGCGGAGCGAGGAGCTTATCGCGGCAACGCCGGCACCGGAGACCATTATCGATCTCAAGACCGGTGCGAAGAAAGATGGCACGCTGACGGCGCTGCAGGCGCGGGTGATCATGGACTCCGGCTGCTTCCCGGGTGGTCCTCTGAACGTGGCCTGCCTGCTCGTGGGTGGCCTCTACAAGTTCCGGAACATCGACGTGGAAGGGATCGAGGTCCTGACTCACAAACCGAGCCAGGCCGCGTACCGCGCTCCGGGAGCTCCGCACGGGACCTTCGCGATCGAGAGCCAGATGGACGCGATTGCGCGAGCGCTGGGCATCGACCGCATGCAGCTTCGACTCCAGAACTGCATCCAGGAAGGCGATCCGATGCCGCACGGCCAACCCTGGCCGATCAATGGCATGCGTCAGGTCCTCGAAGCGATCGCCAACCACCCGGTCTGGAAGGAGTACCGGCCGGCACCGAACCGGGGTATCGGATTCGCCGTTGGAGGGTGGCTCGGCGGCATTCAGCCGGCGAGTGCCTCAGTTCGGATGAATCCTGATGGCTCGATGACCGTCATAACCGGAGCGATCGATCTGACCGGAACGAATACCGCGTTCCGTCAGATCGCCGCAGCAGAGCTTGGCATTCCCGTTGAGCGGATCAGCGTGCAAACGGCGGATTCAGACACGGCGCCGTACGCTGGGATGAGCGCGGGCAGCAAGGTGATCTACACCGTCGGCAACGCGGTCAAGGCGGCAGCGGCCGATGCCCGTCGGCAGATCCTCGAGATCGCCTCGCGTGAGCTGGAGGCCGCTCCGGCGGATCTGGAGATCGTGGACGGCGCAGTGCGCGTTCGCGGGACTCCAGACCGGTCGGTGACTCTGTCGCACATCGCGAATGAGAGCACGCGGTTCGGCGGCAAGTACGAGCCCGTCTTCGGGCGTGGGTCAATCACGGTCACGCACCAGTCGCCAGGCTTCTCTGGTCAGCTTGCCGAGGTCGAGGTCGACCCGGAGACGGGCAGCGTGACGATCCTCAAGTACGTTTGCGTCCAGGACGTTGGCAAGGCGATCAACCCCACGCTCGTCGAGGGCCAGATGCAGGGCGGGAGTGCCCAGGGAATCGGCATCGGCCTCACCGAGCAGCTCGTCTACAGTCCCGAGGGGCGTCTCCTCAACGCGTCTTTGCTTGACTATCGCAAGATGACGGCGATTGACCTGCCGCGAATCGAAACTGTCATCGTCGAGGTTCCGACGCCGTACGGTCCGTTCGGCGCAAAGGGCGCGGGCGAGCCGCCGATCGTACCCGGCCCGGCCGCCTTGGCGAATGCGATCCGCGACGCGACCGGCTGTGATTTCACTGATCTGCCGATCACGCCCGACAAAATCGTACGAGCGCTCAAATCCGGTCGGTGATCACGTTCCACTTTGTTCGCCACTGCGACGTCGAGAATCCCGAGGGGATCATCTACGGACGTCTTCCAGGATTCGGCCTGAGTGCGCTCGGGCGTACTCAGGCCGACCGGGTCGCGCGCTTCCTGGCCGGGCATCCGATCGCCAGGATCTACTCGAGTCCGCAGCTTCGCGCCGTGCAGACCGCGCGGGCGATTCGGGAGCATCACCCGTCGCTGCGTATTGTCATTTCTCCGCGTCTGGCCGAGGTCCAGACCAGCTACCAGGGTCTAAAGATCGCCGACGTCCCCGCCACGATCAATATGTTCGACAATCCGAAGGATCCGAGCGATGAGACGATGGCCGACGTATTCCGTCGGATGAGTCGATTTGTCGAGACCGTTCGACGTCGCTACGAGGGTGCCGAGGTTGTCTGCGTAAGTCACGCCGCCCCGATTGCCATCCTGCGGATTGGTCTCGAAGGATTGCCGTTCGCGGTCAGCGCGCTGCGCGGCGCTGCCGAGCCGGCAAAGGGCTCGGTGACGACAATCGTCTTCGACGGTGACGCCCCGCCGACCATCTCGCGCACGATACCGTGAGCGGTGCTGCGCGTGGCGTGTCCCCGTGGGGAGGAGGCCGGTCGCGGATCGTCGGACGCCCCGGTTCGGCCATAACCGCTGCGACCTGCTCGGCGGATCGAGTACGACGAAGCGACTCACGGGGTCAGGCGGCGACGGGCGACCGAGCCGACTGCTGGCACCGGAAATGCTGGGCTGCGAGCAACGGGAAGCGTTCGCACGGCGGCTTCCTACCCGTCAGCCGGTCGAATCCGGAGGTTGTTTCCGGTGTCAGTCAAGTCCTGGAGTTGCCCAGGGTGCCATCGTGACTTCATCGTCGACGCCGAGGCGGTTCGCGATACATGTCCCTGGTGCAACGTCATCGTAGAAGATAAGAGCGGAGCGCTACAGGTCGTCTCCGACGGCGAGTCGACGGCCGAGGCAGCAGCCGCCACCTCGTCCAGCGACGCGCATTCGAGCAGTTCCGGAGGCTCGGGCTCTGGAACGAACAATTCGGGAACTCAATCGTGGTGGCCCTTCGAGTATAGCTCCTAGCCTATCCGGGTGCGGTTTGACCTGCTGCGCCGGGCTCCGGTCGAGGCGGTGATAGGGGGGGCCGGCCGAACGGCGACGCGGTGCCACTCCGAACATCGGCGAGCGGTCCATGGGATCGGCCGCGCGGGCCAAGGGACTCCTCGCCGCGGCCTGGGATGACCGGGGCGCCGCAGCGATGATCGTTCAGCCGGAAGTGGCGTAACAGCTTCGCCAGCGATGAGAAGGCATACTGCCTCTGTTGAGCATCGTACTCGCGGTGGAGGGACGGTTGTGCCGGCGGAGCCCTTAGCAGGGCGATCCAGGTTGATCGCGCTGGCGCCGGGCGCGCCAGGGGTCGGCTTGAGCGCCGCGTCCGGGCACGCGTCAGGATTCCCTGGATCGTGACTCGGAGATCTGACGCATCCGGTCGGCCGCCTCGACAAGGTTGTGCACGCGGTGGACGGTCGGCGGATAGGGGAGCCCGGCGTTACGCCGCCAGGCGATCAAGAACACGGTCCGCGGCGCCTCCGTCGCCAGAAAATAGGCAACGCGACCATCGTCGTCGACGTGGTGGCTGATACCCCGCTCGCGCAGCGTCAGAAGCTTGAAGGCCGCGTTGGAGAGTCCACGGTCGTTGAGAACGATCTCGGAGAAGTACTCCCGAAGCCTATGCCGCTCGAGCCAGCGCTCGGTTGCTTTGCGCGACGATTCGGGCCGGCCAGACAGCAGGATCAATCGACTCACCTCGGCAAGGCCTGCCAGACCGTCAGCTACGAGAGGCATCGGTCTGCGCCAGTCATACCGGATAAGCTGCCCTGCGCGCCATTCGATCAGACGCCTGGCGAGCGGTGAACGAATGCGGTCGCGGTGGGGGTCCAGCGCCGGTGGACGGTAGATGTCACGGCTGATTACCAGGTTGAACCAGGTCACTGGCCGGCAGAGCACGCCGTCCATGTCGACGGTCAGGTCAGGCAGTCCCACGAGTCTTCGCTCCTCGCTCCAACATCTGCTCCAGCTTCACCGGATCAAACCCGGCAATCGCCTCGCCATCGATGACGGTGACGGGCGGAAGCAGGTAACCCTGTCTGATGAACTCCTCGCGAGCGTCGGCGTCGGTCGCGAGGTTCTTGAGCGTGAAACTCACGCCCCGCTGGGAAAGGAAATCCTTTACCACGCGGCAGGCCGTTCAACGCTCGTGGCTGTACACGATCACGTCCACGTCTAACCCCTGGTCAGATCACGCGGTGACACACCGAATTCTATCAGATCGCGGGTGCGAGCAACGGAACCGTGCAGGGCGATCTGCGTCCAGCTCGACAGCGAGAACGCGACACGAGCGGGAGATGACGGCCGCCCCGCGACCCTTCGCCGCGGCTCGCGCGTGGACCGAGTGCGCTGGGGGGAACGGGCTATTGACGACCGGGCGGCGCGGGTGCTAGGATGGTTGCAGGTTAATGACTGACGTGTCAGTCATTAAGCGCGAAGGATATCCGATGCCGCGAGCAACTGATATCGAAGAGAGACGGGCCCAGATCCTCCGTGCCGCGGTCACGGTTTTCGGCAAGCGTGGATACGCCAACGCCACGATCTCCGACATTGCCAACGAAGCCGGGGTAGCCCACGGGACCGTATACCTCTACTTCCACAGCAAGGCTGACATCTTCCGGTACCTCATGACGTGGTTCACCAATCGTCTGATCGCTGATATCCACGGTCCGGCGGCTGGGGGTGGCGACGACCGTCTGTCAACGGATCTGATTCGCATGTTCCAGGCAGCCCTCGAAGCGTGCCATCGGAATCCTCGGATGGCAGCCGTGTGCATGCATGAATACATCGCCGCGGCGCCCGACGCGGCGACGTCTCTCCGAAGTCTTGGACAGACCCTGATGCAGCAGCTTTCGGCACGTATCACCCGCGCGATCGAGGAGGGCGAGGTGCGACCGATATCCGCGGACTTTGCGGCGGATATCGTCTCGCGACTGCTCGGAGTAGCGATCGAGCGTCTCCTGGCGCTGGAGCCACAGGTCGACGTGGAACGGCTGGCACGGGAGATCGTCGATTTCATCATGTTCGGCCTGGCGTCGGAGCGGTCGCGCAACAATCTGGCGTCACCCGTCGTCCTACCGGCGACGAATCCGGCTCAGACGCCAGGCAGGGAGAGTTCACCGCATCGAGGCGGTGATCGGGAGGATGAACGTTGAATTCCCGCGTCCATCGTGCGTTGGCTAGCCTCGTGTTGCTCGGGCTAGCCGTGAGTGCTTGCCGTCCCACGGCGCCCAACGTTGCCGCGGGACCAACGCCGACACCGCGACCAGCCGTCGTCGACGTGGCGACGGTCAAGCGTGGCAGCATCGAGAGTACGCTGACCTACAGCGGCAGCGTGCAGGCAAGCTTGCAGATCAACGTTGTGCCCAAGATCAGTGGCCGTATCCAGAAGCTCAACGTCAGCGTCGGCAGCGTGGTCAAGGCCGGCGACGTGATCGCCGAACTCGACACGAGCGCGCTGGAGCCTCAGCTCGAGCAGGCGCAAGCAGCGCTCACGGCCGCCCAGACCAAGCTGGATCAGATGAAGGCCGGGCCCCGCAGCGAGACGGTGGCGCAAGCCAGGGCGAATCTGGCCGCCGCGGAAGCCAGACTGGCGGCGATCAAGGATGGTCCCAGACCAGAGACGGTCGCGCAGGCGAAGGCGAACCTCGACGCGGCAAAAGCAAAGCTGGCTCAGCTCAAGGCCGGGCCGACGCCGGACCAGGTCAAGGCCGCGCAGCTCGCCGTCGATCAGGCGAAGAACGCGCTATTCGCGGCGCAGGTCCAGAAAGATGGCGCCTGCAACCCGCGCAACCCGGATTTCATGTGCAAGTCGGCTCAGGCGAGCGCACTCGCGGCGGAGACCGCCGTGGAGCAGGCTGAGCAGCAGCTTAAGATTCTGACGTCGCCACCGACGAAAGAGGCTCTCGATCAGGCGCAGGCGGCGGTCGACGCAGCACAGCAGCAGTACGATCTCGCCCAGCATCCGTACACCGAGCACGACGTGGCCCAGGCGGAGGCCGCGGTCGAGGCTGCGCGCGCGCAGCTCGCGCTCGCGCAGCAGCCGTTTACCGATCAGGATCTCACGCTTGCTCAGACGGCGGTGGAGCAGGCGAAGGCCGGACTCGACCTGGTGAAGCTCCAGCTCAACGACGCCAAGGTCACGTCTCCCATCGACGGCGTGATCGCCCAGAAGCTGCTTGACCCCGGTGCGATGGCGAGCCCATCGACGCCTATCGTCGTGATCGTTTCCAAGAACGTGGAGGTCGACGTCAACGTTGAGGAGGCGAAGCTGGGCCTGATCCAGGCGGGGCAGAAGGCGACGGTGCTGGTGCCCGCGTTCCCGGGCGTTCCGTTCGCCGCGTCGGTCGTCGGCGATCCACCGGTCGTCGATCCGCGCAGCCGAACCGCGGTCGTCCGTTTGGCCGCGGAAGATCCGAAGGGACAGCTCAAGCCCGGTATGTATGCCCAGGTCAGTATCCGGGTGAAACCCCAGCAAAACGTGCTGATCGTTCCTATCTCGGCCCTTGTCAACGATAACGGTAAGACCGAGGTCTATCTGGTGCGGAACGGGGTGATCGCGGTCCAGCCGGTCACCGTCGGGGTCGAAGATCAAAACAATGCCGAGATTACCGATGGCCTGAACGAGGGTCAGGTCGTCGTGGCTGGAAATAAGCCAGCCCTGCGCGATGGGGACCACGTTGCCCCCGCGAACACAGGGAGGTAGAGAATGGGCCTGACGCGCATTGCGATTCTGCGTCCCCTCTTCATTGCGATGGTGGTACTGGGCCTCGTCGTACTCGGCGCGGTCAGCTACACGAAGCTGGGTGTCGACCTCTACCCGAAAGTCGACTTCCCCGTCACCAGCGTCGTCACGGTCTATCCCGGTGCTGGACCGGAAACCATCGAGCAGCTTGTCACGAAACCGATCGAAGACGCCGTGGCGGGCCTCAACGGTATCGACTACATCCAGTCGTACTCGGCAGAAGGCGTTTCGTACGTCGTCGTGGTCTTCAAGCAGGACGTCGACGGCGATTCCGCGTCGATCGACGTCGAGCGGAAGATCAATGGCCTGCGTGGCTCGCTTCCCCAGGATGCCCAACCGCCGAGCGTCGTCAAGGCCGATATCACCTCGTTACCGGTCATGAATATCGCGGTCAGCGGCTCGGTTAGTCCAACCGAGCTCTATCGACTCGCCAACGACGTCATTGCGCCGCGGCTCAGTACCGTCGAAGGGGTGAGCTCGGTCAAGGTGATCGGCGGACTCGAGCGCGAGATCCAGGTCCGCGTGAGCGAGGACAAGCTCCGAGCCTATGGTCTCTCGATTGCTCAGATCAACTCGGCTCTGGCCGCGCAAAACGTCGATATTCCTGGGGGAACGCTCAGTCAGGGCTCGCTCGATTACCAGGTTCGGGTGAATGCACTGGTGCAGAACGTCCCCAGCTTTCAGAACATCGTGGTCAGTAGCGGGCCGGGTGGACCACTCTATCTTCGCGACGTGGCAACCGTCGTCGACTCCTACAAGAAGCAGAGTCAGCTCAACCTCACCAATGGCGTCCCCAGTCTTGGCATTCAGATCACCAAGCAGGCCGATGCGAATACGCTGCTGACGACCGACGGGGTCAAGGCGGCGCTGGGCTCACTCGAGAAGGAGATGCCGCCCGGGGTCACGTTGCGCATCGTCACGGACGCGTCGACCTTCACCCGCCAATCGCTCGACGGGGTCCAGCGGACGCTGGTCGAGGCAATCATCTTGACTGGCCTGGTGCTGCTGCTCTTTCTGCATACCTGGCGAAGCACGGTCATCGTTCTCCTGGCGATTCCAACCTCGGTGATCGCGACCTTCGCGGTGATGTTCGCCCTGGGATTCACGCTGAATATGATGTCGATGATGGCACTGGCGCTCACCGTTGGCATTCTGGTCGACGATTCGATCGTCGTCCTCGAGAACATCTACCGTCACTTCGAGCTCGGGGAGACACCGTTCACCGCAGCACTGGAGGGGCGGAGCGAGATCGGCCTTGCCGCGATCGCGATTACGCTGGTCGACGTCGTCGTGTATACGCCAGTTGCCTTTATGAGCGGAATCGTCGGTCAGTGGTTTCGCCAGTTCGGGCTGGTGATCGTCGCGGCGACGCTGTTCTCGCTCTTCGTCTCCTTCACGCTCACGCCGATGCTGGCATCACGCTGGCTTCGCCCTGCCGATCCGGCAAGCCGCTCGCCTCTCGCCGTGTTCGGACGGGCGTGGGAGGTCGGTTATGGATGGCTGCAGCGGCACTACATCTCGGTCCTGGCGTGGTCGCTGCGGTTTCGCTGGGTCGTGGTCGGCGTCGGCATTCTGAGCTTCGCGGCAGGGATTGCCCTGGTCGCGTCGAAGGCAATCGGGACCGACTTTCTGCCCGCTGCCGATCAGGGGCAGTTCACGCTGAACGTCGAGATGCCGCCGGGAACGACGCTGCAGTCCACGCAGGACGTCGTGAAGCAGCTCGACCAGCGGCTACATCAGATTCCCGAGGTCGAGGATACCTTCGACGCGATCGGCGTCGCCGCGGGTGGGATCGTCAGCCAGCCGCGGTACGCCACCATTCAGGTAAAGCTCGTCGACCTGAGCCGGCGGAGGCAATCCGTGGACGAAATCGTCGGGCTGGTCCGATCGTGGAATGGAACGATACCGGGCGCCAGGCTGACGATCCAGCTTCCGAGCATCGTCGGCGCCGCGGGCCAGCCAATCCAGGTGCAGATTCGGGGCGACGATCCAGCGTATCTGCAGCAGGTCGCGGCACAGGTCGAAGAAATCGTTCGGAAGACGCCCGGAACGGCCGATGTGACGAACAGCAGTGTTCAGGGTGAGCCCGAGATTAGCGTTCAGATCGATCGCTCCAAGGCAGCCGATCTCGGGCTCACCGCCGCTCAGATTGGCAGCATCGTCCGCACCTCGATCGACGGCACGGTGGTCACGCAGCTCCAGTCGCCCGGTCAGAAGGCGGTCGACGTGCGCGTTCTCGGCGACGGTTCGAGCTTCCCGACGATCCAGGCAGTGCAGGATATCCCATTGCTCACCCCCGCTGGCGCGCAGATCTCGCTCGGACAGGTAGCTGACGTGAAGCAAACAGTCGGTCCGACGCAGATCACGCGGCGAGATCGCCAGCGGATCATCACCATCGGCGCGGATGTGTCAGGGCGTTCACTCGGCGACGTGAGCCAGGATCTACAGTCACAGCTCGATGCGCTCCAGCTCCGCCCGGGAACGACCATCCGTCTGGGAGGCGATACCCAGCAACAGGTGGAGACCTTCGGGCAGCTGTTCCAGGCGCTCGGTCTCTCGATCCTCCTTATGTATATGCTGATGGTAGCGTTGTACGAGTCGCTGCTCTATCCGTTCATCATCATGCTGAGTTTGCCGCTGGCGGTGGTCGGGGCAATTGGTGGCCTCTGGGTCACGCATAACACGCTCAACATGATTTCGCTGATCGGCCTGATCATGCTGACCGGTCTGGTTGGCAAAAACGCGATCCTGCTCGTCGATTACACGAACACACTGCGGAAGCGTGGGATGGATCGAAACGCTGCCTTGATGGAGGCAGGCCCAACGCGCTTGCGGCCGATTCTCATGACGACGGCGTCGATGGTTGTCGCGATGCTGCCGTCCGCGCTCCGGATCGGAGAAGGCTCGGAGCTGCGTGCGCCGATGGCGGTCGTCGTGATCGGAGGGTTACTGACGTCGACGCTGCTCACGCTGGTCTTCATCCCGGCGGTGTACACGATTGTCGACGACGTCCAGCGCTTTTTCGGCCGCTTGCTTGGTCGACGCGATGATCAGACGAAAGCTCGTTTGCCTGACTTAGAGCGCGAGCCGGTGCTGAATTCTGCACCTTGAGGACTGGCGCTGGCTCGCAAGGTAGGGTATAATAAGCGCGCGGTGGGCGCGCTGAGGGCCGAAAACCGTCTCGGGCACCTCGAAAGACGAGGGATCCACACTTTGAGATACAGAAACGGATTGAGGTACAGAGACTGATGACGAAGAGTGATCTGATCCAACGCGTCAGCAAGGACACCGGTTTGTCTCTCGCGCAGAGCGGAAAAGTGGTCAATGACGTCTTCGACACGATCACCAACGCATTGAAGAGTGGCGAGGAGGTTCGTGTCACTGGTTTCGGAACGTTCCGAGTCACCCAGACCGCGGCTCGCACGGGCCGAAATCCGCGCACCGGCGAGCAGATTTCGATTCCCGCTGGCAAGCGACCATCGTTCTCTGCTGGTGCTAGCCTCGTCGAGGCAGTTCGCGGTGGAGGTCAGCGGAAGTCGGCCTGATCGTGGCGAGGCAGACAAAACCGGTTACCTATCCGAACGCTCGCGCTGGCCGGTTCTTCTGCGGCGTGCCGCGAGAAGCCGGGTCGTGTGGAGTGTGACTTCCTTCGTAGCTGAGTCCGGTTCCTGGAGAGCGGGTTGGGCAGTGTGAGCGGAACGCGGAGACGATGCTTCCAGCGAAGGCTCTGCTGCTCGGTCGGCTGGTAGACGCGTTGCCGATGATCCGGCGATGCCGATGTCAGCGATCGCCGCTCCCAGGCGTCTCATCGGATTGAGCGCCGGCTCAAGATCGCGCCCACTGAAATTGAGCCGGCGCACGGCGACATCCAGGACGAGGAGGAGCGCCGCGGCTCCAAGGAGCCATCGCCAAAGTGGCGTTCCGCCCGATGCCGACGGTAGATCGTCGGCAAATGCCTGGGTAGGGTCGTCGAGGACCTTACCGCCGCCCACGCGCGCCACCTGTTCGATGAGTGGCTCGTCGGCGCCGCTCGTCCGATATTCGGGCGAGTACGGCACGACGAGCTGCCCATCCACCGCTGTCGGCGACTGGCCTGTCGGAGCGCTGACGTGAACGCTGTATGCTCCGGCGGCTCCGACCTGCGCCGAGCCTTCATACCTCCCCGGCGCGACTGGCAGTAGGGTGAGCGTCGTCGCCGCATTGTCTGGCCCGACGATGCGCGCGTCCAGGTTGTTCGGCAGGTTCCCCAGTCGGTCTGTCTCGGCGACGATCTCGGCTGCAGGACCGTTCTGAGTGGCAGTTACCTGCCAGCTCGAGTCGCCCGGCGTCGGGACGACCCAGGCGACAAGCTGGGCCCAGAACTGCCCGGCGCCAGGCCAGCGCACCATGTCTTTCGTCCAGAGGCCACTCGCGTCGCTCGTCCAGGCGATGCTGCGTCCCAGACCATACTGCCAGCTCGCGAGGATCGGATCACCCTGATCGCTCACCAGCGCTATGCTCGCGATCGGGCGTGGCGTCGTCGCGACGTAGCCGTCCAGCGCTGGTAGGGTCGTGATCCCGGCCAGCAGACTGCTTGCACCCAGCGCTTGCGGCACGAAACGCCCCTGGATCATCGCCGGACGGATCACGGTGTGGGCCTCTTTGAGTAATGCCTGGGGCACGCCGAAGTCGGTTGCTTCGTAGTAGCGACCGTGACCCCAGCGGGCGATTGCCTGCATCGTCGGGGCATCGGCAAACTCGTGCGCCGCGGTCGCGACGGCCGAGACGGTGATGCCCCGATCGACGATCTGCTGGACGATCGGTTCGTAGTCGTCCTGGGCATCGCCGTCGCCAACCAGGATAATGTGTTTCACCTTCGCGCTGCTTCCGACGAGCGCGTTTGCCGCTCCGACGAGATAGGGGGCGTACGTCGGAGGGTCGCCGGTATTCATAGCGTCGATCGCCTTCTGAATTGCGGTCCGATCGGTCACGTGCTGGAGTGGAACCGGAAACCCGGTCGCGGCGTCGGAGACCATAACCTCATCCCGCGGCGTCAGCTGATCGACGACCTTCTTCGCTGCCTCCTTCGCGGAGTCGTTGCCGGTCGCATTCTCCAGATTCTCCACGATCAGGGCGACGGCAACCGTTGGAATCTCCTTGCGCTGGGGAATTTCCATCGTGACCGGGAGGGTCTGCTCCAGTGGGGTACCCGCGTACGCTCCGAGCCCGTAGCTGTTCTCGCCGCCGATGACCAGGAGGCCACGCCCAAGATCGCGCACGTACGTCTGAATGGCGCTCATGCGCTGGGCGCCGAGATCGCGCGCTGGAACGTCGACGAGGACGATCGCGTCGTAATCCAGAAGGCCTTCGGAGGTGATTGGGAGCGCGGACGCTGACACGACGGTCACCTGATAGCCGTTCGCTCGCAGCGCGGTCGCCAGGTTCTGTCCCACTCCGGCGCCTCCCTCGGCGACGACCACCCGCGGTGGACCGGTTACCCGAACGATCGCCTGACCGGTGTTGTTCTGCGGGATGCTATCCCTGGTGGGCTCAAGATCGACGCGATAGCGATGCGCTCCGGCAGCGGGCGCCGTTTGCGATAGGTTGAACACCTGCTCGCCCGGCTGAATCGATACCTGCTGGGTACCCGCGGGCGATCCGTCGACGAACACACGCAAGGTCGAGGTTTCGCCCATCGTGCTCGCGATGCGCACCGCCAGACTGAAGCGCTCGCCCTCGCCGATGGTTGGCGGGGCGGAGACCGCGTCGACGCGGACCTCGGGGCCGCTGGGCGGGGCGACCGGCACGACGTCGACGACGATGCCCTCGGCCCGGAGAAGCCGCGCCTGCTGGAGAACGTCGCCGACGTTTTGCCAGCCGTCGGTCAGCAGGACGACACGGCGCCGCGCGTCGGACGGCAGCATTGCCGCCGCCAGGCTCAGGCTCTGCGCGAGATTGGTCCAGTTGCGATCGGGGATCGACTGGAACGACGTGAACCGCGGATCGGCGGTAACCGCGAGCTCGGCGAGAGGGTCACGTCCCGCGACGACGATGCCCGCGAGATCACCCGGATGGCGCGCGTTGAGCGCTCGCTGGATCCAGGCAGCTTGCTCTGCCTCCTGGCTGCTCACGCTCGCGGACAGATCTGCGATGAAGACCACTGCTTCGCGACCAATCGACGTGTAGAGGTTGGGACCGGCCAGGGCAAGCGCGATCAGCATCACCAGGACGAGTCGGACGCCGAGAGCCAGTCGCGCTCGACGCGAGATTGGAAGAAGCGGCGTCACGGCGGGTAGCCGAATGCGCGCGATCGGTCGGTGGCTGCTCCGTCGAGAGCCAGCGGGTTGCTCGGGCGCCCCGGGAATGCCCGCTCGACGCGAAGCCCCACGCCCACGGCTCGCGCGACTCGCCCGCGTCCCGACTGGCGCGCGTCGTTCGCGCGCCGCGAACCGCAGGTCGATCAGCACGATTGCGAGCAGAACGGTCGGAATAGCAAAGAGAATTGCTCGCTGGTCGAAGCTCAGAGACGTCATCAGCAAGCCTGCCGATAGACCCACCACTCGGCCACGATGATGGCCAGCGCGCCGGCTGCGACCCACGGCCAGAGATCCAGCGGAATCGACGTCGGGACGAGCTTGGCGCTCGCCTTGCCGACCTCGACCGGGAGCGCCGGCGGAGGCGTCAGACTGGACTCGCGCGGTGAGAAGAGGTTGACCGCGAACCAGCTCATGCGCGCGGGCTGCCCGGGCGCCGATTGCACGATCTGGTAGACGCCCAGATCGTCGGTATCGGCGATCGGGCGGACGGGAAACGGCGGGGCAAGCGTTTCAGTTGAGCCGTCTGGCCGCACCAGCACGACTTTCGTCGCGGCCGGCCAGGGGATGACGTTCGCGGCGGTGCCGGGGGCGATCGATCTGCCGGCTTCGGACGAACCCGGCCTCAGCCAGTCGATCAGGTTTGCGACCAGGACTGGAAACGACGAATCAAGCGGGAGATCCGATTGGTGAATGTCGAATCCGAGCACGCCAACCCGTCGCTGGCCCACCTCGCGCACGGCGAGAAGTGGACCAGACGAGTCGGCGATGAGGGCCTGGGCGTCGGGCGGTAAGGTCATCGCACGCGTGCGCCGCACGTGGACCTGACTGAGATCGAGGAAGCGGGTAACCGGGCTGGAGCTGAGGATGCGTAGCAGATCGACCGGCCGATCGCCTCCAATCTGCCAGGGCACGCTTCCCGAGGGAGGATGAACCAGGAGAACGTTCGCCGCCGGCATAGCCGACGGTACGACGCCATCGAAGATGACGATGTCCGCCGAGGCATCGTCGACAAGGTGATCGCTGACGCTGAGCTGCACCCCCGGCACAAGCTGAAGCGCCTGGCGGAGAAACGGATTGCCGGTCGTCACTAGCAGTACCCGGACAGGCTGGCCTGGAGTGATCAGCGCGTAGGCGCGATTATCCAGCGCGAGCGCGTCTGTCCTGGGTAGCCGAGCTTCCAGAGTCTGTGCGTTCTTTGGCAACGTCGTCCAGGTCTCGGAGATGCTCTTGCCCGCGGGAACCGAGAACTGGCGCGCATCGTACAGGCGACCATCGACCCAGAGCTCGACGCGGTCAGTCACCGGGCTGGATCCGGTGTTGGCAATGCGTGCCAGGGCTACCGGTCCCTGGTCGGTTTGCTGGGTCGCGAAGGCCACGATGGCGAGATTCTCAGCCAGGCCGCCAACTCGGATCCAATCCACCGGGAACGGAAGCTGTCCGAGGCGGGTCGCATCGTCGGTGCCGCCGTCGCCGTACACGAGAACGTGGGCCCGCGCGCTTTCCGCCGCGAGCGGCGCAATCAGGCTGACGGCGGCGGCAAGGCTGGCACCGCCGTTCGTCGGTCGGGCCGCGTCGAGCGCGGCGTGGAGCGCACGACGGTCGCTGCTCCGTGCGATCAGCAGGCGCGGCTCGTCCGCCATCAGAACGATGGTCATGCGAGCGTCGCGAGGAAGCTGATCGATCGTCTGACCAATCAGCTGCTTCGCGGCGGCGAAGCGGCTCGGACTGACGTCCGTGGCCTGCATGCTGGCCGAGGCGTCGAGGAGAACGAACGTCTCGCCAGTCAGCCCGCTCGCCGCGAGCCGGAACGGACGCGCGAGCGCCAGGGCAAGCGCGGCGAGCGCCGCGAGCTGAAGCGCGAGCAGGGCGTGCCAGCGCAGGCGCTGCCAGGGATGGATCGCCTGGACGTTGTCGAGCGCCTGTCGCCACAGCAAGGTGCTGCCGATGACACGCTGACGTCGGCGCGGACGCAGGATCCAGAGCGCGAGAATCGGAAAGGCAAGGAGACCGGCAAACAGGCCAGCCGGTTCGAGCAGCCCCACGAGCTACTCCAGGACACGCGCGCGCCGCAGTAATCGGAGAACGACGTCGTCGATCGACACGTCGCTCGGAATCTGCGTGAATCGGGCGCCGTGACGATGACAGAACGCGCTCGCCTCGTCGGTGAAGGCGGCAAGTCGCCGTCGATACTCGTCTCGGACCGACGCGTTCAGGGTGACCGAGACCGCGGGCCCACCTTCCGAATCCAGTAGCTCCCAGTCTCCGACGTCGTCGGGATCGATCTCTTCGGGCGCGAGAATCTGAAGCACGCTGACGTCGCTACCCGTCGCCATTACCCGTCTGAGTCCGGTCTGGTAGCCGTCCGGCGCGAGAAGATCGCTCAGCACGACGACGAGTCCGCGACCAGGAACGCGCTGGGCGAGCTGCTGAAGCGAGCGATTCAGATTGGTCGGCCCGGTCGGTTCCAGGCGCGTCAGGAAATCCCACAGCCTCCAGACCGACGTGCGCCCGGCGGTTGGAGGCAGGTAGGCGTCGACTCGCTCGCGGCCGCCGACAATCGCAACCCGATCGGTCGAGCCGAGCGCCACGTAGGCCAGCGCCGCCGCGATCTGGCGGGCGAGCTGAAACTTGGGAGGCTCGCCAAAGCTCATCGACGACGAGCAGTCGATGAACAGAGACAGCGTCAGGCTCTCCTCGGCGAGGAAAAGTCGGAGAAACAGCCGCTCCAGGCGCGCGTAGACGTTCCAGTCGATTCGACGATAGTCGTCGCCCGGCGCGTAGGTGCGATAATCGCTGAACTCGAGCGACGCGCCGTGCGTGGAGGCGCGCCGCGCTCCGCCGACCGGTCCGACGACCAGCTTGCGGGCGAGAATCTCGAGCGCGTCAAGCTTCCGGAGGAAGTCCGGACTTAAGAGTCCCCGCGACGGCCTGGCGGTTGTCGGCAGGCGGTCGGGGCTGGTAGTACTCGCGCTCACGGTCGGGCTGCCTCCCGGCCGTGTCGCAGAATCTCCGCGATGATCTCGTCGGGGCTGATCCCCTCTGCCTGTCCTTCGAAGCTGAGGATCAGACGATGGCGCAGCGCCGAGGGCGCCACCGCTTCGAGGTCCTCGCCGGCCACGTTGTAACGGCCTTCGAGCAGCGCGCGGACCTGCGCGCCGATCAGCAGCGCTTGCAGGCCACGCGGACTGGCGCCGTATCGAACGAACTGTCGCACCGCGTCGCTCGCCAGGTCGCTCTCGGGATGGGTCGCGAGAACCATCGCGACCGCGCGCTCCTCGAGGTGCGAAGCGATCGGCACGCCGCGGGCGATCCGCATCATCTGCGACAGCTCATCGCCCGAGATGACCGGCGAAACGGTGAGGGGATCGGGTTTGATCGTTTGGCGGGCGATGTCGAGCAGAACGCTTGCCGGGGGAAACGGAACGAGCACTTTGAAGAAGAAGCGGTCGAGCTGGGCCTCGGGCAACGGATAGGTGCCTTCCATCTCGAGCGGATTCTGGGTCGCGAGGACGAAGAACGGGGACGGCAGAGGGCGCGTGGCGTCGCCGACGCTCACGGTACGCTCCTGCATCGCCTCGAGCAGCGCGCTCTGCGTCTTTGGAGTGGCGCGGTTGATCTCGTCGGCGAGGACGACGTTCGCGAAGACGGGGCCAGGCTGAAAGCGCAGCGAGCGCTGTCCCGGCGCGTCTTCGACGACGACATTCGTGCCGACGACGTCTGCCGGCATCAGATCCGGCGTGAACTGGATGCGCGAGAAGCGCAATCCGACGGCACCGGCTAGCGTTCGAACGAGCAGCGTTTTGCCAAGCCCCGGAACCCCTTCCAGCAGAACGTGCCCGCCGCCGAGCAGCGCGATGAGCACGTCCCGAATTACCGCGCGCTGGCCGACGACGACGCGCGAAATCTCCGTTTCGAGCGCGGTAGCCCGCTCGATGAACGCGCGAACGGACGCCTCGTCGACGGCTTCTCGAGATTCCAGTGTCACTGGCTGCTTCCCTCCTCCAGACCGACGAAATACTTGCGAACCAGGTCGCGCACGTTTGGCGGGAGGTCGCGACGGTCGAGATGCTCGCGCGCGTTCTGGGCGTACTGTCCGATGACCTGCTGGTAGGGCACCTCGGCGCCGAGGGCTGGTCCGGCCGGGCCGGCCTGCTGGATTGCCTCGCCGTTGCCGGCCTGGCCCGGGATGTAGACCTGGTCGCCCGGCGTCGACTGCCCGGGCAGAGCACCGCTCCGGCCGCCACCGGTGCCTCGACCGCCAGTGCCGCCCGGCTGGTTGCCATTCGCGCCGACGGTTCCGCTTCCGCTTGACCCGTTACCCGCCTGGCCGCCTGCGCCCTGCTCCTGCGCCGAACCAGAGCCGCCCGAGCCGCTCGCCGCGTTCGTCTGGCTCGCTCCAGACTGTCCCTGGCCGACTCCCGCGGAGGCCTGATCATTGCCCGTTTGTCCCGACTGGCCTCCCTGGCTCGAGCGTGCCGGGCCAGGGGTGGAGGTCGCGGCGGCGCCGTTGATCGTGTCGCGCGCGCGGTCGAGGCCGGAGATCGTTCGCAAGATGGTGTCGGCCGTCTGGCTCGCGGAGATCTCCCCGCTCAGTGCAGATTGCGCGGCGCCGAGCTGGGCGGAGGCTTCGCTCAGATCGCCCTGCTGGATCGCCTGGGCAGCCGCTCGGAGCGAGCCATTGGCCAGCTCTGCGTCGGCTCCGGCCGCGGAGTCTCGCCCGGCATTCGCCGCCTCCTGGAGGGCGCGGGCAACCGCTGAGCGCTGCTCCGGGGTAAGCTTCGCCAGCGCCGACTGCAGCGCCTGGGTGGCTCGAGCCAGCGCCGCTGCATCCTTCGCGGCGAGGGCGTCGCCCAGCGGCCGGGTCAGCGCGTTCTGCTGGAGCGCGCGCGCTTCCGCGCTCAGCGACGCCGCGGCTCCCTCGCCGCCAGGAGGAATCTGGGATCGCAGGCTCTGCTCGGTTCGAGATACCGCGGCCAGGGCACTCGACACGTCGCCAGTCTGGTCGAGCTGGTTGGCAAGATCGCGGAGGGCCTGCTCGATTTTCGCGTAATCCACGGTAGATTGGCTAGAAGTGGCGGTGGGGTCATCTGCCAGGTCCTGGACCTGGTGCGCGGCTGCCTGGATGCGGGCTCGCTCGGCCTGCTGGCGCCGTAGGACGTCGAGCATCGGATTTGGTGCCAGGGCGGCGATGGCGGTGATTCCGCCCAGCGCGACGAGAATGGCCAGGTCGCGTCTCGGCAGTCTGGTCGCGATCGTTCGCGGATCCGCGTCGCGCAGCCGGTCAAGGGCGTCGGCGCGCTGAAGCAGCGCGAATGGGTCGTGGCGCTCCCGTAGCTCCCAGGCTGTCGCGGTACGGTCGGCGAGGCCGGCCGCCCAGTCGGCGACCAGCGCAACCCGCCTGGCCGAGAGCGGCGCCAGGTATCCGGCGACCAGTGCACCGAAACCACCCAGACCGATCGCGATCGCGGCGACGATGCCAGCGTCTGCCCAGGGGACGAACCGCGCGACCACCAGCGCAAGACTGGCGACCGCACCGCCGAGACCGAGGCCGCGAGCGCACCAGTGCAGCGCTCTAATCATTCGGATCCTTCGCCGCCAGGGCGCAAGTGTGCGCGCGATCGACACAGCGGAAGGAGTCGACGGTATCATCGGCGGAACCGTGGAATCCGCCGGATTGGTCGAATGACGGCCGCGGCGATGCCAAGGGCGACGAACGCAATCAGGACATCGAACAAGACGTGAACCTGCCAGAGCATCAGATGGACCTGACTGACCAGCGGGAGATTTCGTACCAGGTACGTGGGGAGGGGCAGAATCCCGACACTGACGTACGGCGTGTTCTGCGCGCTCAGGAGCGTGATGAGGGCAGTGACCGGACTGATCATCATGCCGATTGACGGCTGAGAGCCATTGCCGACGAGTGCTCCGGTGACTCCTGGCACGATCACGATGCCGACCGTCTGAACGAAGACCACTCCGTACGCGAGCGCGGTTACGATCTGGACGCGATGGAAGATCGCCGACAGCATCACCGTCAACGCCGAGATCGCCACGGACGTCGCGAAGCAGAGCAGCATCACCGACACGACGTTCATCACCGTGACCCCGCCAAAGAGGAAGACGAGACTGAAAACCGGTAGTGATGCCCAGAGCAGAAGCAGCACGAACGCCAACGCGGCGACGTACTTTCCAAGGATGATGGCCCGCGCGGACAGCCCGGTGCAAAGCAGCAGATCGAACGTCTGTCGCTCGCGCTCTCCCGCGATCGAGCCGGCCGAGAATGCCGGAGTGAGGAAGATCAGCAGCGCAAGCTGGAAACCGGCCAGGGTGCTGAAGATCTCCTCTCCCTGCGCCGCCGGGTTGTTGTTGCCAAACGCGAACTGGGCGCGCTCGGATATCGATTGGGCCTGCAGGTACGCGACCAGGGCGAGGACGCCGACGTAGAGCGTGAGGACGACTGGCGTTCGCCAGCCCCGCATCCGCGACTTGAACTCCTTGAGCACGATCGCCAGCACGTCACGTCCCTCCCTGCTCGCCGGTGACCGCGAGAAATAGCTCTTCCAGGCCGCCCGATCGCTTTCGAAGCTCGACGACCGGGAGGTCGGCGGTGACGAGCGACCGGAGGAGCCCGGCGATGACGTCGTCGCCGCCGGTAACCTCGGCGACGACCCCGTCGTCCTCGACCTCGACCCGGACAACTCCCGCCGACCGGCGAAGACACTCCACCGTAAGCTCGACTTTGTCGAGAACGCGGATCAAGACTGACTGTCCATTCTGGGCTCGGGACAGAATGTCGGCAACCGGTCCGTGCACCAGCATCTGTCCACGGCTGACGATGCCGAGATGGGTGCAGAGGTCGGCAAGCTCGGGCAGGACGTGCGAGCTAATCAGAATCGTCTTGCCCATCCGCCGAAGCTCGCGAAGAATTTCGCGCATCTCGATTCGCGCGCGTGGATCCAGGCCCGACGCCGGCTCGTCCAGCAGTAGAACCTCGGGATCGTGGACGAGGCTGCGCGCCAGACCGAGACGTTGCTTCATACCCCGCGAAAGCGTGTTCACGAACCAATCCGCCTTCTCGGTCAGGTCGACGAGGTCGAGCAGGTCTGCGATGACGCGCTGTCGTCGAGAACGCGGTACGCCGTGGCTGTGGGCGTAGAACGCTAGGTATTCGGCGACGGTGAGGTCGTCGTACACGCCAAAGAAGTCCGGCATGTAACCGACCTTTCGTCGGACAGCTCGCGGATGCTGGGTAACCGATTCGCCGCCGATCCAGGCATCGCCGGAGGTCGGCTCGAGCAGCGCCGCGAGGATCCGCAACGTGGTAGTCTTGCCCGCGCCATTCGGGCCGACGAATCCGAAGATACTCCCTTCAGGAACGTCGAAGGTTAGCTCGCGGACCGCGGCGAACTGTCCGTAACGCTTACTGAGCCCCTGGACTTTGACGCTCACGGTGCTCCTCGCACGATCAGACTGGGCGAAACGAGCGACAGCGAGCCACCGCCCGACGAGATCTGAAGGCGGACCAATCCGGTCGGGGCGACGTACCTCTCGAGATCGGGACCGTCGAGCGTGATCACGTACTCTCCTCCAGAGGAGATGGCGGTCACCTGAGTCGCGCCGAACGAGATCGGGGTAGCGGTCGGGGCCGAAGGTGCCGCGATGACGCTGCCGGCCGCCAGGGCCGGTGGTAGACCGGGCGCACGCCCGCTGTCCAGCCTGATCGCGGAGTCATCGATGGCGTGCCAGGTACCGTTCGTCCAGTCGAAGACCTCGGCCTTGAACGGGGATGATCCGCGAACGACCGGGTCCAGCGTGCCGACGTTGACGCCGAGCGTCTCGAGGTGGGACGGAGTCGGCGCGAGAAACTCCAGCGTCACGGCGCCACGATCCAATCGAATCACGTTCGGACCGTTGTACGATGGCGGCGCTCCGGTCGCCTCGACGATCCTCCCCGGGATCAGGCCGGGGCCCACGTCGTACGAGCCGGTGAGATCGAGCTCGAGCGGCTGAGTGATGAGGTCGAGCGCCGGTCCTGCCACGGGGTGGTCTCCCTGCGTGATTGGGACGAGCCGCTCGTTGGTCCAGCCGACGAAATACAGCGGCGCCGGGCCCTTTCCGCCCAGGACCGGCGAGGCCTGAGTCCAGGTGGTAAAGATGGGCTGCTTGAGCGCGTAATCCCTTTCGGCTCGCCGATCGGCGACCGACGCGCCTCCGGCTCGTAGGCTGACCGGCATCGCGCTGTAGGCCTGATAAATGTTCTGTCCGCCCTTCAAGCCCCGGAAGGTGATCGACTGCAGGTTGAGGTCGACCTGGGCAGATCCACCGACTGGCAGCGTGCCCAGGTGAACGTAGCTGTCGCCCGCGAGGATAACCGAGTCCTCGAGAGTGAAGCGTGTCCGGTTCGTCACGGTGCCGCGCAGGTGCTGACCTTCGGCCCGCAGGACCGCGTCGATCTTGCCGGTGTCCGGGATCGCGTGGCGAAGCCAGACGCCACGCAGAGCCCACGGCGCGGCAGCCGAGATGTCGAGGAGCTGGCGTTGATCTCCTTCGCGGATCCTCATACCGAGCGCGACGTCCCGAGGGTTGGATGGGCTGCCAGCCGTCGGAGCATAATTCGCAGCCGGCAGACGCAACGGCAGCGCGGGCGAATCGATTGCCAGCCGGTAGTCGGCGTCGCCGGGCGCGAAGGCACCGACCGCGCTGAGCGCGACGGCTGGTCCTTTCGGATCGAGGCGCACTAACGAGACCGAGCTGACGACGACGGCGTCGCCGCGAGCCAGACGCGCGATCGAGTACGCTCCGATGGTGAAAGCCAGCGCGATGAGCGGCACGGTAATCCAACCAAGCTCTCGCCGCCGAAGGATGCCGAGGACGACGTAGCTCACGACGCCGATCAGGAGAACGTATCCGACCAGAAGGATCGCGAGGGTGCGGAGAGACGGCGGCTCCAGCGACGGGAAGTTCGACAGCGCGTAGACAAGCTGTGACATGAACGCCACCCTCTGATCGACCGGCTGCCCGCGGAACGGCATCAGCGTTTCGCCGGGTGGCAGCGCCTCCGCGAGAATCGCGTGCCAGAGCCGCGACGCTCCATTCCAGGAGGCGAGTGGATCGGCCATGGGATCTGCTGCCACGTAGGCAACGCGCCCGAGCCCGCGGTCCGCGACGACGATGAGGGGAGTAGAGCCGGCCGACGTGATCGCTCGTCCGTCACGCACCACGCTCTGGCTGATATGGACGCGGTTTGCCGGGCCATCTGCCAGACCGGCGAAGCGGGCGAGCGCGTCTGACACGTCGGCTGATTCGTCGGATGATACCTCGACCGGAAGCAGGTCGACCGGTAGTGGCGAGAGCGTCCGCCGCCAGTCGCCGCCACCGACCGCGATCAGCGTACCGCCCTGGGCCACCCAGTCCTGCAGCGCCCGTCGTTGCGCGTCAGTCAGGTCGGCGGTGGGAAAGCTGTCGAGCAGGACGACCTCGGCGCTTCCAAGCTGCTCGGGACGATCAGGAAAGGTGCTTGCGTCGAGCCAGATCGGCACGACCACCCGCTCGTTGACGTTGGCGGACGAGCCAAAGGCCTGAAGGGCCTGCTGGGAGTGCTCGGAGAGGATGGCGACGAGAAGCTGATTCGTCTCGAGCGGAGACGATGTCACTTTCTCCTCGATGAGGGTGTCGTCGCCCTGAACGAGCCGCACGCTCAGATCCGACGCGCGGCTGTCGTAGGGCACAGTCAGGTGAATCAGCTTGTGCGAGTGTCTCGGAAGGCTCGCGTCAGCAAGGTAGATCGTGCGGAACGCCGCCGTCCCGTTGCTGCCTGAGCCGGTCCCGACGTCAACGGCGACCTGTGCGTCGACGTCGGGGCCTTCGTTGGCAAGCTCGACGTCGATTGGCAGCCACGCACCTGGGCGAACCCAGCCACCTAGCCCGGCGCTGACCTTCATCGTGACCGAGCTGGCTGCGGCGGTGGGACGAGGCGCGGCGCCGAGCAATCCCACGACGAATCCGAGAACGATGCCCATTCTCAGGACCTGATCGAATCCTCGCCTCATTCTCTTTCCGCCCGAATGACTCGCCATCCACCGACGTTTGTGAATGGGTGCATCCTATCATAGATAACGGGCAATCGAGCAAAAAGGTTCCGCCTCAGTCCGCGTGGAAGACGTAGGACCGCATGACGCCGGTGGTCGCCCGGCTGCCGAGATCTCGTGCCGGATCAGGGGAGTGGTTAGAATTCGATTTTCCGAGCGATCTTCCACGGGGAGATCCTGGGAACACCCGGCGACTGGAGCACGGCGCCGGAGGGGTCTGACGCACGATCGCCTGACCGTGTCTCCGACCGATCGCAGGAATCAGGTCCTGCGCTGGTGCGAACGCACAATCAGCACGGGCAGGAGGAGCCGGGAGTCACGGCGCCGGGCGGGACGGTTCGATCGGCGTCAGGCATCGGATGCGACGTCTGGCGCTACGAGCGGACCCGAGCCCGAGCTAGGTCGGGCCCGGCGCTCCAACCTCGGCGGCCAGACGCTCGAGTGTGTCGATAACCGGCTGCTCGAGTGGAATTCCATCGCGCGAGCGTTGCCGAGACGTCTCGTACTCGATCTCGCCCGGGACGTAGATACGGTCGACGCCGGGTACGCGGCGCGACTGGTGGATCTGATCGATAAGCAGGTCCATCCGCGCGCGAAACTCGTCAAGCGGCATGTAGCCGTCGACCTGAATTGCCATGAAGAACTGGCTACTTCCGCCCATGCCGAGCCCACCACCGAAGCGGCCACCACTCAAGACCCCAGCCAGAACGTCGAGCATGACTGCCAGGCCGTAGCCCTTCGGTCCGCCAACTGGCAGGAGGAGCCCCTTGCGAGCGACGACGGGATCATCCGTGGGATTTCCTTCGGGGTCGGTCGCCCAATCGAGCGGGATCTTCTGGCCCCGAATCGCGGCGATGTCCAGCTTTCCGCCCGCGACGACGCTGGTTGCCATGTCGAGCACCATTGGCCAGGGGCGGTTGGTCGGCACGGCGATGGCGAGCGGATTGTTGCCGATAATTTTATCGCGCCCACCTGTCGGGGCCATGTTCAGACCGGCATTGGTCGTCGCGAAGCCAATACAGCCCGCCGCGAGTGCCTGGATGGCCCAGTAGGCCATCGCCCCGCAGTGACGGCTGCCACGAACGGCCACCGCTCCGATGCCGTGCTCCCGCGCGCGGGCGATCGCTTCCTGCATCGCCCGGTGCGATGCAACCTGGCCCATGCCGTTATCGCCATCGACGGTCGCACGAGGCCCAAGATCCACGACGACGCGGACGTTCGGCCGCGGGTTTATCGACCCACTGCTCAAGCCGGCGACGTAGGTCGGCACGCGCACGACGCCGTGGGAGGAGACACCGCGCAGGTCGGCGTCGACGAGCGAGTCCGCGATGATCCGGGCATCGGCCTCCGGAACATCGTGCCCCGTGAAGATCGCGGTCACACACGACTTCAGCCGCTCGGGGGCGACCGTGACGGTGGGCATGGCTCCTCCTTGCTGCTTCGTTACGCGATCCGGGCGGACGGTCCACGCACGCCATCCGGTCGCGCTGGCTGGTGGGAGAAGCGAGCGCTTCGCCGCGATGCCGACGCGCAGCCTCGGCTGGCGCCACTGCAGAACACCGCAGGAAAACTCACTCCGGCCGTGCCGCCAGGTCCTGGTCCGAGTCTCTCCGGATGATAGCAATCGCCGTGCTGGCCGAATCCGGACCCGCGCACCCCTGACGGGTCACCCCACCGTCGCGCACGATTATAGCTGAACGTTACCGTGCCTGGCATGGGTATTGCCAGGCCGTCCATTCTGTCCAGGATGGTGCCAGGTGTTCCTTGTGATCCTCAAGGCGTGCGCACGGTCACGTCAGGACGCAGAGGAAGTCTGCCGGCTGGTTCGCCACACCTTGCAGCTTCTTCGCGAGCCAGGCTACTCGCGGGCTATCTGCAGCGTGTGCACGCGGGATGATCGTTCAGTGTTCATCGAGGAAGAATGGGGGAGCATGGCTGCAGTTCAGTCGTGGCTGTGCTCGCCCGAGCGGCAGAAGCTGATGGAGCAGATCGAGCCGCTGATTGAAGGGCCGGTCGACTGCGCGGTCTACGAAGAGCGCGCGTGACCGCTACTCCTCCCATCGTTCAACGAAGACAACCCGAAGGTTCCCCTCGATGCGGAGAACCTCGGTAAAGGTGTGGTCCCCTTGGCGCTGGTAACGCAGGTCGACGAATGAGTTCCCGACCTGCAGCCGTTCGATCGTGACCGACCGCAGCCAAGCTGGCAGCTCGGGTCGCACGATCCACAGCTCGTTTCGGGGTGCCTGGGGCACGAGGCCGAGCATCGCACGAACGAAGAGGAGCGCGGCACCCGCGGCCCAGGCCTGGGGACTGCACGCCACCGGGTACCGAATGGGAATGTGATATTGCGCCCGGTCGTATCCGCAGAAGAGCTCGGGAACACGCAGGTCTGGAAAATGGCGGACGGCGTCGTAGAACCCGGAGATCAGCGTCTGCAGCCGACCTTCCTCGCCGTAACGCTTGAAGCCCAGGCCGATCAGCGAGTTGTCGTGGGGCCAGACCGTGCCGACGTGATAGCCCATGGGGTTGTATCGGACTTCGCGCGAGGATAGCGTCCGTATTCCCCAGCCGGTGAACATGTCCGGCTCCATGATCCGTTCCGCGACACGTCGCGCGCGTGCTTCGGAAACGGCTCCGCACCACAGAATCTGCCCTGGATTGGAGGCGATGACTTGCGCCTGCTTTTTATCGCCATCCAGGGCCAGACAGTAGAAGCCCTCGTCCTCCATCCAGAAGGCGCGATCAAACGCCTCGCGGAGCCAGTTGGCGAGGTATCTCTGGCGGTGCGCTTCGGACTCATTCCCCAACGCGTGATAGATCTCGCTTGCGCCCATACGCGCTGCGTAGGCGTAGGCCTGGACCTCGACCAGGGCGACCGGTGGCTTGATCAGGTCGCCGTTCTTGTACATGATCGCGTCCCAGGAGTCTTTCCATCCCTGGTTGGTCAGACCGGAGCCCGACTCGCGCTGATACTCAAGGAATCCATCACCGTCGAGGTCGCCATACTTCTCCATCCAGTCGAGCGCGGCACGTAGATTCGGCTCGAGCTCGCGGAGGAGCGCAAGGTCGGCCGTACCGCGGTAGTACTCGGCCAGGAGGATGATAAAGAGCGGCGTTGCGTCGACGGTGCCGTAGTATGGATTGAACGGGATAATGTTGCAGCGTGCCAGCTCGCCGCGCCGAAGCTCGTGAAGGATTTTCCCTGGCTGTTCATCTCGCCAGGGGTCGACCCGAGAACCCTGGTACCGTGCCAGGAGACGCAGAATGCCGGCCACTTGCGCCGGATACCACATGTGCTGCAAGCCGACCGTCAGGCTATCTCGCCCAAACAGCGTTGCAAACCACGGGATACCGGCCGCGGGGAACGGCTCCTCCGTTGTCCCGCTCTGCAGCAGGTGCAGGTCGAGCTGGGAGCGCCGAACCAGATCATCCCAGACCTGATTATCTGTACGCACGATGGGCTGGACCTGCAGCCAGCGCTCGTACTCTTCCGTTCCCCGGCTGATGAGCACGGGAAGATTGGGCAGCTCCACCGTTGGAGCCGGCTCGCCAACTGCGACGTACACGCGGAGACGCAACCTGATCGACGTGCGTGGATCCAGGTTGAGGTCGTAGACGATCTGTCCCCCCGAGGCCGACGTCGGCGGCGGATCGAACTCGATGCGTGTAAAGCGGCTCACGTGGTCAATTCCATCGTAGCGGAATACGAGGACATTTCCCTCCCAGGCAGGAGGATAGAGGGTTCCACGCTCGGAGATCTGCAAGAATCCCCGGATCTGGAAAATATCGGCGAAATCCGCGTCGAAGAAGACGACAAGCTGTAATGGAATCGAGGTGACGTTGTAGTTTGTCACGATCAGCAGGTCATCGACCGCCGATGGCGTGATCACGCGCTCGCGGTGGAGTGTGAGCGTCTCCTTCCGGATCAGCACGCCGTTGGGGAGGCGGAGATCAGGATTCGTCAGCTCCTGTACCTCGGCGAAGCGCATTTCGCCGGTCGATAGCAGGTACGTCGGCGGGATACCTTCGAGGACAAGCTCGTAGGCGCTGAGAAAGCGCGTATCCTGGTAGTAGAGGCCAAGGCCATTGATATTGCCGCGCGGTACATTACCGTTCAGATCGGTGAGGAGAAAAAGGTCCTGCTCCTTGATGACGATCGTATCGCGGATGTCCTGAGCGCCGGTTGCGACCGCGTATTCCACGTTCCGCGGGCCGACCATCGGGGATTGATCGTGCGACGCGGGGGTCCGGGCTGCTTGAGAGGCATCGGATCCGGCCATCAGGCTCCTCCGGAGGCTAACGTGCGGTCGGGAGCTGCTGGTGACGGTGCGACGACGGGTTTACGCTCGGGGTGTGGTGGCGGAACGGGGGCTTCTCGACGCGGCAGGCTGAACGCGATTGTGGTCGCGGTCGGCGAGCTTTCGGCGCGGATCCAGCCGCCGCTCTCCTCGATAATCCGTCGCGCGAGGTAGAGAGGCAGCGCGGGACGAGATACCGCCGACGGAGCCGCGGGCGATGGGACGACGCCAAAGGGTCGAAACAGGAACGGAATTGCCTCGGGTGGCACCTGAGGACCGTGGTCAGTAACCGCAACGGTGGAGATCCCGTCCCACGCGGTAACCGCAACGTCGACCTCTCCGCCGGTAGGCATCGACTCGGTAGCTTGCCGCAGCATATGCGTGACTGCCTCGGCCAGGAGCTGCGGATCCCCCTCGACCTCGGCGGGCTCGATCTGCACGTTGAAGGTATATCGCCCCGCCGGTAGTTCCGCGGCAAAGCGCTCCACGGTCTCGCGCACCAGCCTCGCGAGATCGACGGGCTCGCGGTGGAGCAGGACCGGCGGGAGATGAACCTGCGCTGATTGCAGGAGCTGGTTAGCGAGGTCGTTCGCTCGATCGGCCGCCTCGACGATCATTCGGAGCTCGCGGCAGACGGCCGTGTCGCGGACGACCGGATTTCGCATTGCTACCTCGGCGTATCCCTTGATCACGGTCAACGGGTGTCGAAACTCGTGCGCTGCCGAGACGACGAACTCTCGTCGGAGGCGTTCCTCCTCCGCGATCGGGGTAATGTCGAAGAAGACCGAGACGCTACCGAGGATGGGCCCGCGATCCTGGCGAAGCGGTGCAGCGTTCACCAGCAGGCGAACCTCCCATCCGTTCGGACGTCGAACAACGACCTCCGAACCGGCAATCGTCGTGCCCTCGTGCAGCGCGCGGACGAATGGCAGCTGGTCGTACGAATACGGTGTTCCATCCGGCTTGTAGACGCGGTGGATGACGGCAGTCCTCGCGACGAGCGTTCCTGGCGCGAGCCTCTCTCCGAGAAATGCTTCTGCCGCGGCATTTGCCAGGAGAATCACGCCATCCGAGTTGATGAGAAGAATTCCGGCTGGCGACGTTTGGAGTATCGCCTCAAGGCGGTTTCGTTCCTCGGTGAGCCGACGGTCCGCCTCGGAGAGCTGGTGCAGCGTTCGTTGCAGCGAGGCGGCCATATCGTTGAGAGACTCGGCCAGTCGCTCGAGCTCGTCGCCGGTCCAGAGGGTCACCCGAACGCCAAGATTCCCACGGCTCCATTCTCGGGCAGCACGGCTCAAGGCAAGAATAGGCGATACGATCTGCTGGGACAGATACAGGATCGCCAGTGTTCCCAGTGCGGCCGCCAGGATGAAGGAACCTACGTCGATCAGAATCACGCGATTGATCGGAGCCTCGGCGACCGAAACGGGCTGGAGGACGGCGGCAATCCAGTGGTAGCGCGGCGATGGAACGGCGGCTCCGAGCTGCGGTCCCTCGCGCCCCGGGAAGGAGATGGCCTCTTGCGTGACCGGCACTCCATGGATCGCCTCGCGGATCAACGGGGCGTCTGCCAGGCTGGTGATCTGCGGGGCCAGCTCCCAGCGGCTGCTATCGAAGGCGAGCTGACCGAGCGGATCGGTGATCAGGATCACCTGCTCTTCTCCCAGCGGCACCGACCAGAGCTTTGCGCGAAAGTAGTCGAGGTTCAAAGAAACCAGTACCGCTCCGATCGGGATCCCCGACGCACCTTGAATCGGTACAGAGACGATGGCAGTTGGTCGTCCCAGCCGTCGCCCGATCAGAATGGGCGATACCTGCACGGTGTTGGACGCCATCGTCTGCCGGAAGTACGGGCGATCGGCAACGTTGATTCGCGGCTGGCCAGGGGGATATGGCACCATCTCTCCGACGCTGTCGCCATGCGCGTTCACGACCGCGATGTTCTGGAACTGGAGATACTCCTGGGCGAGAGGGCGCAATCGCGGGTCGATGACGGCTGGATCAAGGGTCTTCGTCGATGGTGCGGTTGCGAGAGCCTGGCCAACCGCGACGGCGTCATCGATGGAGGCATCCGCGAGGCTGGCGACTGTCTCGGCTGTCGTTTGATCTGCGGCCAGGACCGACTGACGACGAAGCGCGAGATCGCTGAGATCCGCGGCAATCACGAGGATGAGGCTCGGCAGGAGAATCAGCGCTAGGGCAGTCAGCAGCTTCCAGCGGAGGCTAAGCGGTACGCGCCAATGCGGAGCGCGCGGGATTGAAATCGCGTCGAGAATCTGGACTGCTGGACGAAAGCGCGATCGCATTGTCCTGGACGATCCAGTCAGGGATAGTAGGTCGTTCCGGCGAACTGCCAGGGACGAACCAGGTCAGACGGTTCCGGCCAGGGCTGCGGCCGCGTGAGTGAGTCGATCGTGAGATACTCTGGGTAGGGTGGTTTACCGATGGTCCCACTCCATCCCGGAGGGATCCAGGGTGGCCGATCAGGGACTCTCCAGCCAAGCCTGGCGTAAGTGAACTGCATAAACCTCGGCGAAATGACTGATCTCCACGTGTCCAGGTCGATTGGACGCGGTTGCTGTCCATTCAGGGCGAGCAGCGACGAGATAGAGCTCGCTTCGGTCGCCCAGAAGTCCTGAAATGGATATGCGAAGGTCGGCTTGTAGAGGTTGTTGTAGGCAATGGTTTGCTCCGTCAGAAGTCCCGACGAGTACTCGCGCAGTCGCGGTTCCCTCTGAAGCAGCTCGACTGCCTGGCGTGGCTGGTAGCGAACCAGGAGAATCGCCTCCTGGTAGGCGTCCACGAGTGCCTGGACCACGTCGGGGACATTCTCGACCAATTCCTGTCTGACGATCAGGTGTGTGTTCGAGAAGTGGTACGGAAACACGTTGTCGATCACACGACCTATTTGCTGCTCGTCTACGATGTGGCTCAGCACGGGATCCCACGGTGCGAATGCAGACGCAGTACGCGGAAGATTGGCTTGAATCGCGGTCTCGATCCCCAGCAGGAAAAAGTCCTGATTGACCGTCAGGCCATTTACGGCCGCGGCAGCGACGAGGTAGGCGACAGCCAGAGAATCAAACTCAACCCCGATCGTCGCTCCGGTGCCGCGGAGGTCGGCGAATCGACGCAGTGGCGAACTAGCTGGCACGACAGTGCCGACTTTCAGGTTTGGCACCTGAATCGCGACGGACGTGACTGGCACGTCGTGCTGGAGCATCAGCGCGACGATGGTTCCGTCCGCGCTTGCCACCTGAACGCGTCCGGCGACGAACGTCTGCTCGAGGAGCGTCGCACTGAACACCGGCGCGAACGTCGCGTCAAGGCCGCGCCGGTTGGCGAGCTGGTAGGCGATCATCATGGCGGCGACGGCGTTGCTGCCCGAAAAGAGCGGACGATAGGCGATCCCCAGCGGCCACCAGCTGTGCTCCTGAAGCCAATCGACCGAGCCCGCGGAAATCGGCTCATACGGGAGGGGCCAGCCCCACGGCGTGAACTGTTTCGCGGGAATGAATGTCGGCGTTGCAGTCGGGCGCGGGGTCGGCACCGGCGTGCCACCTGGAAGAAAGAGCGGTGCGCAGCCCCCGCCGACGACGCTCAGGCCAAGCGCCACCGCTCGCAAGAGGCTCCGCCGCGAAACCGACGGTGGTGCTTGGACCTCGTGCAGGACCACTGTTCCGTACCTCACCCGAGCGAAAACGAGATGCTGGGACTCGCGCGGGAGCATCGTCGCGGCCCGGTGTTCTGCCCAGCGACAGCGACCTCGGCCGACGGTCGCGGTGTTGCGAAGATGTGACCGCCACGTTCGCCAGGCGATCGAACAGGTACCTGGTCTAATCCTCGATGAGCATATTGCCTTTCCTGCCTGGCCAGGCCGTTACTCGTCTGATCCCGACCGATCACACGGTCATCGGGCTCCCGCCTCCCAACTGCTCGCCAGCGATTCAGGAGCTGCTTCACGCGGCCCGCGGATGAGGACGCTGCGCCTCCTCGACCACCTTGAGCAGGTGATCGATGTCGAAAGGCTTGTTCACCACTGCTCGTACCTGCGGGGTGCGCTGGAGACGCTCGGTGTACGCGGAGATGATGATCACGGGAATCTGATTCGTCTCGGGATTTGATGACAGCTGCTGTAAGACCTCATTTCCCGGCATATCCGGCAATGCCAGGTCGAGAAGCACGACCGCGGGGTGATACTGCCGAACCGTGGGAAGAACGTCGCCGCCGCGCGATACTGACACCACGCGGTAACCTTCACCGCGCAGGATATCGCCAACGAGCTGGCTGATATCCGGGTAATCCTCGGCTACGATCACGACTTTCGCTTCGCCCGTGCTTTTACTCAAGAAGCCTCGCCTGGTGCGGAGTGTGCGAGCTTCGCGGCTTCAGCACACGGATTTGTGGCCCCGGATCATCTAACAATCTGCACGATGCGGACCACCAGTTGACGCTGCTACGTAACAGTGCTAAGATTCGGGCGTTGGGGCACGAGTAAGAGATGTATTCTATCGGTCAGCTCCAGGCAGAAACTGGAGCAACACGACGTACGATCCATTTTTACGTCCAGCAGGAGATCCTGCCGCCACCGTTGGGAGCCGGACCGCGCGCCACCTACGACGAAGGGCATCGATTGCGGCTCCTGGCCGTCCCCAAACTGAAGGCGGCCGGATGGCGACTCGATCAGATCAGGACGTTTTTCCAGCGCGCCGCCTTGCCGACAATTGCCCGAGTGGTCGAAACTGGCCGAGCGCCAGCAGAGGCGGAGTGGGCTGGGGCGGCAACGTCTGCACCCGGCACGACCGGCACCGAGGCGGAAGAGGTTGTGCGTTATCGCCTTGCGCCCGGCGTCGAGCTGCTCGTCTCGGCGAATGCATCAGATGGTGCGCGCGCCACCGTGGAACGGTCGCTTCCGTTGATCGCCCAGCTGTTCAAGGGATAGATGCTCGATCGATCGAGCGCACGCGCGCGACCGCTCGCTGCCAGCCCCGATAGAGCGTGTCCCGCAGATCGTCGGTGATGGTCGGCTCGAATCGCCGGTCGAACTGCCAGAGGCTGGCGATCTCGGCAGTCGTCGACCAGACGCCAACCGCCAGGCCGGCAAGATAGGCGGCTCCGAGTGCGGTGGTTTCGGTCTGCTTCGGTCGGATGACCGTTGTTCCAAGTATGTCCGCCTGGAATTGCGCAAGAAAGTCATTGGCCGCGGCACCGCCGTCGATCCGTAGCTCGCTGGCAGCTCGCCCGGCATCGCTCGCCATCGCATCGACGACGTCGCGGGTCTGATAGGCAATCGACTCCAACGCCGCCCGCGCGAGATGTGCCTTCCCAATACCGCGTGTTAGACCGAGCAGCGCGCCGCGGGCCTCGGCATCCCAGTATGGCGCGCCGAGGCCGGTAAAGGCCGGGACAAGGTAGACTCCGCGGTTATCCGGGACACTGCGGGCAAGTACCTCCGATTCACCGGCACTACGAATGATGCCCAGCTCGTCCCGCAGCCACTGGATCGCCGCGCCCGCGACAAACACGCTGCCTTCCAGTGCATAGGAGGGCTGGCCATTGGGACCGCAGGCGAGCGTCGTCAGCAGACCCGACCGCGACTGGACGGCAGTGGTACCGGTGTTCATCAGGAGAAACGCGCCGGTTCCGTAGGTACACTTCACCATTCCCGGCTCGAAGCACGCCTGGCCGAAGAGGGCTGCTTGCTGATCTCCGGCGACCCCGCAGATCGGGATGCCCGCGGGCAGCCCGACCCCGCCCGGCAAGGAAATTCGCGATGTCGCCGCGAAGTGGAAGCTCGACGGGCAGACTTCTGGCAAGATCGCCTCGGGGATGCCGAACGCCTCGAGGAGCAGCTGATCCCAGCGCCGCTCGTGAATGTTATAGAGCATGGTGCGCGACGCATTCGAGTAATCGGTGCGATGCGCTGTCCCTCCCGACAGCTTCCAGATGAGCCAGCTATCGATCGTGCCGAAGCGAATCTGCCCCTCGCGCGCACGCGGCAGCAGGCTCGAATCGGCGTCGAGCAGCCAGCGCACCTTCGTTGCCGAGAAGTACGGATCGATCACCAGACCGGTTCGTCGTGTCACCTCGGGGCCCAGTCCCCGGGTACGCAGGTCTTCGCACAGGGGCGCTGTGCGCCGGCACTGCCAGACAATCGCAGGCGCCACTGGCAGGGAGGTTTCCACGTCCCACAGCACCGTGGTTTCACGCTGATTCGTGATGCCAATGGCCGTGATCTCGCTGCCTGGCGCGGACCGACATGCGTCGGCGATGGCTTCCAGCGTCCGCTGCCAGACCTCCTCGGCATCCTGCTCGACCCAGCCCGGATACGGATAGCGGCAGACAATCTCTCGATAGCCGCGTCCGACAACACCGCCCGCGTGGTCGACGAGGAGTACGGTCGTCCCGGTTGTCCCCTGGTCGACGGCCAGGATCACGGCGTTATCGCGGCGCCTTGCGCTCACGTCGACGCCTCCAGGGTGATCTCTCCGCGCTCGTACGCGGCGAGGAACGCCGCGACGATGTTAGGATCCAGCTGCGAGCCTGCCACCGAGCGAAGCTCGCGGAGCGCTGCTTCGACGGGCAGTGCCGCGCGGTAGGGACGGGTGCTCGTCATCGCGTCGAACGTGTCGGCGACGGCGATCAATCGTCCGCCGATCGGGATATCCTCGCCGGCCAGTCCATCGGGGTAACCCGTACCGTCGAAGCGCTCATGGTGGTGTCGGACATAGGGGATCACGGGCTCGAGGAAGGAGATCCCGCGCAGGATCTGCGTTCCGATCTCGGTATGAGTGCGCATATGCGCCAGCTCCTCGGGTGATAGCGGCCCGTCTTTGCGGAGAATCGTGTCCGGGATCCCGATCTTGCCGATGTCGTGGAGAATCGCCCCCATTTCGGTCTCGGCCAGTCGCTCGCCCGTCCAGCCGAGCGTTCGGGCGACGACCAGGGCATAGTGGGTCACGCGCTCCAGGTGCCCGCCGGTGTAAGGATCCCGCGCTTCCACCGCCGCGGCCAGCATGCGAATCGTCTCCAGGTAGGCTCTCTGAATCTCCTGTCGTCGGCTACGCTCGGCCTGGAATGCAACGCGCAGGTCGTCGGCGTAGCGCATGAGCTGGGCCTGCGCCGCTTCCAGCGCCGCGCGACCTGACCGCTCGTTCTTATAGATGCGCTGTAGCTCGGCCGCGTACAGATGAGCCTGCTCCTGCCAGTAAGCTGCTACCGCGACGGGATCATCGCGATCATCGTACCGTTTCGGCATGGTTCCCTGTTGTCGGGCATGGCGCCCGGTGCTCAATGTCGGTTCAGTTGGGCCTGACGCATCTGCGTCGCCGATCTCGCGCTGCGTACCATACCCGCGTGCGCGATCCGCGCGGGACTTCGCATCTGTGATGCTATGCCGATGGAACGTGCTTGTCAAAGGGGAATCGTGATAAAGTCGCCCCGTGGCACGCGATCCGGCCCGAAAGCTGGCAGGCGCTCTCCAGTGGCGAGGAGATAGAGGCCGACCTCCAGGTGAGACCCGGGCGGCGGATTTGCCGACAGGTGGATCTGATGGACGTCCAGAACCTCTTCACCTGGCCGCCACGTCGAGGTTGGGAAGAAACCCTGCCCTGGCTCGCCGTCCGCACCAGCGATGATATGTCCCTGGCTGTCGACCAGATGCACGAAGATGGTGTAGTCGCGATCGACCGTCTGGTCTTCCGTCCAGTGCAGACCGAGTCGGAGGTCGCCCGCGCTGGTGTGATCGAGATCGTACCCGAGCAACACGATGGACGGGCCGAATCGCACGTTCAGCGGGTGCGCGGCTGGGGCAATGACCGACGGACGATCGATCCGTACTGGTCCGCAGATGAGCGCCGTTCCCGCAGGTCGCCCCGATGGATCGGTCAGCGGGAGTCGCTGGCCGGTGGTCTGATTGAAGATGCCGACGGCGACGTCCGCGACGGTCGCGGGCGCGTCGGCCGGCACCGGTATGCTGAAGGTCAGAACCACCCGATCGCCGTTGCGCCACTGTTCGGGCGCGAAACCCTGGTTGTAATCCTGTCCGAGGAGGCGCTGACTTCCGCGCTCGACGAGATGGGCAAAGAAATTCCAGTCGCCCGCTGGCAACCGCCCGACGACCGTCCAGTAGAGCGCAAAGTGGAGCCGATCACCAGGGCGGACGACTGGCTGAACGTCGTTACCCGTAATTCGGATTGCCGAGCCGATCGAGGCATCGGCCAGCCGAGCAGGGACCGGGGGGGATAGCGGCGGCAGCATGCGAAGAAGCTGTCCGTCGACCTGACCGCTCGGATCGCGCGAGACCGTGACCAGCGCAAGGTGGTCCGCGGCAGGGATCCCGCCGTCCGGAAGGAACGTCCGCGCATAGGCGTAGTAGACCGGTCGTCTGTCGTCGGCAGGCGTGACGAACGTATCCCGTCCGTCGAAAAAGCGAGCGCGCGACGCGACGCCGGGTACGAGGCCAAGGGGAATCGGCGTACCTCCATACACGTCGGACGTCGCGAAGACCGTGGCGTCGGCGGGAGCCTGGTGGAGCAGGCTCAGGGTGTGGAGAGCACTTCCCTCGAACGCGTCGTACGTGGCCGGGCTGTTCGCCCAGACGACGAAGTAGTCTCGGGTCGTGAGCAGCGCCGACAGGGTCAGGGGCAAAATGAGCAGAATCAGACCGATGGGCTGATTCCCTTTCAAGCGGAGGCGCGCAAGCCAGTCGAAGCCAAGCGCGGCAAGCCCGAGCACGAATGGTAGCTCGCCGACGAGCCGCAGGGCGTGCCAGGGCTCCTGACTGAGCCCCGCGGGCGCGAGCATCGCCGCCGACCAGCCAAGAACGAACAGCGACGCGCCGTCGCGCCAGCGCCGAGTGGCCAGTACGATGCCGAGCGCGGCTGCGACGGTCACCCACGGGTCCAGGAAGGGCCGTCCGGGTAGATTGTGTCGCGGGTTCGGGTCGCCGGCCACGGCGAGCGCCCGGACCGACGCCACGAAGCCGTCGAGTGTCGACACGTTCGGCTGGGTCTGACGCTCGGCATTGATTCGGCTGATGAAATCGGCAGGGTGATAGTAGAAGTATCGGCCGATCGGGAAGACTGTGAGCGCGAACAGTACCACCCCGACGGCGATGCCGCTCGGCAGTACGCCACCTGGCATCTGCTTGCGCCAGCTTCGAAGAAGCAGAAACCCTAGAATCCAGAGCGCAAAGAGGATCGGTGCAAGCCGCGACGGAATGTAGGTGTAGATGCCGAGTCCCAGGAACACGCCAGACATGGCGAAGTGGCGGGCACGACCGGTATGTAATCCCTTCCAGCACCAGAACGTAGCGGCCGTCGCGAAGAGCGGAACAGCAACCGCGCGAAAAGCCAGGCGACTGAGGCTGAGGTGCCAGTACGAGACCGCGAGTAGAAACGCGGCGATGAGTCCAACGCGCTGACCGAAGAAGGCGCGGAAGGTCGCGTACGTCGCGGCGACCGTCAGGATGCCGATCATCGCGGTCGGGATGTGCAAGGCCAGCGGAGAGGGACCGATCAGCGCGAAGGTCGCCGCCTGAAGGTAGATCAGCAGTGGCTCCCGACCCTGGTTGCCGGTGAAGAAGACCGGGTGGGCACCGGCCAGAACGTGGAGCGCGTCGATCCCGTTTGCTGCCTCGTCATAGAAAAGACCCGGCGGGATGCGATCCAGCGCGATCAGACGGAGCGCAGCCGCGAGCAGGACGACGACGGCGGCGAGTGACGTGCGAAGAGCGATGGATGATCTGGACGAATCCGCGGGCGCAGCGAATCGACTGGCGGTCAGATCGCGGAACGGTAATGGCACGGCGCCGGATCCATCGCCCGCACGGGACGGCAAGGACGTACTCATCGTAGCGGTGCACCCGAGCTCAATCTCTGGTTTCTACGACTGACTGGCACCGGTCCCTCCGCGCCGCTCCCTGCTGTGGAGCGCGAGTATTATAGGCAGTGTACCGAACTTGTCCAAGGAGATGTGAGCGGTACGTTCACGCGACCGATGAGCGCCCTGGCAAACGGCAGGCGGATGCTCCGCGTCCAGAGTATCGACGCCACGGTCACGCGAGCAGGGGCAGTCACGTGCTACCGGAGCTTTTGCACCGCGTTGGGTGACGGGGTCCTGTCCACCATCGACCTCGACGCCCCCTGGAGAGACGTGGAGCGATGTCGTGGCATCGAACGCGGCGAGGTGAGAACCCCGCTCGGCGATCGGCGCACCTACGGCTTCGGAGGTCTCAGCTCTTCTGAGTGCCAGGATGACCCGCTGGAAGCGGGCGGCTTGCCTTGCCCCACGGGGTGAGGCCGCTCGCGGCCGGGTGAGAGAGTCTGACACTCGCTGGCCCGACGGCTCTCAAAGTAGCCGTTATGCCTGCGCAGTGGTCACCCGCCGCGCACGTCGCGGGAGATCTCCCGCGCGATCGCCTTCGCCTCGCGCGCGATCTCTCGGAGCATACCGGTCGCGGCCAGGCTGAAGCCGCAAAAGTAGAGACCGGGTAAAGCCGTCCTGGCGCCGTGAGATCGAGGCTGTCCGTTCGCGTCGAGCACGCCGGAATCATCCGCGAGGAAGTCCGCGACGGCCGGTCGATAGCCCGTCGCGAGGACGACCGCGTCGAATGGCTCTTCACGTCCATCGGAAAATCGCACGCCTCCCTCCGTGAAGCGCTCGACGGCGGAATAGACCGTCACCATTCCCTCTCGGATGAGCGGGACGGTGCCCACGTCGATCAGCGGAATCCGTCCACGCTGAGCGATCTGGGTCAACGGGCCGACGTCTGCCTGGCGCAGACCTAGCCGCGCGTAGCTCCCGATGGCCATCTGACGGATCGGTGCGCTCAGGCAGTCGCCGACGACCGGCGGCAACCGCCCCAGGAGGATTGCGAGGTTCAGGATCGGTACTCCGAGGATCTCGCGGCGCACAATGTTCACCGGCCCTCGCACGGACATGCTCGGCCGCGCACCGTGCTCCCACAGATCCACCGCGATCTCGCCGCCCGAGTTAGCGAATCCGACGAAAAGCACGCGCTGGCCGCGATATGGCTCGCCATTCCGGTAGGCTGAGCTATGTACGATTGGACCACGGAAATTCTCGTGGCCCCGCCAGGTCGGAACGACCGGCCGGTCGTTGTAGCCGGTGGCGATCACGAGGTGTCGCGAGAGATAGCGGCGATCTCGGATTCGCGTTACCCAGAGGCCGTGCTCTCGAGTCGTGCTGATCACTTTCTGACTGTAGAGCGGACGAATCTCGAAGAGCCGGGCGTAGGTCTCGAGATAGACGATCACATCCTCACGCGAGGGATAGCGCGGATACTCGCGGGGAAACGGCAGAAACGGGAGGGCCGAGTTACGCTTGTCGGTGTGGAGGTGTAGTCGATCGTAGTGGCGATGCCAGGAGGTGCCGACTCGGTCGCCTCGCTCCAGGACGAGGAACGGAATCGCCGCGCGCCGCAGGCAGGCGGCAATCGCCAGCCCGGCCGGACCTGCTCCGATGATGAGCGTCTCCGTGTCGAGACTGCTCATCGCGCGCTCGCTGCACCATTACTGGCTCCCACGTCATTGGGTCGCTCACCTTCCGCTTCACGTCTCACGTCTTCCGTATTCCGTCCTAGGTGACCCGCTTCCGCACGAACTCCGGTAGCCACGGGTGCTCGGCCTCGATCAATTCGTCGACCATCGACCGAATCTGCTCCAGCGTCAGAAGCGCACCGGTCAACGGATCCAGCATCACCGCGTGGTAGAGGTGATCGCGATTCTCTTCGAGGATGGCCTGAACCGCGAGCTCCTGCACGTTGATATTGGTCCGATTGATCGCGGCGCACTGCGGTGGAAGCGGTCCGACCGCCGTCGGCTGGACGCCGTTTCCGTCGACGAGGCAGGGCACCTCGACGCAGCAGCCCTCCGGCAGATTTGGGATCAATCCGCGGTTGTCGACGTTGCCATAGATCACGCGTGGCTGGCCTGTCTCCATGCTGTCGATAATCAGCGCGCCGTACTCGACTGATGGCGTCAGATCAGCCTTCAGTCGGTTCAAAAGCTCGTTCGTCCGCCCGGTCTCATCGTGCGCAGCGCAGATCTCGTAGTAGTCCCAGCGTTTGGGGATAAAGTCGTTGACGGTCTCGGGATTCTTGCGGAAGTAGGGCACGTACTCCGACGCGTGGTGGCTGGATTCGGTGTGGAAGTAGCCGAAGGCGTCCATCATCTCGGTCCGGACGCGCTCGACGCCGCCCTCGTAAACCGACGCGCCGCGACCGGCTTCGCTGTGCTCGCCCCGGTCGTCGGCCAGACCTTGCGCGTCGTGTCGCCGCAGGTGTGCGCGCTTCATGACCTCGCGCAGGCGCGGATACAGATCTTCGTCGCCCCGCCGGAACTCGAGGAACCAGGCTTGATGGTTGATCCCGGCCGCGACGAACCGCACCTCCTCGTACGGAACGTCGAGATGTCGGGCCAGCATTCGGGATGTACCCTGAACGCTGTGGCAGAGACCAACGGTCTCGACGCCGAGACGGTTGAGGAGCCAGCAGTTCATCGCCATGGGATTCGCGTAGTTGATCAAGAGGGCGTTCGGACAGAGCGCGTGCATGTCGGAGGCGATGGCCTGGTAGGCAGGCGCGGAACGCAAGAACCGGAACACGCCACCCGGACCAAGCGTATCGCCGACGGTCTGGTCGATTCCGTAACGTCGCGGGATCTCGACGTCCAGACGGTAGGCCTCGATCCCGCCCACCTGGAAGGTAACGATCACGTAATCGGCGCCGTCGAGTGCCTGGCGACGGTCCGAGGTCGTCTCGACGCGCGTCGGGAACCGGTGATGCGCGACCAGCTCGCGGGCAGCTGCCGCGGTGCGTTCGGCGCGCCCGAGGTCGATGTCCATCAAGGAAAACGTGCTCTCGCGCAGAGCTGGGAAGCTCAGCAGGTCGCCGATAAGTCGAAGCGGGAAGACGTAGCCGCCCGCGCCAATGATCGCAATCTTCGCCATGGCTTTCACCTCCTCCTTCCGGTCAGAACCGGATCCACTCGGCGTGCGCCGCCAGAATCTCGTCGCTCATCTGGCGCATCTGCGCAAGGGAAAGGACCGACGAGGCCAGCGGGTCCACCTGCACCGCGTGATAGATCGCATCGCGGTCCTGCTCGAGCAGTGCCTTCACCGCGAGCTCCTGGACGTTGATGTTGGTGCGATTGACCGCGGCGAGCTGTGCTGGCAGGTCGCCGACGTAGCAGGGATGAATGCCCGTGCCATCCGCGAGGCAGGGCACCTCGACGCAGCAGCCGTTGGGAAGGTTGGTGATCAGACCGTTGTTGATCACATTCGCGTTGAATCGGAAAGGCTGATTCGTCTCGATCGCGTGGATGATGTAGGAGCAGTATTCCTCCGTCCGCCGATAGTCGATCTCCTCGGTGCCCTCGATCTGGCGCCGGATGCTCGCGAACCGCTCTTCGCGCCGCGTGGCGGCAGACGGTGGCGTCGGCGGGGCGAACTGTTCGAGCAGCTCGGGCGTGCGGCGGAAGTAGGGGACGTATTCAGACATGTGCCGGCTGGACTCGGTGACGAAATATCCAAAGTGGCGAAAGATCTCGAAGCGTACCTTGTCCTGATTGTAGATACTGGGATCGGCCATGCGTTCGCGCAGGCGAGGGTAGAGGTCTTGCTTTCCGTCTTGAAGCGTGAGATACCAGGCCTGATGATTGATTCCGGCGGTCCAGTAGCTCAACCTCCGCGGCGGCACGTCGAGGTAGCCTGCAAGCTGATTGGCTGTACCCTGGACGCTGTGGCAGAGGCCGATCGTCGCGACTCGAGTGACGCGCCCGATCGTCCAGCAGAGCATCGCCATCGGGTTGACGTAATTCAAGAGGAGCGCCCGTGGACAGAGCCTTTCGATGTCGCGACAAATGTCGAGCATCGTCGGAGCGGTTCGCAGGAAGCGGAAGATACCGCCAACGCCGACCGTATCCGCGACCGATTGGTTCAGTCCGTATTTCAGCGGAATCGCGACTTCGGGGCGCTCTCGTTCGTAGTTCCAGCCAACCGCGATCGTCGTGATGACGTAATCCGATCCTTCGAGCGCGCGCTGGCGGTCGGTCGTGGCGACGATCGACGCGCCAAGCTTGCGGTCGGCCACGATCTTGCGCAAGAGGGTCGCGATGAGGTCGAGTCGGTCCTCGTTGATATCCATGAGGCAGATCTGGCTATCCTCGAGCTCGGGCCACGAGAGCACGTCGGTCATCAGTCGACGGGCGAATACCGCGCTTCCCGCGCCAATCATGCAGATTCTTGGCACGTGCGTCTCCTCATCACTGTCGGTGGCGTGGACGTGGGTGATGGGCAGGTGCGCCGTCCATCAGATCGGCCAGGAACGCGCGGCGACGCGGCGGCGTAGCAGCCGAACAACGCTCACGGCTCGCCCAGGTTCCCACGTTCGTCCACCGGGCTACCGGCGGTATTATACGCATTCCGGTCCTACCGTGATCTTCGTCAGGTGCTCCGTCGTCGACGCACGTCGGCCGGATGGCCGCGGGCGGCACCGGCGCAGCCAAGTGGTCGGCGTGCCTATCGCCGTTCGTGTCACTCGCGGCGCGGCGGGTGCAAGCTCGGCTCGTGTCGCCGCCACTCCGTGGCCCCCTGCCTCACGCTGTTGCCCCGAGGCGACGGTCCGTTTCACGTGCGGGCACTGGATGAAAAAGAAGCGCTCTTTCTAGAAGCAGACATGCAGCTAGCTGCAGGACGATCCGGATGGTCGCCGCCATCGGCGGTGGCGTCCGAACGTGGCACCGCATTGGTGCGTGCGCATGGGCCGCGTGCCGATCCATGCCAGGGTGCCCGACTTCCGCTCGCGCTGCTCGTGTGGTAGTGTTTGCAAGTCGAAAGCAACTCGGAGGATGAACTGTTTTGCTGCTGCTTTCAACTCACGTGCTGACGAAGACCACGCGCCGACGGTTCCTCGGCACCCTCGGATCGATGGGGCTCGTGGTCGCCGTCGCGGGCTGCGGCTCGAACCAGGGACCCTCGGCCCTCCACCCCGTCGCGCGCCCCACTGGAGTATTCGCTCCCGGAGGATCTGGCGACCTATCCTCGACGGAGGTTCTGGCTAGCCATACGACCGACAGCACCCCGACTCCGGTTCCGCCTTCCCCGACTCCAACTCCGGCTCCGCGCACGATGAAGGTTTGGACGGCGCGATCAGACGGCCCGTGGCTTCAGGCGATTCGCTGGGCATCGAATGCCTACCACTCGAGCCACCCGAACGTGACCATCGACGTTTCCGGGGGACACGAGGATTTCGGAGAGATTGTCGAGAGCTTTGGTGCCGGCCTGGGACCAGACGTCATCGAGCCTGGCAATCCGGTTCCACTGATGACGCGTGGAATGGTTCAGCCGCTCGAGAAGTACCTCCACGGGAGCGCGGTCGATCCGTCGAATTACTTTCCGGCGATGTGGGCGAACGGATCGTGGGGCGGGAAGACGCTCGGCATTCCGGCACTCGATCACGGCACGGAGCTTGGACTTGCCTGGAACACGTCGCTCACGGCCACGGCGCACGCACCATCGTCGTGGGATGAGCTGTTCATCTTCGGTCGCCAGCTCACCCAGCGCGATGCCAGCGGAGGGCTCCAGATGCTCGGATTCGATCCGCTGGACGGCGTTGGAGGAATTCTGGATACGGTACGCGATGTGACGGGTCAGGAGTGGTTCGATCCCGTGACCAACCGAGTCAGCCTGGATAACCCGTCGTATCAGGCGTACCTCGAGAAGATCGTGACCTATTACTCGACGATTGGAATCGAGCAGATCGTCACGTTTCGCAAATCCAATCTGCCGCTCACGAATCGAGAAAATTCGGCGATGAACATGGGCCGTCAGGTTGCCATTCTGGATGGCTACTGGGCCGTGTCCGACCTTGCCCGATTGGGGCACAATCACGCGTGGCAGTTCGGCTACGCCTGGGTTCCTTCGCTTCCCGCGGGGTCGCAGATCCAGCGGCTTGGCGGTTGCATTCTCTCGATCCCTTCGGTTGCGCCTCTGCCAGACGACGCCTGGAGGCTGATCGAGACCCTGTGCAGCGATGCGACGAATCGGATCATGTGCGACCAGGTTGGAACGTGTGTGATGACGCTGTCGTTTCTCAAATCCGACGCCTGGCGAAGGTATCCGGGGATGCAGTTCTACGTCGATTCTGTCCGTCAGGCTACGCGCCTGACCTCGCGGTCGAACAACGTCGTCTCGGGTTTTGCCCAGGAAAAGTGGGTGCAGGCAGTCGGGGCGGTCCTCGCGGGGAAGCAGTCGATCGGGGACGCGCTCAAGGCGGCGCAGAGTGCCGTTCAGGCAGCGGCGAACCGGGTCCAGAAGTAATCTGCCTCGCGGCGCTTGTTTATCGAAGCCCGGATTGGATGAAGCTACTGATGAATCGTCGCTGGAAGATGAAGAAGGTGACGAGTAACGGGATCGCCGTCAGGAGGGTACCGGCCATGATGAGCTGCCAGGCCTCGCCGCTCTCGCCACTTTGAGTGAACGCGGCCAGACCGACCGTCAATGGTCGGCTCGCAGGGGTGTTTGTCACGATCAGCGGCCAGAGGAAATCGTTCCAGTGATAGCAGACCGAGACGACACCAAACGCGACGATGGACGGTCGCGCGAGCGGGACGTACACGTGCCAAAGTACCTGCCACCAGCTTGCTCCATCAATCCGCGCGGCATCCTCGAACTCGCTGGGAAGCGCTCGAAAGGTCTGGGTCATCAGGAACGTTCCGAACCCGGAGGCGAAGGCCGGCAGCATGATTGCCAGCCGATTGTCAATCAGACCGAGGAAGCGCATCGTCTGGTAGTTCGGGACGACGAGCGCTGTCGCGGGCAGCATCATCTGGAGCAGGAACAGCGCAAACAGCGGAGCCTTCCCGGGGAAAGACAGCCGACCGAAGGCATATCCGGCGAGGGTCACGGTGACGAGCTGGACCGCGAGGATCCCGCCGACGATGATCAGCGTGTTGCCGTAGTACAGGGGGAAGGGCGCGGAATTCCACGCGTCCGCGAAGTTGGCCAGCGTCGGCGGCTCCGTCCAGAGCAGGCCGGCCGAGACCGGGTCGTGCTGACTGCGGAGCGCAGTGATGACGCTCCAGAGCAGCGGGATGATCCAGATGCAGGACAACATCGCCGCGCCGATGGAACGAAAGATGGCCGTCCGTCGATTCACGGCTTCCTTACTCGTAGTGCGTGTAGCGATCGAGCGATCGGTAATTCAGCCAGCTCATCGCGAAAAGAATTACCAGCAGCAGCACCGTGAGCGCGGATGCCTGACCGGTGTCCCAGTTCATAAAGGCGATCTGGTAGAGGTAGTACAGCAGGAGATTGGTCGCATTATCCGGCCCTCCCTGCGTCATGAGATAGACCTGATCGACTGCCTGGACGCTCTGGATCAGCGCAATAGTCGTCACGAACACGGTCGTTGGCATGAGCAGCGGCAGAATGATGTAGCGGAGCCGCTGGAGGTAGCCCGCACCGTCGAGCTCGCTCGCTTCGAGAACCTCAGAGGAAAGGCCCTGGAGGCCTGCCAGGAAGAAGATCATGAAGTATCCTGCCTGCTTCCAGATGGTCGTGAGCACGACCGCTGGAAGCGCCGTCGCGTCTGCGCCGAGCCAGTTGATCTCGGGCTGGCCGATGAGCGCAAGCGCGCGATCCATCAGGCCATAGCTCGGAACGTAGATGAAGGTCCAGACCGCAGCCGCGCTGATCATCGGGAGAACCGTCGGGTAGAAGATCGCGGTCCGGTACAGGCCGAGGAGAACGAGCTTGCGGTTCAGAAGCAGAGCGAACCCGAGTGCCAGGATCAGGCTGATCGGAACGGTCCCGACCGCGAACAGGGCCGTGTTCCGCAGAACCTGCCAGGACAGCGGTGCGCTCAGCAGGTCGACGTAGTTCCCCAGTCCGACGAAGTCGTGATTGGGCGTGATCAGATTGTTTCGAAAGAGGCTCTGGTACACCACGGCGATGGTGGGCCAGAGGCTGAATGCGCCGAGAAAGATCAGCGCGGGCAGGAGGTACAGATAGGCGGCCCAGGCTGTCCGACGGCGGGCAACGAGCCCGGCGCGGACGGCGGAAGAGGAGGCTCGCAGTTTGTGCTCGCTCGTTCTCGACAGCATCCAGCGCTCTTCCTGTGGATCCGGCGCGACGGGAACAGACCGATCATCGACGTCGGCAGATGTCTGACGCCCGACTCGCCGTGACCCTCTTTCGTCTAATCATTGAAGCTGGCGAGAATCTGATCTGCCTGCGTCTGTGCCGTGGTCAGCGCGTCCTTGGGAGACTGCTTGCCGGTGAGCGCTGCCTGGATAGCATTGCTCAGCAGGTTCTGGATCTGCGCCATCTGGTGTGTGCCAAGCTCTCGCTGGGCGTACTGAAGCTGGTCACGTGCGACGATTGCCTGCGGGAATTGGGCGACGTAATTCTTCAGGACCGGGACGTCGTAGCACGACTTGCGCGGTGCGACGTAGCCGGTGTCGATGCTCCACTGGGCGAGGCTCTCGGGCGAGCACATGGCGCTGATGAACGTCCACGCGGCTTCCTGGTTCTCCTTCGGAATTCCCTGGAAGATGTACATGTTCCCGCCGCCGGTTGGGCTGCCGAACTGCTTGTTCTTTGGATCGAATGCCACTCCGACCTTGAACTTCGCCTGCTTGGCAATGAACGACAGGCTGCCGGTGGAGTGATAGATCATCGCGGTCTTCTGTCCGGCGAAATCCGTCGGCAGATTTCCCCAGTCGACGGTTCCGGTCGGCATGACCTTCCACTGGTGGGACAGGTCGAGAAGCCACTGCAGGGCGGTGATGGCCGCCTCGGTGTTGAAAAAGACCTTGTTTCCGGCGTCTCCCATCACGTTCTGCCCTGCTTCGATCGCCAGCGCCTGGAATTCCCAGTAGCTCGACCCCGAGGAGGGAAAGCCGACTCCCCAGCGAGTTACCGTATCACCCTGGCGCACCGTGAGCTTCTGCGCGGCCTTGACCACGTCGTCCCACGTTTGTGGTGGCGTGTCGCCGAGGCCGGCTGACTGCAAGAACTCCGGATTATAGTAAAAGACCAGGGTGCTGCGCTGAAAGGGAACACTGATCAACGACCCGCCGATGCGCGAGTCCTGCAGGAATGCCGGGAAGAAGTCGTCGACGAACTGACTTCCGCCCGCCGCCTTTGCCATGTCGTCAAGCGGTAGCGCCGCCTTCATATCCTGGACCGCGAAGATCGCCGCGGCATTCAGAACGGCCACGTCAGGCGGCTTTCCTCCCTGAACCGCGGTCTGAGCCTTACTCAACGTCTGGAGGTAGTCGCCGCTATAGACCGGGGTGACTTTGATCGCACCGTTCTGCTGGTCGTTGAACTTGTTCGTCATCCCGTCGATGATCTTGCTCAGCGGGCCGGCGACGCCAACCGGATAGAAAAACGTCAGCGACACGGACTTCCCCGATGACGGCTGGGTCGTGGCCTTCGGCGCGGTCGTCGGTGCTGGCGCGCTGGTAGGCGTGACCCCACCGGCTGGGGCCGGCGGGCTGGTCGGTTGCGGGGCCGCCGCGGTCGGACTGACCGAAGGCGTGCTGGATGAGCACGCGACCACGGCCGACAGTGCGGCTCCAGCAATCCCCAGTGAGAGAACCTTGCGGCGAGAGACACGACGTTCAACACCCCGGGCTGAATGGCTCATCGTACCGATTCCTTCCTTACATCCTGTCGCGATCGCTCGCCGTCCACCACGGGCGACTCGTCGTGCCACAGACGGCTGCGCACGCCAGTCGCTTGGGGCGTCGGACGACCGGTCAAGGCGAACTTTGTGACCGCAGCGAGAATATCACAGTCACGTGTGCGGTACATTTCCTGGCGGTTAAATCTGGCGATCGCTCATCTTCGCCCGCGTGAGGATAACACACCATCCGATGCTGGACCAGGGCCAGCGGGCCCTGACCCCGCGAGGATACCTTTAAATCCCGGCATGGTGCAGGACCAGGGAAGTGACCAGTGCTCAGCTCGTTTCCCGAACGTCTGCCTTGCGAAGAGACTACGGCAGCGCTCGCGCCGCCAGGCGGGCCTCGGCGGCGCGTTCGGCCTCGCCTAGCCGCTCGAAAAGGTCGGCAGCTTCGCTGGCAAGCGTCGCGGCGCGGCGCGCGTCGCCACGCTGCCGGGCAACCTGTGCCAGTCCCCAGCGGCACTCCGCGACCAGACCCCGCGCACCCGCGCTCGCCGCGACGTTTTCTCCCTGGCCGAAGAGGCGTTCGGCGACGTCGAGGTCTCCCTGGCGAAGGCGTACGTCGCCCAGGTTGTGCAGCACATTGGCGCGGGTGCCCGGATCATCCAGACCCGAGCCCAGAACGTCGACGTATCGGGATGCCGCCTCCTCCAGACGCCCCTGGCGGCGAAGCAGGTCAGCCTGGCTCGCCTGCACGATGACCACGTCGTCGCCACGGCCGTACCGCGTGAGCAAGAGAAGCGCCTCCTCCAGCAGGCGCCACGCGGCCTCGAAGTCGCCCCGCTCGCGCGCGGCCCGGCCCAGCAGACGCATCGCGTGCCCGACACCACGCAGGTCGCCAGCACGACGCAGAATCTCGACGGCCTCGGCGGCCCGAACGCGCGCCTCGCGATAGCCTGCCGTTCCGAGCTCGTAGTGCAGGTAGGCCAGGCTATATGTGTTCCAGCCCTCGGCTCGTCCGTCGCCCAGCCGCCGGGACGCGTCGACCGCGCGGTGGAAGAACTCGAGGCCATCGCGCCAGTAGTGTCGCAGCCAAAAGAAATTGCGCAAACCGTGAGCGAGACGAACGAGGACCTCGTCGAATCGTCGCGCCGGGACGACGTCGTCGTCCAGTCCTGCCTGGCGTGCCGCCGCCTCGCTCAGCGCGAGAATGTTGTCGATCTCGATCTCGACGCGATCAAAGCTGGCCCACTGCCGTACGCTGCCCGCGTAGGTCTCGGCGACCTGACAGTAGTGATCCGCGGCTCCGTACACCGCCAGTCGCTCCTGTCGCGTGTCGAGAGGCAGGCGGCGACGCACGAAGGCGCGGGTGATCGGATGGAGCGCGTAGCGGCGCTCGTCCTCGGTGAGCCCTTCGGTCGCCTCCAGGAGCGATGCTTCCAGGAGCTCGTCGATTCCACTCTCGGGATCCGCGGCTTCGCCGGCCGCCGCGACGACCGCGGCGCGATGGGCCGGACCGGCGAAGATCGGCAGCACGCGGAGGACATGGCGTGCGTCGACGGACAGCGGCTGGACAGAACCATCAAACATCTCTTCGAAGACGCTTCCCTCTGCCCGCGCAAGCCGCGACTGAACCCGTTCGATTGTTTGTCCCTGCCGGAGCTGCCCGGCCGCCCAGACGGTGAGCAGCGGAAAACGTCGGGTTGCATCGGCAAGGGGACGCAGCGAGGAGTCCGGTGCGAGCGTCAGCGCGGGGACAGACTGGCGCGCGCCTTCGTTCCGCAGCAGTAGCAGTGCATCGTCGACGCCGAGTGGGCCAAGGGTAATCGCCGAGACACGCGGCGGAAGCTTCCGCCGTGTCGTCACCAGGGCTCGGGAAGCGCCTGGCAGGTCGAGTAGAAAGGTGAGGACGGCCGGGTCGGCTCGATCCACGTCGTCGACGACGATCAGAGCGGCGATGCGTCCAAGCAGCTCGCGGACGGACGTTCGACGATCGGCAAGCTCGCGTCCGAGCATGCCGGGGTAGTCGAGGGTCCGCGCCACGGTATCGAGCAGGTCGGCAAGGCCGAGGGTTCCCTGACGGTTTGCCACCCAGACCACCGCGTCAAACAGGGGCACGATCGCGTCGTCGTCGAGAATGACCGGTCGCCAGTCGCGTGCCGCGGCGAGGCACAGGCTGACCACGGCGTGGGCGAGTGCCGTCTTGCCAGTCCCGCCCGGTCCTTCGATACCCAGAATACTGCCGGGGCCAGACGTTAGCCGACGGATAATCTCTGCGCGCTCGGCGGCTCGCCCGACAAAGCGCTCGTATTCGGGGCGCGGCCGGTTGGTCGGGATCGACCGGCGGGAGATCTCTGCCCAGCATCGCTCGACGAAGGCGGCGAACGCGGCCCGCCGGTACCGATAGAAGGTCGACTCGTTGGTCGAGAGCGCGGGCCAGGAACGGCGCTGCCCGACGTGGTAGATCAGAACGGCGGCGATCTTCTCGGCGTCGCTCAGGCGTTCGTCATTCAGTGGCGGGAGATTCCTCCCATCCAGGGAGATGCTGACCGAGCCAAACCACCGCTCGGCCAGGCGCACCACGGTATCGCGAACGGACAGCCCTGGAGGCGAAACCACTCGCCCGAGAGCGCCGCCAAGGGGCTCGATTGGTTCTCGGCCTGCCTCGAGAGCCTCCAGAAGGCCGCGAACGGTCCTGGCAAAATCCGGTGCATCCTGGGCGCTGATCGTGGAAGTCTCCACCCTTGACCTCGTTGCGGTCCGCGACGGAATCTGACAGCGATTTGGCAGTGTCGTAGCCACAATATTTGTTCACATGGATTATGATTGGAATAACAAGAAAGGGAAAGAGGGGATCAGCATGATTCAGGTTGCGAAGGGCCTGGAAGGCGTTGTCGTCGCCGACACCGCCTTGAGTCACATCGACGGTGAGAATGGACGGCTGATCTACTGCGGTTATGATATCGCGGATCTCGCGCACGGTGCGACCTACGAGGAGATCGCCCACCTCCTCTGGCTTGGGCACCTGCCGAACCGCGCCGAGCTCTCGGCGTTTTCCGCGAAGCTGGCTGGCTACCGCGAGCTACCCCCGACAGTGATCGACACCATCCGCATGCTTCCGGCGACAGCGGATCCGATGGACGTGCTTCGGAGCGCGGTTTCTGCTCTCGGCGCCACCCGTCACTTCAGCGGCGCCGTGTCCGTGGACCACGCGATGGAGCTCACCGCGGCGATGCCAACGATTGTCGCGGCGTTTGATCGGATTCGGCGCGGACTGAAGCCGGTCGAGCCACGTTCCGATCTGAACCACGCCGGAAACTATCTGTATATGCTTTCTGGCGAAGCGCCGAGCGATCAGCGCTCCAGAGCGCTTGATACCTATCTGGTGCTGACTGCAGACCATGGGCTGAATGCATCGACCTTCACGGCACGCGTCATCGCGTCGACGCTCTCCGATATGGGATCGGCAATCGTCGGTGCCATCGGGGCGCTCAAGGGCCCGCTGCACGGCGGGGCGCCGGCACTGGTGCTGAACATGCTGCGATCGATCGGCAAGCCAGAGAATGCCGAACCGTGGCTAACCGCGGCGCTCGACCGGGGCGAGCGGATCATGGGATTCGGGCATCGCGTCTACAAGGCAGAGGACCCGCGATCAAAGGTCCTGCGGCAGGTGGCCGAGCGGACGAGCGAGATCGACTTCTTCCGGCTGGCGATCCGGGTCGAGGACGTGGCCTTGCGACTGCTCCACGAGCGCAAGCCCGATCGGCGTCTCTACACCAACGTCGAGTTTTACTCGGCGGCGGTCATGCACGGCGTCGGACTGCCAGACGACCTCTTCACGCCGACCTTCAGCATCAGTCGGACCGTCGGCTGGACGGCCCACGTGATCGAGCAATTGAAGGACAATCGCCTGATTCGGCCTGCCGCCGAGTACGTCGGCCCAACCGGTCTGACGTTCGTCCCCCTCGATCGGCGCTGATCGGTTGGCGGCCCGGAATCTCCTGAAGATACCTCGACTGCTAACGTGAGCTCACGTGCGCGCACGCAGGTCTGAGGAGCCCGTTTCGGTATCGCGGAGCTGGCCGGTGAAGCGGAAGGGCTGGTCAAGGCCCCCCAGCGTCTGGGTGGGGTTGCCAAACGCGTCGGTCTGGTAGGCCTGAATGACGTTCCCCGCGTCGTCGGTGATCGCGCGGGTCGAATCCAGCCCATCGGTCTGGTAGACCGCGACGGTGCCGCTGCTGTCCACGGCGTATTCCAGGCCCAGGCCGTAGACGTACTTCCGGGTGCCGTCGGTGAGAATCTGGGAGAGCGGCGCGGTGACGTCGTTGACGTAGTGGATGGTGGGGTTGGTGCCCACCGTCTTGCTGACCCGGTTGCCGTCGCCGTCGTAGGCGTAGGTCGTGAGCTGACCCTCGACCGTCGCGCTCGTCAGGCGATTGGCCTGGTCGTAGCTGAAGCTGTCCGCGCCACGCGCGGTCAGGTTGCCGGCCGCGTCCACGGTATGGGGGATCGATCCAGCAGCGGTGACCCGATCCGCGCGATCGTAGCTGTAGCTCGTCTACTGATCGCTCAGGCGGTTACCGACCGGATCGTAGGTATAGGTCGGGGTCGCGTTGACCACGGTCAGCCGATAGAGGCGATCGTAGCCATAGCTGGTGCTGATCGGGGTGGTCTGGCCGGGCGGGCCGAGCGCGGCGGGGATCAGCTCACTCACCTGGGTGCGGTTGCCAACGGCATCCAGAGTGTAGCTGTGCTGGCTGATCGTCGCTTCATTCCTATTGAGAACGTTAGCGACCTGGGTCAGGCGCACGGCGTTGTCGTAGGAGTAGGACGCCGTCGTCAGGGCGAGCTTGGTGACGGCCTGGACCAGGCTGTCCGGACGATAGCTGTAGCTGATCGTGCGGTTGGACCAGTCGGTCAGCGAGGCGAGGCGGTCGGCCTTGTCGAAGCTGTAGGTGACCTGGGTGCTGTCGGGGTAGATCAGCTTCACCCGGTTGCCGTCCAGGTCGTAGCGATACTGCACCGTCCAGTTGGGTGCGACGACCGTCGTGATCTGGCCCAGCTCGTCGGGCGTATAGGTCGTGGTGCCGGTCCCGTCGGTCATCTGGACGCGGTTGCCATCGTTGTCGTAGGCATAGCCGACGTTGGGCGTGCCGTCGACGTAGCTGATCGAAATAAGCCGATTGAGCGGGTCGTAGCCGTAGGTGGTCGTTTTGCCGAGTGGGTCCGTCAGCGTGGCGAGATTGCTCGCGGCGTCGTAGGAATAGACGGTAACCAGGGTGGGGCTGGTGCTCGGCCAGCCCGGGTACTGGATCTCCGCGCGCAATCGGTCGAGGCCATCATACGTATAATCGGTCGCCCGCTCGTAGCTAGCATCGCCCTGGGCACGCGTGATCCGGCTGAGGTTGCCCAGGTTGTCGTACGTGTAGGTCGTCGCGATCTTCGGATTGGGCGTCGCGTTCGGATCGGTCCAGGGATTCGGGCTCTGGTCGACCTCGGAGAGCTTCTCGCGCGCGTCGTAGAGGTACTTCGGCACCTGGCCGTTGGCGTCGATGACGACCGTCCGGTTGCCCACCGGGTCGTACTGATACTGGGTGACTAGCGGCGCGCCGCCTGACACCGGCGCGGGTGCCTGCGCCGTCAGCAGGCGGTCCTCGTTATCGTAGGTGAACGACCAGGTGTGATCGGCAGGATTGCCGCCGCTGGCGTTGCCGTTCGGGTCGACCAGCGACAGGAGCCGACCGACCGCATCGTAGCTGTAGGTCGTCGTGTTGCCCAGCGGGTCCACCCGCTGGACGAGCATTCCTGCCTGGTAGTTCAGGTCGTAGCGGAATGGCGGATTACGGCACTGCCGAGCGCATGGCGGTATGTAGTGTCGTAAACCTCCCCTTAGACCGTGACGGGGCTCACGACGGGTGCTGCGATGCGTGACGTGGTGCACCAACCCGGCAGTACGGATGTGTCGCATACCCGGGGAAGGGCTTGGCGGTCCTGATGGGAGGACGCCCCGTTGTGCTGAGAAGCGGAGACTGGGCTGTGTTCGCACGCCGGAGTCGCTGCATTGAACGGCGCGCGCCGGGCCGGGGAGCTAAAGCTCCCCGGGTGCGCGGCCCGCGGCATGCTGGTTTCGGCCAGTCGCTCTGATGCCTGCCATTCAAGACGACGAAGGTGCCCGTGAAAACACGACCTAGCGACCGCCGTCGGCCGGCTTCTCGGCACCGGGGAGCGATTGTTCCGGCGCGGACTTCCGAATCTCGGCGATTCGCTCCATCCGCTCTTTGATGCGTGCCTCGAAGCCGATCGAGGATGGCTGGTAGAAGCCGCCCTCGATTCCGTCGGGCAGATAGCGCTGGCGGTAGCGACGCGGGTCGTCGGCTGCGAAGTCGTGGGAGTAGTCGTAACCGCGGCCGTAGCCGAGCGACTTCATCAGGCCGGTCGGCGCGTTGCGCAGATGCAGCGGAACCGGTAGACTGCCGTGCGCCTCGACCGCTTCGCGCGCTCGACCGTACGCGGCGATCGCCGAGTTGCTCTTCGGCGCGGTCGCCAGGTAGATCGCGGCCTCGGCCATCGGCAGGTAGCCCTCCGGCATGCCGACGAAGTGGACCGCCTGCTGTGCCGCGACGGCGACGACGAGCGCCTGGGGATCGGCCAGGCCGACGTCCTCGGCCGCGAGAATCACCATGCGACGGACGATGAAGAGCGGATCTTCACCAGCTTCGAGCATCCGCGCCATCCAGTAGAGCGCGGCATCCGGGTCCGAGCCACGCAGTGACTTGATAAAGGCGGAGATAACGTCGTAGTGCTGGTCGCCGGCGCGATCGTAGAGGAGCGCGCGACGCTGGACGGCGTCTTCTACGGTCGCGAGCGACACCAGCCGCCGCCCGACGTCATCCGGCGGCGTCGCCGTGACCGCCAGCTCGAGAATGTTCAAAGCGGCGCGGGCATCGCCGTCGGCCAGGCTGACCAGTGCGCGTCGCGCGTCCGGCGCTAGCTCGACGCCGAGGGATCCCAGACCGCGCTCCGGATCCGTGATGGCGCGTTGGACCAGTGCGTCGATCTCTTCTGGTCGATGCGCCCGCAGCGTGAAGACCCGGCACCGCGAGAGGAGCGCCGAATTGACCTCGAAGCTGGGATTCTCGGTCGTCGCGCCGATCAGCGTGATCACGCCCTGCTCGACCGCGTGGAGAATGCTGTCCTGCTGCGCCTTGTTGAACCGATGAATCTCGTCGATCAGGACGATTGTTCGCTGGCGGAGCTGCTTCTGCCGACGCGCGGCCTCGTCGATCACCCTGCGAAGGTCGGCAACGCCCGCCGACACGGCGCTCAGGCTCACGAAGTGCGCTCCGGTGCGCCGCGCGATCAGCTGCGCCAGTGTCGTCTTGCCGCAGCCCGGCGGACCCCACAGGATCATCGAGCCGATACGGCCGGTCTCGATCGCCCGCCGAAGCGCCTTCCCCGGGGCGAGCAGATGCTCCTGCCCAATAAATTCGTCCAGCGTGCGCGGACGCATCCGCGCGGCCAGCGGCTCGGACGAGGCGTCGACGCCGCGATCACTATGCTCGGATTCGCCGAAAAGCGGCTGCTGCACGCGGTACCACTCCTACCAACACGCGCGGCTTGTGGTATTGTACTACGCGGGACACGGGGTGATGCGCTGTGCGAATTGCGCACTGCGCAAGTGCGACCCGGCTCGCCGCTTGAAGGCTGCGCCTTCTTCGGCAATGGGCAGGATGCGCCGCGACGTGACGAGCTCCCTTTGCGTATTGCGCCTCGCGTCTTACCGTGGCGGTTGGTGATTGGCATTTGCTAGAAATGAAGCGCCAGCGACCGGCAATTCTTCCGAGCATTCTCGACGCGATCGGCCAGACGCCGCTCGTGGCGCTCGATCGCCTCGCCGCCGGGCTGCCGGGCCGAATTGCTCTCAAGATCGAGTACTTCAATCCGGGCTTCAGCATCAAGGATCGCATCGCCCTGAAGATCGTCGAGGATGCCGAGCGCGCGGGGAAGCTGCGACCGGGCGGAACGGTGGTCGAGCTGACCAGCGGAAACACCGGCACCGGCCTGGCGATCGTCTGCGCGGTCAAGGGCTACCGACTCATCGCGGTAATGTCCGAGGGAAACAGCGTCGAGCGGCGCCGAATGCTGCGCGCACTCGGCGCCGAGGTCGAGCTGGTGCCGCAGGCCGACGGGGCGCATCCGGGCCAGGTATCGAAGGAAGACCTCGAGCTCGTCGAGCGTCGAGCCGCCGAGGTCACCGAGCGGCTCGGCGCGTTCCGCGCGGACCAGTTCCACAACGTGAGCAACGTGGAAGCGCACGAGCTGACGACTGGCGTCGAGATCTGGGAGCAGACCGACGGCAAGGTCGGCGTCTTCGTCGGGACCGTCGGAACCGCCGGAACCTTCATGGGCGTCGCGCGTGCGCTGAAGAAGCGGAATCCCGCCGTCCGCGCGTTCGCCGTCGAGCCGGCCCGCGCGCCGATCCTGGCCGGTGGCCCGGTCGTCGACACGCGCCACAAGATCCAGGGCGCGGGCTACGCGCTGATTCCGCCGCTCTGGGACCCCACGCTCTGCGACGGCTACGTCGGCATTTCAGACGAGGAGGCGATCGAGGTCGCGCGGCGGCTGGCACGCGAGGAGGGTATCTTCGCCGGCTTCTCGACCGGGGCGAACGTCGCCGCGGCGCTGAAGATCGGGCGGGAGAGCGAGCCGGGGACGTTGATCGTGACGACGGCGAACGACTCCGGTCTCAAGTACCTGAGTACGGATCTGTTCCCGGAGTAGCGCTGGGTCGGGTCAGAGGCGGTCTGACCCTCGGAACACTCGGTTCTGAACATCTCCAGGATTCTCCGACCGGGCACGGCGAAGCGGAAAACGCAGGACGCTGTCATTCTGGACGTGAGCCAGGAATCTCGATGCCGTTCCGTCCGACGCTGGCACTGCTGGTAGTCGCGCCGGTCGCGGTTTTGCCCGCCCCGCCGCCAGCCCGGTTGACACGCCAGCGACGCTCCTGCTTCCTGGCAGCCTGATTGGACGGCTGCAGGCTTATTCATGCCGCGCGGTGCTAGGCCCTGCCGTTGGCCGAGCCCTGGATCTTTTCGATGCGGGCGGGGATGGCTTTCAGCTCGGGGGCGCGTCCAGCCTCGCGGCCGAAGCTGGTCAGTCGGTGCGCCGGGGAATCGGCGTAATGCGCGAAGACGGCGACGTGGCCGCTCCGGACCTTGCGGCTGATCTCGGCGACGAGCTCTATGCTGCCGTGGGGCGAGACGACCCGAACCCGGTCGCCCTTGACGATGCCCAGGGAACGCGCGTCGTCGGGATTGATCTCGACGTAGGGCGTGCCCCGCATCTGGGCGAGGCGCCGCGCGTGCTCGGCGAGGACGCCCGAGCTAAACGCGAGGTCGCGACCACCCGAGGCAACCATCGGGAACTCCGGGCTGGGCGGTCGCGGCTGGAAGCGGACCGGAACCAGCTGCGCCTTGCGCTCGCCGAATCCCTCCTCGAAGAGATACTCCGTGCCAGGATGGTCGGCGGTCGGGCAGGGCCACTGGACGCTGCCGCTTTCGAGCCGGTCGTAGCTCAGGCCCGCGTAGAGTGGCACGATGCGCGCAATCTCGTCAAAGATGTCGGCCGCTCCAGCGTAGTCGAAGGAGCAGGATCTCCCGAGCCTTTGCGCGATTCGCTTTGCTAGCTCGGAGATGACGTACCAGTCGGGCCGGGCAACTCCGACCGGCGGAAGCACCGCACGCACGCGCCGAATTCGTCGCTCGGTGTTGGTGAAGGTGCCGTCTTTCTCCGCCGCGGTCGCCGCCGGAAAGACGACGTGAGCCAGGCGGCTGGTGTCGTGCGGAAAGATATCGGAAACCGCCAGGAATGCCAGGCTTCGCAGCGCGGCCTCGACGTCGCTCCCGCCCGGTGCGGTCGCGGCTGGATTCGCTCCAATCACGAGCATCGCCTTGACCGTCCCATCGCGAGCGCCATCCAGCATCTGGAGATAATCACGGCCCGGCGTCGTCGGGGGCTCGGCTCCCCAGACCTCCGCGAGAGCGCGGGCTGCTCGCTCGTCGCCAACCGGGGCGTAGCCGGGCCAGAGGTCCGGCCGCGCGCCGACGTCGCAGGCGCCCTGGCTGTTGTTCTGGTCGGCCAGCGGGCAGATGCCGGCACCCCGCTTGCCGATCATTCCGGTCAGCAGCGCCAGGTTTACCAGCGCCTGGACGCCGGCCTCGCCGTCGACGTGCCGGACCAGCCCGCTGCCGTAGATGATGGCCGAGCCCTTCGTCGTCGGGTGCTGCCCCGGCGTGACGAACAGGCCGTACCAGGAGTCCGGGATCGGGTAGCGTTCGGTGGCTCCCCCGCTGGCGAACAGGTGCGCCGCCTTGCGAATCTCCTCGGGCTCGACGCCAACGAGCGCGGCGTACTCTTCGACGGTGTGCTCGCGTACCTGCTCGGCGAGTGCCGCGAATCCCTCGACGCTGGCTTCGACGAATGCCTGGTCGTACAGCTGCTCGTCCAGGATGACGCGGAGCATCCCGTTAATCGCGGCGACGTCGGTTCCCGCCTTTACGCGCAGCCACGAGGACGCGAAGCGCGCGACGGTACTCTCGCGCGGATCCAGCAGGATCAGGCGCGCGCCCTTGCGCACCGCTTTCTGGATCTTGAAGAACAGGACCGGCTGAGTTTCCATCGTGTTCGAGCCGACGACGAGGATGCAGCCCGCGTGCTCGAGCTCCGAGGTCGGCATCGTCATCGCCGGGATGCCAAGCGCACGCCCGAGCGCGGTGATCGTCGGCGCGTGGTAAAGGCAGCCAGACGGAAAGTCGACGTTGTTGGTACCGATCACGGCACGGGCCAGTTTCTGAACGAGGTAGGCCTCCTCGTTGGTGATCTTGCCCGATCCAACGACGGCGACGGCGTCCGGTCCGTGCTGCTTGACGATCGTGGCAATCTGCTCCGCGGCGGTGTCGAGCGCGTCGTCCCAGGTCGTCTCAGTCTGTTCGTCTCCGAACCTGACCAGCGGCGTCTTCAGCCGGTCGCGGTTGGTCGTGTAATCATAGCCGAACTGGCCCCGCACGCAGAGATAGCCCGAGCTTGCCGGGTCCTCGAGGTCGGGCGACGCGCTGATCAGCCGACCGCCCTTGACGTTCAGGAAGAGGCCGCAGCCAACGCCGCAGTAAGCGCAGGTAGTCGGCACGCCATACTCGGGAATTCGGCCGAAGGTGACGTCGGCCTTGATCAGCGCACCGGTCGGACAGACGATCGCGCAGGCGCCACAGAAGATGCAGGGCGAGTCGGTCAGCTTGCGGTCGAAGTGCACGCTGATGCTCGTGTGCGGCCCGCGGCGGGCCAGGTCGATCGCCGAGGCGCCGATGATCTCGTCGCAGACGCGCGTGCAACGGGCGCAGTAGATGCAGTAGTCGGTGTAGATCTCGATGAAGGGATTGGAGCGCTCCGGTGGCGTCGAGCGACGCGGGTTGTAGAAGCGCTGGCTGCGCCAGCCGGTGAAGTCGACGACGCGCTGCAGCTCGCACTGCTTGTTGCGGGGACAGGTAACGCAGCGGTCGGTGACGAGGTCGTCGCGCTGGCAGACGACGAATGGCGCGCAACGTTCCATTCGAGGACAGTTCAGGCAGCGATCGGGATGATCCGAGAGGATAACCTCCAGAACGCCGAGCCGGTGCTCGCGCAGCTGAGCCGTATCGGTGTGGACGACCATCCCATCTCGGCACTGCACCGTGCAGGCCGTCTCGATGCCGCGCGATCCCTCGACCTCGATCAGGCACATCCGGCAGCCGGCGAACGGCGTCAGATCGCGGTAGTCACAGAGATGCGGAATGTAGATTCCGTGGTCGATCGCCGCCCGCAGCACCGTCGTCCCCCGGGGGACCGTCACCACCTTTCCGTCGATCGTCAAGGTGACCGGTGTCTGGCCAGACACGTGGCCGCGCGTGGGCTGCTCGATCCTTATGCTCATCGTGACGCTCCGACTGGCGCGCGCCGATCAGCCAGCGCCTCGCAGAAGCCGGCCGGACAGCGCTTTTCGTGGATGTGCGCCTCGAACTCTTCTCGAAAGATGTTCATCGCGCCGACCGCCGGGACCGGCGCCGCCTGCCCGAGGCCACAGAGCGTCGTCTGCTCCATCAGCGGGCCAAGCCAGGCCAGCGCTTCCAGATCTCCCGGACGTCCCTCGCCGTTGCACATCCGGGTCAGGATATCGGTGAGGCGCATTGTCCCGACGCGGCACGTGGTGCACCGGCTACACGATTCGAGCTCGTTGAAGTTCACCAGATAGTTGTTGATGTCGACCATGCAGACCGTGTCGTCGAAAATGACCAGGCCGCCCGAGCCGAGCAGCGCGCCGATCGACTGCAGCGTCTCGATCGCCATTGGCACGTCGAGATTGTCCGCGGCGATCGGCGCCGACGAGACGCCCGCTGGCTGGGCGGCCTTGAACGGCCTTCCGCCGATCATTCCGCCGCACACCTCGAATACGATCGTGCGCAGCGTCGTCCCGAGCGGGACCTCGATCAAGCCGGGCCGATTGACGTGGCCACTCACCGCGAAGATCTTGGTACCCTTGCTCTTCGCGGTCCCGATGGCGCTGTACCAGGCGGCGCCCTTTTCGATGATCAGCGGGATGTTGGCGTGCGTCTCCACGTTGTTCATACAGGTCGGCTTGGCCCAGACGCCGCGCTCGGTCGAGCGCACCAGCTTCGGACGCGGCATCCCGCGGCGGCCCTCGATCGAGGACATCATCGCGGATGATTCGCCCGCGGCGTACGATCCACCTCCAACCCGAAGCTGGATGTCGAAGGAGAAATCCGTTCCGAGAATATTCTGGCCGAGCAGCCCCTGCTCGCGCGCGATCTGCAGCGCTCGCCCGACCCGCTCGATGGCGAGCCGGTGCTCACCTCCGACGTAGATGTAGCCTTTGTCCGCGCCGATCGCGAAGGCGTTGATCAGCACACCCTCGATGACCCGGAATGGATCTGCTTCGTACAGCCGTCGGTCCTTGTAGATCGCGGGCTCGCCTTCCTCGCCGTTGTCGATCAGGTACTTCGGGCGCTCCTTCGACGCGCGGGCCGACTCCCACTTTCGTCCCGTTGGAAACGCCGCGCCGCCGCGCCCGGTGAGCCCGGATGCCTTGACCTCCTCGATCACCTGCTCCGGGGACATCGTCGTCAGCACCTTGTGCAACGCGGCGAAGCCACCGCGGGCGACGTACTGGTTCAGATTCAGTGGATCGATCAATCCACAGTTCGCCAGGAGATACCGCTGCTGCAGCCTGAAATACTCGAAATCGGCCTCGGCCGGGATGCCGTCGACGCTCTTCTCGCCGACGACGAACAGGGCCAGATCCGGGCGCAGATCGTGCCGGACGAGGACAGATTCGAGCAGCTCGCCGACGCGATCCTCGGAGACATGTCCGTACGCGATGCGCGGACTGCCGGGTAGCTCGATATCGACAATCGGCTCGGCGTAGCAGATGCCACGACAGCCGACCTGCTCGACGGTCGCGCTGAGGTCGCGCCTGCGTAGCTCGTCGAATACCGCTCGAAGCGTTCGGCGCGCGCCGACGCTCTCGCTGCAGCCGCTGATTCCCACCGTCACGTGGGGGACGCCGCTGCTTGCACGCGCCCGAGCTTCAGCCTGGGCCTGATCGACGAGGTGAGCGAACCGAGTCGTCATACCTGCACCCCCGACCTTTCCGCGATCAGCCTTTCGAGATCGTCGACAGCCACGCGTCCAGTCAGCTGGTGATCGATGAGCATGGCCGGGGCGTGCGGGCAGATTCCCAGGCATCCGGACGACTCGATCGCAAACCGATCGTCGCTCGTTCGCTCGCCCACGGTGATGCCAAGGCGGTGCTCCAGGGCCTTACGCAGCGCGACCATACCCTGGACACGACAGGCTGGCCCGCGACAGAGCACGAGGACGGTCTGTGCTGGCTTCTCTAAACGAAATTCATGGTAATAGGTCGCTACCGCGAAGACCTGTGGAGGGGTCAGGTGGAGGAGGTCGGCGACGAGGATGAGTGCTGGCTCGGAAATATAACCGAAGCGGTCCATCAGCCCGTGAAGGACGAGCATCAAGGCGCCGTCCACGTTCTCGAGGTCAGCGCACAGGCGTCGGACCTCGTCCTCCCATGCTGGATCGTCGTAAGACATTCGGCTGTGCATCAGGCGACCTCCCGTCGGTCGATACCGATAGCGCCAAAGAGCGCACCCTCGTCCAGGTGGGCACGGAACAGGGCGAGCGCCGGACCGAGTTTGTGCTGCTGCCGAAATCGAACCTCGGCAAAATGATCGGCGATCAGTTCGAGGACGTCGAACGTGTCAGGCTGAACCTTGAGCAACGGGACTCCGAGCTGGTCGGCGGTCGCGAGGACGGTGGGATCGGGGTCGAGACCCTGGCTCAGCACGATGCAGCTTGTGTCAGTCGAGAGGGCGGGCAGGTGGATGTCGGGACGATCTCCCGCTGCGACGACGACCTTGCGCGACATGCGCTGAAAGTACTCCGTGGCCCCCTCGTCACTCATCGCCGCGATCATCACTGCCTCGACCGGTCGGTCAAGCTGGTCGCGCGCACAGAGCACCTGGGCCCGGAGGAAGCTGGCCAGGTCCGCGACGGTGGTGCCCAAGAGAACCCGATCCTGCGGGATGACCCCAACCACCTGCAGGTTAGCTTCCTGAAGCGCCGGAATCACGCGTCGGCGCACCTGCCGCAAGCCCTTCTCCGGCACGACGTTGATCAGGACGGGAGCACGCGAGATACCGAGGGCGCGCGCGTGATCGATGATTCGATCGGCGAGACTGTCGGCCTGGAATCGAGCGACGATCACCGAGGAGGCGCTACTGGCCCGCGCAAAGGGTGCCGACATCTCCGGATTCCCTGCTTCGATCAACACAACGTCGGCGCTCGAAGACGGCATCTCGTCGACGCCACTCGCCGGCGTGGCAATCAGGGTGGCGGGATCGGCAAGTCCCAGCGCGGTGGCCGCGAACGCCGCGTCGCCGGACGCACCTCGTCCAGAGACACGACGATAGTCAACGGTCTTTCCCAGGTGCCGCAGCCGTCGGCCCAGAGTGATGGCGAACGTCGTCTTGCCCGCATTGGAATCGGGGGACGTGACGACCACCGTGGTCAAGGTTTTGCTCCTAACGCGCGAGGGCGCGAGGGTCGCGCGGCGAGGACGGCTTCCGATCGTGTCGACGCTTGTCGTGTTCTCGCGAGGACGGTACCAGGGACGGGTCTCCGTGGCCTTGATCCGTGGGAGCACTCTCTCGGAATTCCAGCCGTCACCACTCCCGTGATCCTGCACTAAGAGTACACCAAGGGTGGACACCACACGGGACGTGTCTGCCTTGCTGCGCAAGCTGGACACATCTGGATCAGCCTCACCCTGGAACAAATTTAGAACGTGTGGCTCAAGACGAGGTCGGCAACGTG
>CADDYW010000004.1 GCA_902810745.1 Chloroflexota bacterium | reverse complement strand
ACGACTGGTTCAGGCGGCGGCGTGTGGACAGCCCGTAAGGGTTGCAGCAAAGCCGTGCGCATGGCCGAGGGCTTACGCCACCACGCGCCCTCGCTCTCGTGACCTCTCCCCCTGATCCCGCTGTTCACCTGACTCACATTTGGCGTGATCTGACGCACGTGACGCCGATCGGACCCCCCGATCGGTCGCAGTGCTCAGAATGCAGATGTCGGCGCCTCGCAAGCTTCCTAGTGCACGACCACGGGAGTAGTCACGGTCTGGCTTTCGGCGATTCCCAGACACCTCCCCTGCGACGACACTGGAGGTTGCAACGCGGTCGCCGTGGCCGCGCGCGGTCGTGGGACTGACCTTTCAGGCTGGCGACCCCGCCGCTTTGCCGGGCCGCCGGCGGTTTCGTTCTCCTCTCTCGACGCGGGGTGGAGCAGTGGCAGCTCGTCGGGCTCATAACCCGAAGGTCGTTGGTTCGAATCCAACCCCCGCTACCAACGGTACTGGTCCTCCCAAGAATCCACTGCCCGCGAGTGACCTCGGTTGAGCGCTCATGCACTCGCCACCGCTCAGGCTAGGCTCGGCACCATCATTCTCGTGTGCCGTCGCCATTACGTTCCGATAGTACTCGCCCTTGCCACGCTGGTGCGGATCGCCTTCATCGAGGGTGCGAAGCTCCCATTTGAAAGCGATGAGGCTATCGTCGGCTTGATGGCCAGGCACATTCTCTATCGTGGCGAGCACCCGCTCTTCTACTACGGGCAAAGCTATCTCGGGCCGCTCGAGGCCGCATCGGCGGCCGTTTCGTTCGCGTTATTTGGCCCCACCGTTACGTCCCTGAGGTTGGCGCCTGCCCTGTACTCCATCGTATTCATCGTCCTCTCCGAGCGTTTCGCACGGCGGGCTTTCGGCGTCGCGGCGGCGGGAGCGGCGTCGATCTATCTTGCCCTGGGCCCGCTGTTCCTCCTGACGTGGAGCGTGAAGGCGCGTGGCGGATACGCGGAGGTCATCGCGTTGGGCCAGGCTCTCCTCTGGCTGAGCCTCACCATCGGCGAGGGGAAGCCAGCGCGCGGATGGCGCTGGGCGATATTTGGCGGCGTGGCCGGCCTGGCAGTCTGGACCGATCCATTGGCGGTTGTCTACCTCGCGCCAGCAGCCCTCTACCTCCTGCTTCGCCTTCGTGACCGGCTCTTGAGCCTCGGCCCTGTACAGGCTATGGCCGGCTTCCTGGTCACCGCCTGGCCCTTGCTCCTGTTCAACATTCGCTCGCACGGGCAGACGCTGCACGAGCTGGTGAACCCGAATGTCTCTCAACCGCTGGCCCTCGAGACCCTTCGGCATAACCTCTCTCTCGTCACGCGTGAAAGTCTGCCGATCGTGCTGGGCTTCTTCCAGGCCAGCTCCAATCTCCCGGCGTTCGCCGCCGCGAGGGCCGCGAGCCCCTGGTCTGCCGTCGTTACGACAGCGGTGGCTCTCGTGCTCATGCTGGTCCTCGCCGTGCTTTTTCTGAGGTCGGTTCCGCGCTCGATCCGGGCCCGCGCACAACCGTCGGATCTGCTGGTCTGGGTAGGGGCCTGTACCATCGCCCTGTTCTGCCTCAGCCAGGTCGACGTACTCTACGTCACCGAGCCACGCTATCTTCTCCCCCTGTACTCCCTTGTCCCGCTGGCAGGCGCGTTCTGGGCGCGCATCTGGTCAAGCCAGCGCACCGTGGCATTGGCGGCGGCGCTGGGGATTCTCGCCCTGAACGTCGGGAGCATCCTGAGCTTTGCGCCCGCGTTGGCCGCACCACGCCTCGAGGGGAAGGTCATCGACGCGGGAGACACGGGCCTGGTCACGTTTCTCGACGCTCACGATGTTCACGCGATCTACGCGGATTACTGGATCGGCTACCCCATCGTTTTCCAGAGTCAGGAGCGTATTGCCGCCAGCGTGATCGACGGCGACCTGCACATGGGTTTCAATCGCTATCTCCCAACCGCCATCGCGGTGGCGCAAGACCCGTCGCCAGGTGTGCTGGTGGTCGCGGGAAGCGCAAGCGAGCAGCGGCTGCGGACGCTCTTGCAGAGCTCCGGTCGCTCCTACCGCGTCGACACGTGGAGAAATCTTGATCTTTTCGACGAGATCGCGCCGGCCTTTCGCCCGGTCCCCTGACGACCACGGTGGACGCCGGAGGCCCTCTCACCTTGCACCACGAGGCGCACCACGGGACGAGGAAGAGGTATAATGGTAGTTCGAAGTGTGATATAACGTTACCAGTACATTCTCCTGGAGGCTCTCATTAACCAGACGACTTCGCGGCGACGACGCGTCCATCACCCACCGCCCATGTCGCCAGACGATCAGCCGACCATGCGTCTCCCGGTGCTGCCCACCAGTGACACCATCCTGTTTCCGCGGATGGTGTCTTCGCTCGTGGTTGCGGACGAAGGGGTCCAGAAGGCGATCGATCACGCCATGGCACACGACCGTACGATTGTCGTCGTCGCTCAGCGAGACGCGGAGCAGGAGGACGTTGGCCCTGGCGATCTGTACAGCGTCGGAACAGAAGCAGTCATCGGCAGGGTCCTGAAGCTCCCAGACGGCACGACGAATGTCCTTGTCCAGGGGCAACGGCGGGTTCACATCAGCAGCGTCAAGGTCGAGGGCGACGTCCTTCACGCGGCGATCGTGCCGGTGACCGAGACAGTCGAGAAGTCCACGGCGCTGGAAGCGCTGATGCGTGCCATTCTGGCGCTGTTCGAGAAGTGCGTCAAGCTGAGTCGGTACCTCACGGAGGACGTGTACGTCGCCGCGATGAACGCCGACGATCCCGGCTGGCTGGCCGACGTCGTCGGCTCCTCGCTTCAGCTTTCAGTCGCCCAGCACCAGGAGATTCTCGAGATCCTCGACCCGGCCGAGCGCCTTGAAAAGGTCAACGTTCTGTTGGCTCACGAGCTCGCCGTGCTGGAACTGGAAGAGAAGATCGAAAACCAGGTCCAGCAGGAGGTGGACAAGTCCCAGCGCGAATACCTCCTGCGTGAGCAGCTGCGAGCGATCCAGCGCGAGCTTGGCGAGGTGGACTCGTTCACGCGCGACGTCAATGACCTGCGCGCCAAGCTTGCCGAGGCGCATCTTCCCGACGCGGTGCGGACAAAGGCAGAGGACGAGCTCAATCGGCTGACAGTCATGCCAGCCGCGGCTCCGGAGGTTGGCGTTATCCGGACCTACCTCGACTGGCTCCTGAACCTTCCGTGGCAGCACGCGACCGAGGATAATCTCGACCTCGATCACGCGATGACCGTACTGGATGCGAATCACTATGGATTAAAGAAGGTCAAGGAGCGCATCCTCGAGTTCATGGCCGTGCGCAAGCTGGGAGCCCACGGCACGCACACGCCGATTCTCTGCTTTGTCGGCCCTCCCGGCGTTGGAAAGACGAGTCTCGGTCGGTCGATCGCCGAGGCGCTCGGCCGTCGCTTCACACGGGTGAGCCTCGGGGGGATCCACGACGAAGCGGAGATCCGCGGCCACCGGCGGACATACGTGGGCGCGATGCCGGGCCGCATCATTCAGACGATGCGAACGGCCGGAACCGTCAACCCGGTTTTCATGCTTGACGAGGTCGACAAGGTCGGCGCCGATTTCCGCGGTGATCCGACGGCTGCCCTGCTCGAGGTCCTGGATCCGGAGCAAAATGGGGCGTTCAGCGATCACTATCTCGACGTACCCTACGATCTGTCCCGCGTGCTTTTTATCACGACCGCGAACCTGCTCGATCCGATTCCCCCGGCGCTCCGCGATCGTCTCGAGGTGATCGAGCTGCCTGGCTACGTCGAGGAGGAGAAGCTGGAGATCGCGCGTCGATTTCTGATCCCACGGCAGCTTGCCGAAAGCGGGCTGACGGACCAGAATGTCACATTTGCCGACGAGGCAGTGCGTCAGATCATTCGCTGTTACACGAGCGAGGCCGGTGTGCGCAATCTGGAGCGCGAGATCGGATCGATCTGTCGGAAGGTTGCTCGGCGGGTGGCTTCTAATCGTCGGTTTCCGCGGACGATCGTCGCTCGGACAGTTGCTCGGTATCTTGGACCAGCCCGCTTCAACTGGGGGCTCGTCGAGGATCGCGACGAAATTGGCGTCGCGACGGGAGTGTACTGGACCGAGACCGGTGGGGATCTCGCCACGGTGGAGGCTACGCTCCTCGACGGCAAGGGTCAGCTGATTCTCACGGGTCAGCTCGGAAATGTGATGAAGGAGTCGGCTACGGCGGCGTTAAGCTATATTCGTTCGCGCGCCGAGGTGCTGAATCTGCCGGTCAAGTTCCACGAGATCAAAGATATCCACGTCCATCTCCCAGCGGGTGCGGTGCCGAAAGACGGGCCGTCGGCCGGGATCACGATGGCGACGGCGATTACGTCGGCCCTGCTTCGCCGCCCGGTGCGGCGCGATGTCGCGATGACCGGCGAGATCACATTGCGCGGGCGGGTTCTGCCGATCGGCGGCCTGCGCGAGAAGGCCCTCGCCGCGCATCGAGCCGGAATCAAAACCTTCATCCTCCCTCGCAAGAATGTGAAGGACCTGGTGGACGTGCCCGAGCGCGTTCGCCGAGACCTACGGTTTGTCCCGGTCGATAGTATGGACGAGGTCCTGGATCTGGCGTTGCTTCCAACGCGCGACGATGCGCGGACTGTCACACCCATTGCGAAGGTAGGAGCGTGATGCTTACCCGGCGAGCCCTGCTGCGCGCGGGGACGGCAGTACTCCTGGCTGGCCCGGTGCTGGCGGCAACCGGCTGCGGATCGCAGCAGTTTCTCTCACCGCTGAGCGTGAGCCTCGGTACGATCACGCCGAACGGCAAAGGCCTGAACGACGTGACCGACATCTCGTACCGTCTCACGCGGCGGGCCGATGTTTCGGCGACGCTGATCGCCGCCGACGGAAAGACGACGTATGTGCTGCGGCCGCCGCAAACGCGCGCTCCTGACGAGTACGAGATTCGATTCAACGGCACCGTGCCCGTACCGGGAAAGAACTGGCTCCGCGTCGTGCCGGATGGAACCTACCGCGTCGTGGTCCAGGCGAAGGACGCTGCTGGGCAGACCGTCACGCGTCAGGCGTCGATCGTGGTGAAGGAAGCCGACACGACGCCGCCGGAGATCCAAGATGTCTCGGTACAGTACACCACCTTCACTCCCAATGGGGACGGAGATCAGGACACAACAAACTTCGACTATAAGCTGACGAAAAAGGCACAGGTACGAGTCTACGCCACAGACGCAAAGGGTGGCTTCTACCTGATTCGCGCGCCCAAGGTGTACGAGGCATCGCTGCAATCCTTCCAGTGGGATGGCACCGAGAACGGAGGCAAGGTGCTCCCGGACGGTCCGTACGACATCCACATCGAGGCTACCGACGCCGCGGGCAACTTCACCGACTACGTCACCCGCGTCATTATCGCGAACGGAGGGGTTCCTCGCGCCGAGATCGTCGACGTGAAGTTCACTCCGCTGGCCATCGCGGTCGGGGGAGATATTCACGTTCAGGTACGTGTGCGTAACACCGGGACGGTTCCAATCAAGACGCTGGGTCCGCCCTCGGGCACCAAGTACACTACCGAGCAGACATTCGCTTCTTTCCATAACCCGGATGGCGTTCCCACGTACTACGAGCGCGCGGGCGTCTGGCGGGTCGCCGTGGGCTGGCAGAATCAGGCTCAGCCGTTCCCGTTGCGGTGGGGCTTCTTCGGCCCGGAGTTCCTCAAAAAGAACAGCGCCGGACAGCCCGACGGAAGCGGATTGTTCACTCGCGAACTGATGCCAGGGGAAGAAGTGATCGTCACCGGGACGATCACGATCGGACCGGACATGAAGACGATCAACGCCCAGCGATTCTTTGCTGGTCTTGAGCAGGGAGGCGTCGGATTTCCCGGCGGCCAGGTTGGACAGAAGGTCATCACGATAGGCTTTTGAGTAACGATCTTCTCGTTTCGGTCGTCAGCTACAATACCCGCGAGCTGCTTTGGAGGTGCCTGCGCGCCCTTCAGCGTAGCCTGACGAGCGGCGAGAGCCAGTTCCGGACGCACGTCGTCGTCGTCGACAACGCATCCAGCGACGGCAGTGCGCAGATGGTTCGCGATGAATTCCCGGACGTTCAGCTCCTCGCACTCGACCACAACTCCGGTTTTGCCGCGGCCAACAACCTGGCGATGCGCCAGGACGACGCGCGCTATGTCCTGCTCCTGAACTCCGATACCGAAGTACTGGGCGATGCTCCGGGTGCACTCGTACGCTTCATGGACGGGCATCCCGAGGCTGGAGCCTGCGGAGCGCGGCTGCTGAACTCCGACCTGACGTTTCAGCACTCCTGCTTTCGATTCCCGACGTTGCCGATGACGTTCTTTGACTTCTTCCCGCTGAACCATCGAGTGATCAATTCGCGTCTGAATGGCCGCTACCCTCGCCGCTGGTACGATCACGCCTTCCCGATCGATCATCCGCTGGGAGCCTGCCTGATGGTCCGCCAGGAGACGGTGCAGCAGGTTGGGGTGATGGACGAGGGCTTCTTCATGTACTGCGAGGAGGTCGACTGGTGCTACCGCATCAAGCAGGCGGGCTGGAAGATCTACTACACGCCCGACGCCGAGATTATCCATCACGGCGGCCAGAGTACGCGGCAGTTCGCTGGCCCCATGTTCGTACAGCTGCATCGTAGCCGTGATCGGTTCTTCCGCAAGCACTACGGCCCGCTCTATGCTGCCGTTGCGCGCGCGCTCGTCCAACTCGGGATGGCGGACGCGGCGCGCCGAGCCCGACACGACGCTAAGATCGGAGCGATCGACGAGGGTACGCTGCGGCAACGTCTCGAGATCTACCGAGAGGTGTGCGCCTGGTGACGGCAGCGATCACGGCGGCGATCATCGCCCGCGACGAAGAGGTACACATTGGCCACTGCCTCGATACACTGACGTGGGCCGACGCCCACCTCGTCGTACTGGACGAGCGAAGTCGCGATCAGACCGGTCGGATCGCCGCGGCAAAGGGTGCTCGGGTGGTGACGCGGGCTTTCACGACCTTCCCGGCTCAGAGGAACGCTGCCATGGACCTGGTCACGACACCGTGGGTCCTGTTTGTGGATGCGGACGAGAGGGTCTCGCCCGACCTTGCGCGCGAGGTACGGGCGGTGGCTGAGCAAAGTGAAGGGTCCGGCGCGGTCGGCTTCTGGATTCCGCGCCGGAACTACATCTGGGGGGGCTGGATCAGACACGGCGGCTGGTATCCAGATTATCAGCTGCGTCTGCTAAGGGTTGCGAACGCTCGCTACGACGAGCTGCGCGATGTGCACGAGCTTGTCTGCCTCGATGGTCCCGACGGGCATCTGTCCGAGCCGCTCATCCACTACAATTACGACCGAATTGCCCAGTTTCTGGCGAAACAAGAGGTCTACGCGACACTCGAGGCAGAGAGGTTGGCGCGCGCCGGGACTGTTCCCCGACTGCACAGCTTTGTTCTTGCGCCCTACCGCGAGTTCCGCCGACGCTTCGTCTCGCTCCAGGGCTACCGCGATGGGTGGCGTGGCCTGGTGCTAGCAGGCTTGCTCGCGTGGTATACGGCGGAGACCTACGTCAGACTGGCAAGGATCACGTCCCGATCGAACGCGCGGGCGCGACAGGGCCCGGCGACGGAGGAGTCGGTCTGATCCGTCAACGCGGCGAGCCACTGGCGTGGCGGATTGTCCGATCGGTGGAACGTCTCGCGAATGCCCACCGGTGAGCACGCTACGAGATCAGTCGACGACTGACGAGTCCCGGTCGCTTCTCGCGGGCTGGCTCTGCTCCAGTTCCTCGAGCTCCTCGACCAGGTCCCGCAAAAAGCCGCCAGCATCCATCACGATGCCAATCGTCTGGAAGCTACCGCGATCTACCAGCTTCGTGAGGACCGAGGGATTGATGTCCACGCACACGGTGTAGACGCTGGCGGGCAGGAGATTCCCGACGGCGATGGAGTGGAGCATCGTCGATAGCATCACCGCAACCTGAACACCATCGTGGATACGCTTGCGCATCTCACGCTGCGCTTCGATCACGTCGGTGACGACCTCGGGAAGCGGTCCATCGTCCCGAATCGATCCGGCCAAGACGAAGTCGACGCCGTGAGTGATGCAAGAGTACATCACTCCACTCGTCAGTATGCCCTTCTCGACCGCCTGCCGAATCCCTCCGACGGCGCGAATGCGATTGATTGCACGCAGGTGATGCTCGTGCCCGGTTTCGATTGCCGCGCCGCCATCCAGGGGAACACCCAATGATGTCCTGTAGAAGGAATACTCGATGTCGTGGGTGGCGAGCGCGTTACCGGCGAAGAGGTAGTCGACGTACCCTTTCTCGATGAGTCGGCACAGGTACTCCCGCGACCCGGTATGAATGACCGCCGGCCCGGCCACCACCAGATTCTTCATCCCGGAGAGGCGACACTGTCGCATCCAGAGGGCCGCTTCACGGACGGAACGGCCGCTTGGCCTCTCACTCGAGATCTGGCTGCCCATGAAGCCAAAGGATGGCAACGGCGATCGCGATCGCTCGAGCGGGATGACCCGAATGCCGCGGTGGCCGACGACGACGGGCTGTCCCGCGACCAGATCGTTGATCGGTACACAGAAAGCACGGTCGCCGTCGATGGCGATCGCGCAGTCCATCTCCGGGTGCTCGACCGGAATCCAGCGGCCTTTCCAGCGGATCCTCGTCTCCAGGTTGGTCGTCGAGTAGAAATCCTCTGGCGCGACCCCGTCTGCCGGGCTGGGCAGGACCTCCACTTCCTCGACCGCTAGCGTCGTGGCCCCGAGTCGACACGCTTCACTCACCGCTCGGTCCAGATCATCCTGCGTGGCGGCAATCACCTCGATGCGCGCGTAGCTAGGGTCTCGCTTCTGTCTCCCGACCTCGACCTTCTCGATGTTGAATTCGACTCCGAGATCCATCAGCTCGTCGAGGATCTTTGGGAGAATCATCGAGTCGATGATGTGGCCACGGACCTCGATGATCTGTGTTAAGCGCTGCCCTGTCTCCATTCTGGTCCCCTTGGCGCGTGCGCCATTCCGGAAGATTCTACTGGACGTCTTCGGGTGCGCGCAAGTAGCACTGCCGTGACGCGGCGCATCGCCTTTCGACGCGCGGACTCGCCCCGGTCTATCTGCGCTGGCACGAGCGGGATCTTGCAGTAGGCGGAAGTGTCGCAGCAGCGCGAGGGGCGGACCCGTTTGCAGCCAACGGGCGACATCTTTCCAGGCCCGCGCCTCAGCGTTCGTCGGGGTCTACCGGGAGTTCGACTCCCGGTTCGTGCTCCTGCGGGGGGAGCCCGCTATACCCGGCTCCCCCGGGCCGGTACTCGCTCTGAGTCGAGGGCGCACACGTCGACCAGTCTATTGTTTCGAGATCGGCCTCGGCGACGTTCAGGATCACCTGGTCCTCCGTCACGCGCTGGATACGCGATGGAGGGACGAACAGGTTCGAGCAGCAGAGAACGTGAATGCATTGGGGGCTGGCTTCTTGAACAGTTCCGACTCGCGCGCCGTCGATGGTGCAAACGTCGAAACCAGGCTTGACCCGGCTCAGGTCGCGGGCAGCGGATGGAGCCGGCGTGGGCGCGCCGCGGGCGGGGCGGCGAGCCTCGGCCCCACGGCGAGGTATGCGCGCACCGGATGGAACCTCGAGTGAGCCGAATCGACGCATGATCGACTGGGCTTCCGCTGCGCCGTCCTCAGCGCGAACTATCACGAAGCTATATCCTTCTGCAACCTGCTGCTCGTACCACACTGCGTGCTCTGGCTCGATGCCCAGACGCGTGAGGATATCGCTCAGATGGATCTGCGCCGGTCCTTGTGCTTCGCGCGTGGCACACTCGGCAATCTGCCCGGCGATCACGGCTGATCCAATGTTGGCGAGCATTGCCATCTGGGATCTGGGAACCCAGGTGAGGGCAGATTCCGTGGCGCGAGCCCGTCTTGCTGCCCGAGCTGCACCCTGGGGAACGACGACGCCGACCTGACTCGCGGGAAAGCCACGTTCACGCAGCGCCTCAACGGCAGCCTCGGCCTCGTCTCGGCTTGAGAACACGCCAGTAATCATTACGGCCATGGGTCCAATCTCCTGGGCGGAATGGCGGTCGAACGGCGAGAGGTCTGACGAGCAACATCTGTTCCTGACGCCGGCCAGACCTCGTCAAACCGGTGGAACGCGGGAGCGCTGGCCGGAAACTGGCGAGCCGGACAGAGCGGTGGTATAGTGCCCCTATGATCAACTGGAGTGTCAGGGCAGCGCAGGCTGCCGAAGCGGTACAATCATCGTTTGCGTTCGCTCCGCGCGTGGGAGTCGTCCTCGGCTCCGGTCTGGGTGCCGTCACGGACGCCGTCGACGTCGAGAGGCGCACTGCCCTGGCATCTCTCCCGCACTTTCCCCGCCCGAGTGTCGCTGGCCACGGCGGTGAGCTGCTCCTGGGAAGAATATCTGGAAAGGCGGTCGCGGTGCTGACGGGGCGTGTCCACGGCTACGAAGGTTACTCGCCGGCTGAGCTCGGGTTTGGGGTGCGCTTCCTGAATGCCCTGGGATGCCGAGACCTGGTCGTAACCAACGCGGCAGGCGCGCTGAATCCCGACTTTCAGCCGGGCGACGTTATGCTGATCGACGATCACCTCAGCTTTCCGAGTCTCGCTGGACTCAGTCCCCTGGCGGGGGAGACGCCGCCAGCCAATCTCACGCGATTTGTCGATCTCACGGATGCCTATTCCGAGGAGCTGCGGGCCCTGGCGCGAGACGCCGCGAGGGACGCGCATCTCTCGATTCGAAACGGCGTCTACGTGATGGTGGGTGGACCAAACTTCGAAACGCCATCGGAGGTCCGGTTTCTCCGACTGGCCGGCGGTGACGCGGTTGGAATGTCCACCGTCCCCGAGGTCATCGTCGCACGCCAGCTTGGCATGCGGGTACTCGGCCTCAGCGTGATTAGCAATATCGCCGCGGGCCTCCCGGGCGCAGCTCTCGGACACGAAGAGGTGCTCGCGACGGTCGCGCGATCGGCGGCACACGTGAGGAGCATTATCGAAGGGGTTCTGGCGAGGATGCCAGAGTGACCGTAACGCGCCTCGTGCGGCTTGTCGCCGTCAGTCTGTTGATCGTGGCGTCGACAGTTGGATGTCAGCCGACCCCGGTTCCGCCGACGCCCGTTGCGAACTCGTCGCCCGCGGCCTCCCTACCAACCTCGACGGCGACGGCACGCGCGGTCACCACTCCGACTGTTCCGCCGGTTGCCTCCACACCATCGCCCATTGCCACCCCTTCGGTCGCACCCTCGCGCGTCCCGCTGCCGAGCAGCACGCCGACGCCCGCGGTTGCACCGCGAGCGCTGGCAATTCCAACACCTCCGCCCAGAGATCTGGTCGATTTACAGCGGCGCCTGAAGCGGCTGACCACACCCGTGGCAGGGACGCCAACCCCGTCATCTCACGATCTCGCGATAGGCACGGAGCAAACATTCTGGGTCGCGAATCAGGATACGAAAACCTACTTCCAGGTTCGGGCCCGTATCGTCGCCAAGACGGCACACGCTTACTGGTATGTTCAAGACGGAGTGGAGCTGCCCGTCGACGACGTGCAGTCGGCCGCCAGCTACTTCGAGGATCACACCTATCGAACCGAGCACGCCCTCTTTGGGAGCGAGTGGTCGCCGGGAGTCGACGGCGATGTCCATATCACGGTGCTGGTCGCGCACGTTCCCGGCGTTGGCGGCTACTACAGCACCGCAGATGAGTACACCCGCGACGTGAACCCGTACAGCAACGAACGCGAGATGATCTACATCAATGTCGATGCGGTTCGGCCCGGCAGCGCCGGCTTCAACGGCACCGTCGCCCACGAGTTCATGCATATGATCCAGTTCAACGTTCACCGCTGGCAGAACAGCTGGATCGACGAGGGCTCGGCAGAGCTGGCGGCACAGGCAGTAACTGGCGCCCCGAGTGGTGCAATCGGGGCGTTTGCGCGACAGCCGCAGACTCAGCTTAACGCCTGGGCTAGCGAGCCGTCGGCAGCAACACCACATTATGGGGCCGCGTACCTGTTCATGCGTTACGTCGCGGAGCAGTTCGGTGGATTCCGCGTGATCGGTCAGGTGATCGCCGAGCCGGGAAGAGGCATGGCGAGCTTCGAACGGTTTTTCCAATCTCTCCAGCCACCCCGCACGTTCGATCAGGTCTTCGCGGATTGGGTCGCGGCCAATGTCCTCAACAATCCCTCTCTGGATGGTGGACGATACGGCTACCACTCGCTTCATTTCACGGCCAGGGTTGATCCAGGGCCGTCCGTCGGTCAGACGATCACCGGTACGGCGTACCAGTATGGAACGTCGTATTACCGCCTGAGCCCATCCGGACCCGCGACACTCCGTTTCGCGGGCGTACCGACAGTGCAGCTCATCGGCGCCGATCCGCACGATAGTTCATTTGAATGGTGGAGCAATCGCGGAGACTCGATCGATTCACGGCTCACGAGGACGGTTGATCTGCGCAGCACGAGGAAGGCGACGTTGCGGTTCTGGATCTGGTACGACATCGAGAAGGACTTCGATTATGGGTACGTCGAGGTTTCTGACGACGGCGGTAAGACTTGGCGAACGTTGCCGACGGCCGATACCACGGCCACGAACCCAAATGGTCAGAACTACGGCAATGGGTTCACCGGAACCTCCGGAGGAGCAACGCCCACCTGGGTGCAGGAGACCGCAGATCTCAGCCAGTACGCTGGCCGCGAAATTCTTCTACGCTTCGAATACGTCACCGACGACTCGTACAACGCGGATGGATTCGCGCTCGATGGCATTGAAATACCCGAGATCGGGTTGAAAGATACCGCGATGACCGACGACGGATGGAAGGCAGAGGGTTTCGTACGCATTGATAACAGGTGGCCGGAGACGTACCTGGTGGAGGTCATCTCGCCAGGACAGTCAATGCCCGTCCAGCGCCTGCAGCTCGACAGAACGCAAACCGGCAGCCTGAAACTGCCTGACGGACGCACGCCCGTCATCGTCGCCGTGTCCGGACTGGCGCCGATCACCACCCACACGACACAGTTCCAGCTAGGCCTAGAACGAGATTAGAAACTCGTTAGTCCGGCCGAGAGCGGGAGCGCTTGTTCCTACCTTGACGTGGGTGTATACTCTTGCTCGCTGTGACGGCGCGCCAGGTGTTTCGACGGATCCGGTCGCGGGAGGGTTGATGGGATGGACGTGAATTTGCCGAAGTGTCAGAAGTGCAAGGCCGGCGACTTAGTGCCGCTGTCGGACTTTGGCAGCGGGGGTGCGCCAATCCATTTCAAGGCGTGGGTTTGCACCAACCCCGAGTGCGGGTTCAACATCAAGATCCGGAATGGCGACGTCTACATGAACGAGCCAATCGGAAACATTAACTTCCATGCGCCTCGTTCGCCGCGATATTCGTGATCCAAATGGAAAGTCGCCGGGAGTCCCTACGGCATCTCTTCCAGGAGTCCCGGTAGCAAGTGCACGGTCATCTTACGAGCTGGCAGGTCAATCTGGCATACCACCTCGTCGATGGCCGGTATGAGGATCTCTCCCGGCCCCTCGCCGACGACGTAGACATCGTTGCTGCCGGTTTGAAGGACGTCAGTGATTTTGCCGAGGTAGCGCCCGTCGTCGGTCCACACGTCGAGGCCGATGATCTGATGCCAGAAGTAGATGTCCGGTGGAAGGGCGACGGCCTCCTCGATTGGAATCTGAACATCTTGGTTGGATAGGCTTCGGGCAGTGTTCGCGTCGTCGATCCCCGCGAGCTTCAGGAGCGCCGATCCGCGCTCGAGGCGGGCGCTCGCGACGTGATACGGTCGCAGATTGTCGCCAAGGTGGACTTTCTGCAATTGAAGAAAGCGGTCCGGGAAATCCGTGAGGATCTGGACGCGAACCGTGCCAGTCGTTCCCACCGGTCCCAGAACGCGTCCAATGACGAGAAATCGCACTTCGCGGCCACTGGGCGTGAGCGCGCGCTCGGACCGCCCAGACACGGGACCCGACAACCCGCTCAATGCCTCGATGAGTCAGAGAATCTCGAGCACGGCGCGCTTGCCCTGCTTGGCCGCTGCTACCTTCAGCAGCGTTCGGATCGCGTTGGCAATCCGCCCTTCTTTGCCGATGATCTTGCCCATATCTTCTTGGGCGACCTGAAGTTCGAGGATGATCGACTGCTCACCGACCACCTGGGTCACACGGACCTGATCCGGGTTCTCAACGAGTGCCTTCGCGATGTATTCTACGAGCTCTTTCATCGGGCTCTCCTGGCGACAATGCGGTTACGACCAACTCAACGCCATATTGGCTGGTCACACAATGGAAATTGAGCGCGAATGACGAGATGTCGCTCGCGAAGGGCGATCAGCCCTTGGCTTCAGATGCTCCGGGCTCGCTGGGGGCTCGTTCCGGGGTTGTCGGGACAACGCCGGTCCACCCAAGAATGCGCTTGACTGCCTCGGTCGGCTGCGCACCGTGGGATAACCAGTAGCGAACCTTCTCTTCGTTCACCTTAGCAGTAGGGGGGTTCGTCAACGGATTATACAACCCGACTGTCTCGATGAAACGCCCGTTCCGTGGAGATCGAGAGTCCGCGACCACGACCCGGTAGGACGGCTGTTTCTTGGCGCCCATCCGACGCAGTCGGATTCTGACAGGCATATTGGGTACTTAATCCTCCATCCTGTAGCGATAAGAAGGCTTCTCGGTTCGACCTGAATCCAGTATCAGGAGCATGATAGCACGGGCGCGTCAAGAGCGTCAACGCTGTCTGAGTAGGTACTCGATGGTCAAAGCCGTGGAGTGACGGTAGCGCACGGCGTCGAATCTCGGTATACTGGTGAGGGCACCGGTCAACGCTGACGTCGTTGGATGAGGCGACTGTGAACGTTCGCAATTTGTTAACGTCCGGCAGAATTTCCGAGTTCTGGAGTGTCGTCCGGGAGATAGACCCACAGACGGTCATCCGCGAGGCCGAGCAACCGGTCCGATTGATCATCTGCGGGTCTCCCGGGGTTGGCAAGCGGACCCTGGCTGCCGCCCTGGCCGGTAGCGACCTGAGTGGGCCGCAGCCGACGAACATCGCGATTGACGTCTGCGACATGCCCTCCGACGTGCCGCTGGCGCTGCCATCGGCCGATCTGTATCTCTACGTGACGTCAGCAAATCACGCGTTTGGCTCTCTGGAGCGAAGCCACCTCGGCCAGCTTCTCCGACGTCCGGGCCGAGTTCTCTGCGTTCTGAACTGTGACTACTCGATCGAGCGGGAGCAGCGCCAATCGATCCAGCAAGCAGCAGGCGATGTGTTCGGGCTGGCGCCGGATCGACTGTTGTGTGTGTCCGCGGTGGACGAACGTAGTGTGCAGCAGGATCTTCTCCCGTGCCTGCTTCGCGAGGTTCCTCATCTGGCCCTACCACTGGGCCGGCGGCTGGCGCCCCTACGAGAGCCGGCCGCCGATTTTCTGATCGCTGACACTGCACGCGTGAATGCCGAGTTCGCGGTGGTATCCAGTCTCCCAGCGCTTGTTCCGGTCGTCGGCACTTTCACCTCGGTGGGAACCGATATGGTGGTTCTTACCAAGAATCAGATCATGCTGCTGCTGAAGCTGGCTCTGATCTACCGTCGCCCGGTCGACAACCGCCTGCAGGTTCTTACCGAGGTCGCGCCGATCGTTGGCGCGGCGTTCTTCTGGCGAGCCGCGGCACGGTCTCTGGTCTCTTTGATACCTGGCCCATTTGCGCTCGCACCGCGCGCTGCGGTAGCATTCGTGGGGACGTACGTCACCGGAAAGGCTGGGCAGTATTATTACCGGTGGGGATTGCGTCCCTCGACGGAGATACTGGATTCGTTTCGCGACGAGGCCATCCGTCAGATCTCGGGCGCTTCGCTGCTGCTCGGGCAGCTCAGCCGCTATCTGCGGTTGCCGTGAAGGCAGATTCAGCAGGACCGAGGTTGCGCTGCGTGAGCCCTCGGTTGAAGGCTCACGAGCTTACGATGGCCGAGCCGGTCCTGGTCCGACGCCGCAGGTCCACGCGCGAGGTGGCATACATTGTGCGCACCGCGTGAGTGGTTATGCGCGTTATCCTCCAGGCGACGCCGTGGCACGTGGTCCTGCACCCTCTTCAATATCAAGGAGTACGAAGCCTGTGTCTAGCTCGCTCAAGGTTCTGGTCTTATCGGCTGAGATGGTTCCGTTCGCCAAGACCGGGGGCCTTGCCGACGTCACCGGGGCGTTGCCGAAGGCGCTTGCTCGCTTGGGGGACGATGTTCGCGTTGCACTACCGCGCTACGGTCGGATCGATCCCGAACGCTTCAAGATGAGCGAGGTCGTCCCGACCTTCAACGTTCCCATGGACGATGCCGCGGAGCCCGTGTCGATTCTGAGGACCGATGCCGTGCCCGGCGTTCCGGTCTATTTTGTCAACAACGACAAGTACTTCAATCGCGAGGGCATCTACGGATATCCCGACGATGGAGAGCGGTTCATCCTGTATTGCCGGGCCGCGCTCGAAATGCTCCGGCATCTGAACTGGAAGCCAGACATCATTCATTGCAATGACTGGCATACCGGTATCGTGCCGAACTGGCTGAAGACGATTTATAAAAAGGACCCGTTCTTCGCCAACACGGCGACTGTCTTCACGATCCACAACCTGCAATACCAAGGGCTGTTTGGCTGGCGGATCCTGGAAGTGGCGGGAATCGAGGAGTATGGTTTCCTCCACCATCCCCAGATTGGCGAGCTCGCCGACGTTGTCGACTTGATGGCGCGAGGCCTTCACTTCGCCGACGTCGTGAACACGGTCTCCGAGCGGTACGCTCAGGAGATCCTGACACCCGAGTTCGGGGAAAAGCTCGACCCGCTCCTGCGCGACCGAAAGGATCGCCTCTTCGGCATCCTCAACGGAGTGGACTTTGACGAGATGAACCCGGCAACGGATCGCTATATCGCGCAGACATTCGACGTCGATCACCTTGACGCGCGCGGTGCCAATAAGCTAGCGCTCCAGCGCGAGTCGAACCTTCCGCAGGATCCGTCCGTCCCGCTGATCGGGATGGTTTCACGGCTGGCAGACCAGAAGGGCTTCGATCTCCTGGCGGGGTGCTTCGACACGATGATGGAGTGCCTCGACGTTCAGTTTGTCCTGCTTGGAACCGGTGACCAGCACTATCACAACGTGTTTTCGCAATACGCACAGAAGTATGCCGGTCGAGCGGCGATCCACCTGACTTTCAACGCCGCCCTCGCGCAGAAGATCTACGCGGGTTCGGACATGTTTCTGATGCCGTCCCGTTTCGAGCCGTGCGGCCTGGGTCAGATGATCAGCCTCCGCTACGGATCCATCCCCATCGTTCGGCACACCGGGGGGCTCGCGGACACGATTCAGAACTTCGATCCCCGTACGCAGCAAGGAAACGGATTCTCGTTCGAGCGCTACCACACGATGGATCTCTACACGGCCATTGTTCGTGCCGTCGAGAACTATAAGCACGTGGACACCTGGCGATTGCTTCAGCGACGGGGAATGCAGGCAGATTATTCCTGGACAGCTTCGGCCCGCAAGTACCACGAGCTGTACCAGAAGGCGCTCGCGTTTCTGCGAAGCGAAGCTGTAGCTGTCCAGTGAGGGGTATGCATCATGCCGCAATTACGCCAAGATCTCGTCACGCAGCGCTGGGTTGCCATCGCGACGGAGCGTGCCAAGCGTCCAAGCTCGTTCAGTCGGGCAGCCGCCGTGCCCGTACCCCCCGCCGCGCAGTGTCCATTCTGCGTGGGACACGAGGCAATGACGCCGCCCGAGGTGATGGCCTTCCGCGTGCCCGGGACCGAGCCAAACACCCCTGGCTGGGAGGTGCGCGTGGTGCCCAACCTCTACCCAGCCTTCGGGCCAGCCGACCTGGAGCCGGTGATCTCGCACGTCGGACCGTACACGACGATGACCGGAGTCGGTGTCCACGAGGTCCTGATCAGCAGTCCGTCGCACGGCGATGACTTCGCGCAGCTTCCGGTGTCACATATCGAAAAGGTCGTGCGTGCGTATATTGCCCGCTACGACGCGCATCGGCAGAATCCGGCGATCCGGTACATCCTGATCATCAACAATCACGGGAAGGAGGCCGGTGCCTCCCTGGAGCACCCGCACTCGCAGCTGTTCGGGATTCCGCTGGTCCCCTCTGCTGTTTGTGAGGAGCTCGACGGCGTTCGACGGTATCGCGCGGAGTCTGGACGCTGCGTGTACTGCGATATCGTTACAGCCGAGCGCGAAGCGGGCGAACGCGTCATCCAGGAGAACGACTGGTTCCTGGTGTACGCCCCGTTCGCATCCCGTACTCCGTTCGAAGCGTCGATTCTTCCGAAGTGGCACGCCGCCCGGTTCGAGACGATGACCGTCGAGCAGCAGAAGGCATTCGCGAGCACATTGCACGATCTGACTGCTCGCCTGTATCACGGGCTGAACGATCCTCCGTTCAACTTCTATATTCACACCGCGCCACCGCACGGCGACGCGGAGCCAGACTATCACTGGCACCTCGAGCTGCTGCCGAAGCTGGCGATCGCCGCGGGGTTCGAGCTCGGAACCGGCGTGATGATCAACGTCGCGACGCCGGAGTCTGCCGCGGAGTATCTACGGAACGTGGACCTGAGCGCGCCCGCACCGGCCGTGAGCGCACCGGGCGTGCACTAGGCGAGGCTGCCTCCAGGAGGCTTGTCGTGGCCGCGGTCCGCTGGGTGCTTACGATCCTTCTGGTCGTGGCGTGGTTCCTGGGATACGTCGTCGCCCACGTCGGCGGTGCACTGGTCAATCTTCTGCTGCTCGCCGCCCTCATTCTCTTCGTCTGGAACGTGCTCTCGACGCCACGCTCTGCCTGATCGTGCCCGATTGAGAGCGCTGACGATCGTCGTGATACTCGACGGGCACGGGACTCGAGATGGTATGAGCTGACGGCGCGCCGTTGGCGGGTAGTCGCGAGTGGCGCGTCGAAGATCCGGTTGCAGCCACGGCTCAGGTGTGCTAGAATAGGCTCCAGTGAGAGCAGGGTGAGTGGCTGCCCTGCACCTTTAAACCAGTCCTGCGAGGCTGGAAAGGGAAACAGGCCGATGAATCTGTCTGACATTCAGGGCCCTTGTCCACCGGCGGAGGTGGACGGGGGTCCTTTTTTTGTAATCGGAGCGCGTGCGAACGTGGATGCTCGGAGCATGAGGTTCGCCTCGTGGACTGTTCGGTTCCGGGCGTCGGAGGAATCCAGGGTGGGCCAGGATGGCGCCACCGACGGGAGAGTAGGGTGGTCGAGCGAGTCATTCTGACCGGGCAGGACGTGCGCCGGGCCCTGGCGCGGATTGCTCACGAGATCGTCGAGCGGAACCGCGGAGTGGACGGCCTCGTCCTGGTCGGACTGCGGACGCGCGGGGTGCCGCTGGCGCAACGGCTTGCCAGGATCCTGCAAGAGCTGGAGGGGATCGCGGTTCCCCTGGGCGAGCTCGACATAACTTTATACCGCGATGATCTGGCGCGACGCCGCCTGCAGCCGCGGGTCGGACCCAGCGACGTGCCGGTCTCGCTGATCGACCGGACCGTCGTGCTGGTCGACGATGTTCTGTTCACCGGACGATCGGTTCGCGCCGCGCTCGACGCAATCATGGATTTTGGCCGGCCGAGCAGTGTCCAGCTCGCCGTCCTGATCGATCGCGGACACCGCGAGCTTCCCATTCGACCCGACTACGTCGGAAAGAACGTGCCAACAGCTCTGGACGAAGAGGTGCAGGTTCGACTGGAAGAGACCGACGGCGTTGACGAGGTCGTCATTCGTCGGATCTGAGGAGGAGAGGATGGATCGAAAGGACGTTCTGGACCTCGACGACTTCTCGGCTGAGGAGATTGACGAGGTCCTCGCCACGGCCGAGGCGATGCGCGAGGTACTTTCCCGGCCAATTCGCAGAGTTCCGCCGCTCCGTGGGAAGACGATTGTCAACCTGTTCTACGAAGCGAGCACGCGAACTCGGATCTCATTCGAGCTCGCGGCGAAGAACCTGTCGGCGGACGTCGTGAACATCACCGCGACGGGAAGCTCGGTCGAAAAAGGCGAGTCGCTCGTCGATACCATCAAGACGCTTCAAGCCCTCGGAGCCGACGTCGTCGTCATGCGCCATTCGATGGCCGGTGCTCCCTATCTCGTGGCACAGCATCTCCGGGGATCGGTGGTCAACGCGGGCGATGGCTGCCACGCCCATCCGACCCAGGCTCTTCTCGACCTGTTCACCATTCGCCAGAAGTTCGGCTTCATTCGCGGGCTGACGGTTGTGATCGTCGGCGACATTCTGTACAGCCGTGTTGCGCGTTCGGACGTATGGGGGCTGACCCGGATGGGTGCGCAGGTGATCCTCTGCGGTCCGCCAACGCTCATGCCAGACTTCGGAGTCAATGGACATCGCGCGGGACTCCCTCCGGTCGAGATCTGCTACGATCTAGACCGCTGCATCCATCGGGCAGACGTGGTCATGGCGCTCCGCATTCAGCGCGAGCGACAGACCGGCGGACTCCTGCCGAGCCTGCGCGAGTACATTAACCTCTATCAGGTTAACGCCGCGCGTGTCGAAAAGGCACGTCCTGGCGCGCTGGTCATGCATCCAGGGCCGATGAACGAAGGAATCGAGATCGCACCTGACGTCGCGCGTGGTAGCCGATCGGTCATCGAGGAACAGGTGACGAACGGCGTCGCAATCCGCATGGCCCTGCTCTTCCTGCTCGCGGGCGAGCGAGTCGGGCTCGCTGTTGCCTAGGCGCTCCCGGGTTGGGATGCCGGAGGTATCTCTCGAGGCGCGCGAGCCTCACGGAAGCTGGGCGAATGCTCCGATGAGAAGGGGCGGTGAGATGAGATTCGAGGCGGATCGGGTGTGGTCGCTCGCCGTTCGTTGGCGCGGGCAGCCACTGTGCGCCAATCGGTCGTGCTGAGGAGAGGGGCAGATTGGACATACTCATTCGTGGTGGACGGATCCTCGATCCGTCCAGAGACGTGGATCAGATCGGAGATCTCTGGGTTCGCGACGGCGTGATCGCCGAGCTGGTACCGCATGGTCCCGCTCCGACTGGACGGCGCGGACTGACTGTCATCGATGCCAGTGGTCAGGTCGTGTGTCCCGGTCTGATCGATGTCCACTGCCATCTTCGGGATCCTGGCCAGGAAGAGAAGGAGACTATCGCCACGGGTACCCGAGCGGCTGCCCGCGGCGGTTTTACCTCGGTCTGCTCCATGGCGAACACGACTCCGCCGGTCGACAACCGCGCGGTCATCGAATATATCCGACGGAAGGCCGCGGGCGAGGGAGTCATCCGGGTCTTTCCGCTGGCCGCAGTCACCCGCGGGATGGGAGGCCGTGAGCTGACCGAGATGGCAGATCTTGCCGATGCCGGCGCAATCGCCTTCTCGGACGACGGCAAGCCCTTGCTCGACAGTGGGGTGATGCGTCACGCCCTCGAGTACAGCCGCCTGGTCGGCCGTCCGATCATGGTTCACGAAGAGGATACTGCCCTGTCGGCAGGGGGCGTGATGAACGAGGGACCGGTGGCTACCCGGCTCGGCTTGAAGGGCTGGCCGGGGGTTGCCGAAGAAGTTATGATCGCGCGAGACCTCCTGCTGGCAGAGCTCACTGGCGGCCGATTGCACATCGCGCACGTGACGACTGCTCGTGGCGTCGAAATCATTCGGCAGGCGCGCGACCGAGGCATCCGGTTCACGGCAGAGGCGACTCCGCATCACCTCACCCTCACGGATGAATGGGTCGCTGGCTTACGCCCGGATGGTCGGAGCGCCATACCATACGATACGGCGACCAAGGTGAATCCGCCGCTCCGCTCGGAAGCGGATCGGCAAGCACTCGTCGCGGCGATCCGCGAGGGCGTGCTCGACCTGATCAGTACCGACCACGCACCCCACAGTGAGGTCGACAAGCTGTGCGAATACGGAGCGGCGGCATTCGGTATCTCTGGCCTGGAGACGGCTCTGGCCTCGCTGCTCGGATTGGTACACGCCGGAGAGCTTAGCCTGAGCCTGCTGATCCGACGTTTGACGTGCGATCCGGCACGGGCATTCGGTCTCTCCGGCGGAACCCTCAAACCCGGATCGCCTGCCGACATCTGTGTGTTCGATCCGGACGCGCGCTGGACGGTGGATCCCGCGCGCATGGCATCCAAGGGAAAGAATACGCCCCTCGCGGGGCTGACCTTACGTGGCCTGGTAACGGTGACTCTGTGCGACGGGCGCATTGTGCACCTCCACGAGGACCATCAGTCAATTGTGAGCGGGGAGGAGGTTCCAGTATGACAGTCGTGTCGGCGCTAGCACTCGAAGATGGTTCGGTATTCCGCGGCAGGCCCTTTGGCGCGCCCGTGGACGCGGAGGCGGAGGTCGTCTTCAACACGAGTATGACCGGCTACCAGGAGATCGCCACGGATCCATCGTATCGTGGCCAGATGGTGACGCTCACGTATCCCCTCATAGGGAACTACGGCGTTGCGACGGACGCGAACGAGTCGCGGCGCCCGTGGATTGCCGCGTTCATCGTGCGCGAATACTACGATGATCCCAGCAACTGGAGCTCGTGCGAGTCACTCGGCAATTTCCTCATTCGCCACGGAATCCCCGGCCTACAGGGCGTGGACACGCGTGCCCTCGTCCGTCGTCTCCGCGCACGGGGAACGATGCGCGCCGTTCTGGTGTATGACGCTGCCGCCGTGTCGGACGATGATCTCGTCGCTCGCGCCCGATCCGTCATTCCGCTTGGAGAAAAGGATCTCGTCGCCGAGACGTCCGTCGACCAGCTATCTTCTTGGGGCGAGCAAACGCCTGCTGCCAGGCCGCTTCACGTCGTCGTCGTCGATTGCGGGCGGAAAGAGAACATCTTGCGCTCCCTGGCGCGGCGCGGGGTCAGGATGACAGTAGTCCCGTACGACGCGAGCGCGGCTGACATTCTCGCGCTGGACCCGGACGGTGTCGTCGTATCCAACGGGCCCGGCGATCCGGCGCGGCTGGTCGAATGCGCCGACATGGTACGGGGCCTCCTGGATCGGCGGATCCCGCTGATGGGAATCTGTCTCGGGCATCAGATTCTCGGTATGGCAATTGGTGCTCGAACGAGCCGCCTGAGGTTTGGCCACCATGGCGCGAACCACCCGGTGCAGGACGTGCGAACCGGTCTGGTTCACATCACCTCTCAGAACCACGAGTTTCAGGTGGATTCTGACTCGGTTCCCTCCGGTACGGGCTTCTACATCAGTCAGATCAATCTGAACGATCGGTCAGTCGAGGGATTGGCGCACGAGAGCTGGCCGGTCTTCTCAGTCCAGTACCACCCGGAGGGTTCGCCGGGCCCGCAGGATAATCAATACCTGTTCGATCGATTCGTACAGATGTGTGGGAATGCGTGATGAGTGGCGCAACAGTTGAGAAGGTGCTCGTCATCGGTTCGGGACCGATCATCATCGGCCAGGCGGCCGAGTTCGATTACGCGGGCACGCAGGCGTGCAAAGCCCTGCGAGATGAGGGAGTCCAGACGGTCCTGGTCAATTCCAATCCGGCGACGATCATGACGGATCCCGGCATTGCCGACATCGTCTATATCGAGCCGCTGACCGTCGACGTCATCGAGCGGATCATCGCCAGAGAACGGCCAGACGGCATTCTGCCGACACTCGGCGGACAGACCGGGCTGAACCTTGCCGTCGAGCTTGCCGAGGCCGGGGTGCTCGATCGCTACGACGTGCGGCTGCTTGGGACGCCCCTGGAAACCATCCGTAATGCCGAGGACCGCGAGCTATTCAAGCGCCTGCTGCAATCCATCGGCGAACCTGTTCCGCCGAGCGAGACTGTCCATTCGCTCGAAGAGGCCGAGATTCTGAGGCGGAGGATGCCGCTTCCGCTGATCATTCGGCCGGCATTCACCCTCGGAGGAACCGGTGGCGGCCTTGCCCATACCGAAGAGGAGTTCCGGCGAATCGTGGCGCGGGGTCTCCAGGCCAGTCCGATTCACCAGGTACTGATCGAACGCAGCGTCCAGGGCTGGAAGGAGATCGAGTACGAGGTGATGCGCGACGCGGCCGACACCTGCATCACCGTGTGCAACATGGAAAACATCGATCCGATGGGCGTTCACACGGGCGACAGTATCGTCGTCGCTCCGAGCCAGACACTGACCGACAAAGAATACCAGATGCTGCGCTCGGCGGCGTTGCGGATCATTCGTGCTCTCGGCATCGAAGGCGGATGCAACATTCAGTTCGCGCTGGATCCAAAGTCGCGCGACTACTACGTGATCGAGGTAAATCCACGAGTGAGCCGATCGTCGGCACTGGCGTCGAAGGCGACCGGTTACCCGATCGCGCGTGTTGCCGCCAAGATCGCGATCGGCCGTCGACTGGACGAGATTCGGAACGCGGTGACGAAGAAGACGGCTGCCGCGTTTGAGCCCGCCCTGGATTACTGCGTCGTCAAGATCCCGCGCTGGCCGTTCGACAAGTTTGCCTCGGGCGACCGAACACTCGGGACGCAGATGAAGGCGACCGGCGAGGTGATGGCGATTGACCGTTGCTTCGAAGCTGCTCTGCAAAAGGCAGTACGCAGTCTCGAGATCGGTGGACGAAGTCTCTCCTGGGAGAGCCCGGCCTGGGCCGGACCTGTCAGCGAGCAGCTCTGGGACCTGATCGAGCGGCCGAACGATCAGCGCCTCTGGGCGATCATGGCCGCACTGCGTCGAGATGCTGATCCTGACGAGATCCATCGACGCAGCAGCATCGACCCCTGGTTCATCCGCCGCCTGCAGCGGCTGGTCGGGATGGAGCGACGACTGCTCTCGGAGAAGCTCACTCCTGAGCTTCTCTGGGAAGCGAAGCGGCTGGGCTTTTCCGACGTCCAGGTTGGAACCCTGGCGGACCTTCTTCCCGAGCAGGTCCGACAGACCCGCGAGGAATGGAATCTCAAACCGGTCTACAAGATGGTCGATACCTGCGCGGCCGAGTTCGAGGCGTCGACGCCATACTTCTACTCGACCTACGAGCAAGAGAACGAGGCGGAGCCGCAAGGCGGTGACGCGGCCCTCGTCATTGGCTCGGGTCCTATCCGCATCGGTCAGGGCATCGAGTTCGATTACTGTAGCGTGCACTCCGCCTGGGCGCTCCAGGCCGCGGGGGTACGCGCCCTGCTGGTGAACTCGAATCCGGAGACCGTCAGCACGGACTTCGATACCTCCGATCGCCTCTACTTCGAGCCACTCGACGAAGAGAGCGTGCGGAACATTCTTGAAAACGAGGGGCTCGCGCAGACGCCGGTGATCGCCCAGTTCGGCGGCCAGACCGCGATCAATCTGGCCGAGCCGCTCGCGCGAGCGAACGCGCGCATCATCGGCAGCGACGTCGAAGCGATCGATCTTGCCGAGGACCGGCACCGATTCGAAGACTTCCTGGCGCATCTTGGAATCCCTCAGCCGCCCGGAGGCGCGGTGACGCGCGTCGAGGATGCGCTCGTGGTTGCCGAGAACATCGGATATCCGGTGCTGGTACGACCGTCGTACGTCCTGGGTGGACGGGCGATGGAGATTGTATACAACGCGGATGAGCTGGTGCGGTATATTAGCGCGGCCACCGAGGTGTCTCAGAAGCGCCCAATTCTCGTCGATAAGTACCTCGAGGGCCGCGAGGTCGAGGTCGACGCGATCTGTGACGGCCAGGATGTCCTGATCCCGGGCATCATGGAGCACATCGAGCGCGCGGGTGTCCACAGCGGGGATAGTATCGCGATCTACCCGGTCCAGAATCTCACCGCCGAGGAAGAGAGCATCCTGGTCGATTACACCGTCCGCATCGGCCGTGGACTCAATGTCCGGGGCTTGATGAACGTGCAGTTCGTCATCTTCCAGGGTCAGGTGTACGTTCTGGAGGTTAATCCACGAGCAAGCCGGACGGTACCTTTCCTTTCGAAAGTCACCGGTGTGCCGATGGTCCGCCTCGCGACCTGGATTGCCCTCGGACGAAGTCTGCGCGACCAGGGGTACTCGACCGGTCTATGGCCCAAGCAGAAGCTCGTCGCCATCAAAGCACCGGTCTTCTCGATGTCGAAGCTCATCGACGTCGATACGTACCTCGGTCCGGAGATGAAGTCGACCGGAGAGGTAATGGGGATCGACTTCACGTACCGCGCCGCCCTGAACAAGGCACTTATCGCTGCCCGCTCGACGCTCCCCCTGGCGTGTAATCTGCTGGTGAGTATCGCCGACCGGGATAAACGCGAAGCTGCGCCCCTGATCGACCGGTTGGGGAAGCACGGCTTCGGCTTCTACGCGACGGAGGGAACCGCGCGCCTGATCGAGTCGCTCGGGCTTCGTGTCGAAGGAGTCGCGCGGAAGCTACGCGAGGGACATCCGAACGTCGTCGACATCATCGAGGCAGGACTGGTGAGCGGCGTCGTGAATACAGTGACCGGGATTCGCACTCCGACGCAGGATGGATACGCCGATGGTTTCGACATCCGACGCGCGGCGACCGAACGTGGACTTCCCTGTTTCACCAGTCTCGACACGCTGCGCGCCGCCGTCGATTCGATCGATGGGCAAGACGGCGGCTACAACGTACTGCCGCTCGACGCATACCTGTCGGCCGAGGAGCCGGCAGTCGCTGGCGGAGGACCGCACCGGTGAAGCAGGCGCTCGCCACCGTTATCGCGAACGAGCAGATCGCTCGAGGCATCTTCATTCTGCGCCTCGAGGAGCCAGACCAGGCGCGGGACGTCAAGCCCGGCCAGTTTGTCCATCTGCGCTGCGGCACGTCATTCGACCCTCTGCTGCGGCGTCCGCTCAGCGTTCTCCGGACCGGAGCCAATCAGCGGAACTGCCTTCCGTCATCTCAATACGAGGTGCTGTACGAGGTAGTTGGTCGAGGAACTGATCTTCTCAGCCACCTTCGGCCGGGAGATCTGCTGGACGTTCTTGGCCCGCTAGGACGCCCGTTCCAGATCGACCGTGCGACGCGGCATCTTCTGCTGGTCGGCGGCGGCGTTGGAATCGTTCCGCTGGTGGCCCTCGCGGAGGAGGCGATCCGCCACGATCTTTCCGTCACGCTGCTCTGCGGATTTCGGACGTCCGCCAGGGCTTTCCCGTCAGATCGGCTACCGCCGGAGGTCGAGTACGTCGTCGTCACCGATGACGGAAGCGCCGGGCACCGAGGCGTCGTCACCGAGCTGGTCCACGTGTATCTTGCCTGGGCAGATCAGGTATGTGCCTGCGGACCGGTACCTATGCTTCGGGCACTGGCCGCGCTGGAGCGACCCAGACACCTGCCGTTCTCTATTGCGATGGAGGAACGAATGGGCTGCGCGATGGGAGTCTGCCTCGGCTGTGTGGTCCCAACCAGACACGGCCTACAGCGCGTCTGTCGCGACGGCCCCGTGTTCGGACTAGACGAGATTAGGTGGACGTGAGCAAACTAGCAGTAAACCTGGCGCCAAAGCACCCGAACGATCTGTGGCTGAAGAACCCAGTCATGACGGCGTCGGGAACCTTCGGGTACGGTACTGAGTACGCCAAGCTTGTCGACGTCAATCGCCTCGGTGCTGTCGTCAGCAAGGCAATTACTCTTCGCCCGAGAGACGGTAACCGTCAGCCGCGTATTGCCGAGACTCCGTCGGGAATGCTGAACGCAATTGGACTCCAGAACGTCGGACTCGACGCCTGCGTCCGCGAGAAGGCTCCGATCTGGGCGACGTGGGACGTTCCGGTCATCGTGAACGTGGCCGGATTTACGGTCGATGAATACGTCGAGGTCGTCGAGACCCTGTCCTCCACGGCCGGCGTGTCGGCGATCGAGCTCAACATCTCTTGCCCGAACGTGGAATCAGAAGGGAAGATGTTCGGGCTCGCCTGTGACGACGCGGCCATGGTCACCAGGGCGGTGCGGGCTGTCTGTCAGCTGCCACTGATCGTGAAGCTCTCGCCGAACGTGACAGACATCGTCGAGATCGCGCAGGCAGTGGTTGACGCGGGTGCGGACGCGTTGTCCCTCATCAACACGATTCCGGGAATGATCATCGACATCCGACACCGCCGTCCATTCCTCGCCAATGTGACCGGCGGTCTCTCCGGGCCGGCGATTCGGCCGATCGCCGTACGGATGGTCTGGCAGGTGGCGCGGGCAGTAGATGTTCCGGTGATCGGCATCGGCGGCATCACCTGTGCTGACGATGCACTCCAGTTCATCATGGCCGGTGCTACCGCGGTTCAGATCGGAACAAGCACGTTCGTGAATCCGCGCACTGCCCTGGAGGTCATCGAGGGAATCGAAGCATTCCTCGAGCAGGAAGGGATCGAGGATGTGAATGCACTGGTCGGGGTGGCCGCGAAGACCGATGCAGAGGTGTTGCCTCATGGCCACGGGGAGTTCTGACGGCGATTCGGTGTCCGAACGCGTCCTGCAGCCGGTCCGATGCCTAGCGCCGAACCAGGGGAGCGGGTGGGGTTTGGCCTCTGGGAAAGTCAACCGCAGGACCATTTTCCGAGAAACTCTCACCAGACCTCGCCGCGGCGAAAAAAACCGGGTCGCGTGACGATCCCTGGCACGAGGTTGACGGAGTAGGGACGTGGTTACCGAGATAGATTCCGAGAGGCAGCGGCAGGCGCGGCGGTACAGCTATCAGCGGCGAATCCTGCTGGCTGCTCAGCTCGCCGTCACTGTGATCTACCTGGTGCTGCTCATCGCGACGGGCGCTGCAACTGACCTGCGAAACGCGCTCCTCGGCGCTCCCGGTGGCCGATTGGGCCTGGTGGCGGCTTATGGTGTCGTTCTCCTGCTCGCTTACGCCGTACTCTCCTTCCCCCTCAGCGTCGTCGGCGGATGGTCACTGCCCAGGCGCTACGGCCTGTCGGTTCAGACGTTCACCCAGTGGTTTGCCGACTGGCTGAAGGGGGAGGCAATTGGGCTCATCGTCGGCCTGGTCATGCTCGAGGTTGTCTACGCGTTGCTCCAGTTCGTCCCGCAGCTCTGGTGGGCAATCGCGGCTGCCCTCTACGTGGTTTTCGTGGCCGGGCTGGCGCACGTCGGGCCCATCCTGCTGCTCCCGCTGTTCTTCAAGGTGACCCCGCTGGAATCGTCAGACCTGACCGAGCGGCTGAAGGATCTGGCCCGACAGGCCGGAACACGGGTCGAGGGTGTCTATCGGCTTCACCTGAGCGCGAAGACGACCGCGGCGAACGCAGCGCTCACGGGATTAGGCAGCACACGCCGCATCGTCCTGGGTGATACCTTGCTCGAGCACTACTCCCCCGACGAGATCGAGGTAGTCTTCGCCCACGAGCTGGGACACCACGTGCATCGCGATATCCCGCGCATGATCGCGGAGCAGGCGCTGGTGACACTCGTGGCTCTCTACGTTGCTCACCTTGCCCTGGACGCGGGGGCGCAGCGCCTGGGCTACGCGGGTATCGCCGACGTCGCGACGATGCCGCTGCTGGCACTGGTGCTCGGCACGGTTGGGGTGATCTCCACGCCGCTCGTGAACTGGCTGTCCAGGCGAGCGGAGCGCTCTGCCGACTGCTACGCGCTGCAAGTGACAGGCAATCCCGCGGCGTTCATCTCCATGATGATTCGATTAGCCAATCAGAACCTGGCCGTCTACCGGCCCGCGCGGTGGGTCGAGATCCTTCTCTACGATCACCCGTCGATTGCCGAGCGGGTCGAACTGGCCGAACACTTCCGGGGGCAAGGTTGCCGCAGCTGATACGTCCGCGCGCACGCGGACCGGGTCTCTCGCTACCGATCAGGCAGATCATCATCGTGGTGCTCGTGGTCGCCCTGGCCCTGGTTGCGGTGTCGTTCGTGCGCGTTCTCCTCGTCGAGTATCGGCTGAGTCTCGAAAAGAACGCTCTGCAAGCTGATATCGTCAGACTCAGGCAAGAGAACGAGCAGCTTCGGCAACAGATCAGCTACCTTCAGACCGACGCGGCCATCGAGAAGCTCGCGCGTAAGGAGCTTGGCTGGACAAAGCCCGGCGAAACCGCAGTGATCGTCCTCGGAGGACAATCGACCCCTGCGCCCACGAAGCAGCCCGATACGACCCCGCTGCGGGAGCAGGACCAGGCTCCGCCGGATTGGTGGGGCCGTCTCCTCCACGGTATCGGCGTGGACCGGTGAGCTGCGGATCACGCGGAACGGAGACAGTGGGCTGGAGCCCTGGAACTGTGGAATGGTGCAGTCTGTCCGCGAGGTCCGACGATGCGGCGCTGTGGCTTCTCCACGAGCACCGTCAGCCGGGACGATTTCCGAGCTCGGGCTCACGCGCGAGACAGCGATGCCCGGTCCGTCGACGGCTGACGAATGCGGTGTCGTCAGGTGCGTCCTCAGCCGGTCCAGTCGTCGTCGCGGTGCACTCGGGTCGAATCTTGTGAACTGGCAGAAGCCCCGGTGAGCTCTTCGTCCTTCGAAAGCTGCGCATAGGTTGCGCGGAGCGCCGCGATTCGCGCCTCCGCCGCGTCAAGTCGCTCCTGCAGCCGTGCTTCGAACTGAAGCAGCAGGCTCAGCATCTCCTCGGCCTGGCCCTGAAGCGCTGCCTTTGTCTGTACCAGTTGATCTTCGAGATCCCGGGCGAAGTCCGTGGCCATGTGCTCTCCCTCGATGTCCTCGGTATCAAGTAACGATGGGGGCGCTCGATCCGCGAGGTTGGTCGTCGGGGGTGACAGTCGCACCACCACCGTCCCGTCCGCCACTCCCCACTCGTCGACTGTCACCCCTAAACCGCCGACCAGGCCCGATTTTACGCTGTCGGATGGGGCAAAACGATTAAAGAGAGGACAGCGATAGTTAAGCGTCGATTAGAGATTGCCCGATACACGCAGGCCGAAAGGCAGCATGCCGCGAGGATACACGGCGGGGACCTTCAGGACCTGCATCCCGCCGCGGCACGGCAACGGTGGCGGCGCGTCGGGATGCGCTCGCCCGCTGTTCGGGACACGAACAGTCGCTCCCGTCGCAGCGGAAGTGCATGCTATCATGGAATTATCAACAGTAAGTCGTCATCGAGGGAGAGGCCCTACCAAGCCATGGGGAAGAAGCGGGGACGCCCCGGTCGTGCCGATCGCGCGACGCGGGAAAAGCTGGTCATTCGACGCAGTAAGCGCAGTCACTTCATCATCATCAGCGTTCTGACCGCGCTGGCGAGCCTGGCGCTCATCATCGCGGGCTTCCTCAGCTTCTCGACCCCGACTCCAGTCACGGCCCCCACGCCCACGATCGCCGTTCCGCTGACCCCGCAGGGCGGGGTGCAGCCTCCGCTCGCCTACAGCACCGCGCAGAATGGTTGAGCTGCGACGGAGGCGGCTAGCTCCCTTTCCTCCCGGGAGCGGGCCGCGGTGAGGGCAATGACCCACGGCGCAGTACGTGGTCTCTGAGCCTCGCCCACATCCTTGGCCAAAGGGAGCAGAGGTGGCGCGCGTAGCGGCTCATTCGTACCGCTCGCGGCTCTCGGCTCAGCCACCCCGGTGGTTCCCTCGCCGTCCGGACCTGACCGGGGCACGGAGCAAGCACCGTATCCTCCGGCGAAACGCGGTGTGCTGGTCAGGTGATGGACGGCGCTGCACAGGTTCTGTCCGCGGGGTGCTCGGACGGGGCTCATCCACTCAGGAGCGTGCCGGTCCGACGAGCTCTTCGACCTTGGCAAGAAGCGCCAGCGGGCTGTAGGGTTTCGTCAGATAGCCATCTGCGCCGACAGCTGCGCCCTTTTCCCGATCCTCGTCGCTCATGTTCGCGGTCAGGATAACCACCTTGGCATTCGACGTCTCGGGGTTCTCCTTGATTCTCCGACAGGCCTCGTAGCCGCTCAGGCGCGGCATCCGGATGTCCATGAAGACGAGGTCGGGGTGCTCGCGCAGCGCGATTTCTACCGCTTCTTCTCCGTCGTTTGCTTCGATCACGTCGTAGTCCGGGCCGAGTGTGAGCCGCACGAGTCGACGCAGCCCCACGTCGTCGTCGACGAGAAGAATTTTGGACACATCCACCCCCCTCGAAGCCAGCGATCGCCAGCCACTCATTGATCGCCAGCCTTCACCAAAGTCAGGGTATCAACCATTTCCGGGGCAGTCAAGTGCCTGCTGCGCAGTACGCGCCAGCACGAGTCGGGGGAGCCCGGTACCACCGGGCTCCCCCAGCAGGCAACAGGTTCGACGTACTCAGGCCAGGAGGCGATCGATCGTCTCGACGGCTTCGTCCACCTCGGCCTTGCCAATGATCAAAGGCGGAACCATGCGAATGGTCCTCGGTCCGGTCGCGTTGAGGATCAAACCACGACTGAGCGCCTCGGACACGAGTTTTGGTGCCGTTTCGGTCTTCAGGTCGAAAGCGACCATGAGTCCCAGACCACGCACCTGGTCGATCACGTCGTGCTTCGCCTGGAGCGCTCGGAGCTTCTCCAGCGCGTATGCCCCGATCTCGGCGCTGTGCGCGGCCAGGTTCTCGGCGAAGATCGTCTTGACCGTGGCGACCCCGGCCGCGCAGGCGAGTGGTCCCCCGCCAAACGTCGAGCCGTGATCGCCCGCGGTCAGAACACTGCACGACTCTTTGGACAGGAAGGCACCAATCGGTACGCCGCCGGCCAGCCCCTTCGCCAGGGTAAACACGTCCGGCTCGATGCCGTGGTGCTCGAATGCCAGGAACTTCCCGGTGCGTCCCAGGCCGGTCTGGATCTCGTCGAAGATCAGCAGCAGCCCCTGCTCATCGCACCAGCGACGAACCCCGACGAGGTAGTCGTGATCTCCGAGGTGAACGCCACTTTCCCCCTGCACAACCTCTAGCATCACCGCGCACGTGTCGGGACCGGTCGCCGCCTTGAGTGCATCCAGGTCGTTAAACTCGACCGACGTGAAACCATCGGGCATCGGAGCGAACGGCTTGTGGTATTTCGGCTGGCCGGTCGCTGCCAGCGTCGCCAGGGTCCGACCATGGAAGGAATTCGTCGCCGTGATGATGCGGTACGCGCCGTTGCGATGAAGGTGACCCCACTTGCGCGCGAGCTTGATGGCTCCTTCATTTGCCTCCGCCCCGCTGTTGGCAAAGAAAATTCGGTCCGCACAGGAGTTCTCGATCAGGAGCTCGGCCAGCTCGAGCTGCGGCGTTGTATAGTAGAGATTCGTCGTGTGAATCAGCCGACCGGCCTGCTTCGTGATCGCCTCGACGACGGCGGGATGGCAATGCCCGAGGACATTGACTGCCAGGCCAGCCACCATGTCGAGGTAGCTGCGCCCCTCCTCATCCCAGACCCGCGCGCCCTCGCCACGGACGAGAACCACCGGTAGGCGGTTGAACGTCCGCATGTAATACTTCTGCTCAAGCTCTTGCCAGTGTCGCGTTGCCAGTGCCACCTCGTACCTCCTCGCCTTGTTCGTCTAAGCGGCCGATCTGCCCACGCGTGATCATCGTGCCCACTCCGCGGTCGGTGAAAAGCTCGCCGATGAGAGCGTGCGCCACCCGGCCGTCGATGATGTGGCTTCGTTTGACACCAGCAAGCGCGCGCAAGCAGGCCTCGACCTTCGGGATCATTCCACCGGAGATGACCTTCTCGGCGATTAGCGCCTTGGTCTGCCCTTCGCTAAGCTCTGAGATCAAGCGCCCATCCGCGTCGAGAACACCGGGGACGTCAGTCAGGAAGATTGCCTTTTCGGCTCGAAGCGCGGCGGCCAGCTCCGCGGCCGCCGTGTCGGCGTTGAGATTCAGAGCACGACCATCTTCACCGAGCGCGATTGGCGCGACGACCGGAATGTAACCCGACGACGTCAGCGCGGCAAGGGGCTCGAGGTCGACCGCCTGGACCTCGCCGACGCGGCCCAGGTCCGGGTCGAGCTGACGCGCGCGGAGCATCGCTCCGTCTATGCCACAGATTCCGACGGCGCGCCCACCGTGTCTCTGGATCTCGGACACAAGCTGCTTATTAACCTGTCCGGCGAGTGTCATGATCACGAGATCCATCGTCTCGTCGTCGGTGACGCGGAGACCACGGACGAACTGTGGCTGCTTGCCAATCCGTTTGAGCCAGCCGCTGATGGCGGTACCACCGCCGTGAACGAGCACGACGCGGATCCCGAGGCGCTGACAGATGACGACATCTTCGAGTGTCGTATCGTGGTTCCCAAGTGCACTGCCACCTAGCTTGACGACGATCGTCTTGCCGATATAGCGGCTGACATAGGGTAAAGCCTCTGCCAGGGTAAATGCGACGTCCGACTCCCCCAAGGTACTCGTCCTCCCGTGAAGTTTGTCAGGTATTTACCAGAGTTCCCTCTCCCGTCGGTGGGAGAGGGATCAGGGGATTCGGTGCATCACGTCGTGTACCTACCATTGATGTCAACGTATTTCTCGGTCAGGTCGCAGCCCCAGGCCCGAGCACTGGCGGTTCCGAGGTGAAGATCCGCCCGCACGAAAACCTCGGGCCCGGCCATCTGCGCGACAGCCGCTGCGCGGTCGAAGGGAAGAATCTCTCCGGCGCGCATCAGCCAAACGTCGCCAATGAGAATATCCGCCTTCGACGGGTCGACTGCCGCCCCGCTGTACCCGAGAGCGCACAGGATTCGTCCCCAGTTGGGGTCGGCTCCGTACACCGCTGCCTTGAACAGGCTCGACGAGACGACAGCGCGGGCCGCGGTTCGCGCGTCCGCCAGGGTCTGGGCACCGTCGACCGCGACCTCGATGAGCTTGGTAGCACCTTCGCCATCACGAGCGATGGCCTTGGCAAGCTGGATCGCGACGTAATCGAGAGCTTCCTGGAAACGGGTCGCCGCCGTCGTACCCGCCTGAATCGGGGGATTTTCCGCCGCGCCATTAGCGAGAACGACGAAGGTGTCGTTCGTGCTGGTGTCGCCATCGACCGAGATCATATTGAAGGAGACAGCACAGGCAGCGCGAGTAGCTGCCTGGAGGAATGATGGCTCAACCGCGGCATCCGTCGTGATGAAGGCGAGCAGAGTTGCCATATTGGGGTGGATCATTCCCGAGCCCTTCGACATGCCACCGACCGTGACTGTTCGGCCGTCGATGCCGATCGTGACCGCACTTTCCTTGGGCGTTGTGTCGGTCGTCATGATCCCGCGTGCTGCCTCCGCCCCGCCGTCTGGTGAGAGCTGGATTCGGGGTACGCCCTCGCGAATGCGATCCATCGGAAGGTGAACGCCGATGACCCCGGTCGACGCGACGACGATCTGTTCGGCGGGGCTTCCGATACGTGCAGCAGCAAGCGCCGCCATCTCCTTCGCATCGGCCATACCCTGTGCGCCGGTGCAACAGTTCGCGTTTCCGGAGTTTGCGATCACACCCCGGGCAATCATTCCCTTGATCACGCGCTCGCTCAGCTCGACCGGCGCGGCCCGAACCTTGTTCGTGGTGAAGACACCCGCGACTGTCGCGGTGCGATCCGACGCGAGCAAGACGAGATCGAGCGCGCCCGTCTTCTTGATTCCACAGGCGACTGCCCCGGCGCGATAGCCCTTTGCCGAGGTGACGCCACCTCCAGCCAAGATGTCCATGTAGGTCGTAGCTCCTCGAGAGATCAGGGGTAGACCGCGATGCTGTCGATTCCCAGCCGCTCGTCCCACCCGAACATAAGATTCATATTCTGGATTGCCTGCCCGGATGCACCCTTGACCAGATTGTCGAGACAGGACAGAACAACGAGATGGCCGGTACGCGAATCGACCGTTGGATACATCAGACAAAAGTTGCTGCCGAGGGTCTGCTTGGTCTGCGGTGGCGCGTCGACCACCCGCGCGAATGGGTGCCCCTGGTAGAAGGCGCGGAACCGCTGACGGACGTCGGCCTCGGACACACGATCACGCAACGGTACGTAACACGAGGCGAGAATGCCGCGCGTCATCGGAACCAAATGCGGCAGGAACAGCACGGACGGCGCGTCGAGGTGGTTCCCCCGAAGCTCGGCGATCTCCTGGACGATCTCGGGGAGATGCCGATGACCGTGGACGCCATAGGCCATGCAGTTCTCGTTGACCTCGGAAAAGTGGTTGGTCAGAACGAGAGAGCGCCCACCACCGGAGATACCCGACTTGGCATCGATGATAACCGGGCCGTTGATGAGGTCCGCGATGGGGGCCAGTGCAAGAATAGCGGCTGTGGGGTAGCAGCCCGGATTTGCCACCAGCCTGGCTTCACGAATCCGGTCACGATGAAGCTCCGGCAGACCGTAGACCGCTTCGGACAGCAGCTCCGGGCACGGGTGGTCGACCTGGTACCACGACTGATATTCGGCGACGTCGTGGAGTCGAAAGTCGGCGCTGATGTCGACAACTCTTGCTCCGGTTGCAAGCAGGCTCGGAACAACGGCGGCTGCCGCCTTATGGGGTAGAGCGACGAACACGACGTCGCTGGGAGACTCGAGCTCCGGCTGAATGGTCAGGTCAAGCTCGCTGAGGTGAGGGAAGACATCCGCGAGCTTCTTCCCCGCCTCGCTGCGGCCGGTGACCTGGGTAATACGCACCGCTGGATGACGAAGAAGCAAGCGCGCGAGCTCGACGCCGGCGTACCCGGTCACGTTAATGATGCCAACGGTTTTCACTCTAGGGCCCTCGTACCGACACTGACAGTGGGCATGATAATACGCGATTCTACGTCGGCTGCCAAGCTCCGGCGTGGCGGGCCCACGGGGCTATCGATTCGGGGGGAGCGACTCGGGGGAACAACGTGGTGGAGGGGGCAGGATTCGAACCTGCGTAGCCATTTCAGGCGACAGATTTACAGTCTGTTGGTATTAACCACTCACCCACCCCTCCGGGCGAGCAAAAGGCACAGCAACGCGCTGCGCCTTCGTCTTGATAGTATAGCACGGCGCGCTTCACGCTGCAAGCTCAGCCAGCGGGCCGGACCTGGCTCGCCGTGGCCAATCCCTGCCGGCGCAGGGCGGCGACAAAGGTGATGGACTTGAGCTGACTCTCAGCGACATACTGGACGTAATCGGACAGCACCTGCTCGACCTCCGAGCGCAGATCGTCGCCGAGGCGCAGACGATTGACAGTCTCCCAGTCACCATCCTGGTACAGGCGAAGCACTTTCAGCGCATTGGCGGAGAGCGCGCGGGCAAGAGGACCTGATGGCCGGCAGCTCTCGCAGAGGACGCCCCCGTCGCCCGCACTGAAGGCGATCGAATCCGGCTGCAGTGCGCCACGGCACCGCACACAGCGGCGTAGCTCTGGCCGATATCCAAGGAGATCGAGAGCCTGGACCTCGAATAGCTGGGCGGCCCGCTCGGGCCGTTGCGCTGTCGCGACGCGCTGGAGCGTGGTGACCAGCAGACGATAGAGCGCCGCGTTTTCGGCATGCTCCTCGGTCATCCGGTCGAGTAGCTCCGCGACGTAATACGCGTGTCCCGCGCGCCAGAGGTCCTCGCGGAGGCCCAGGAATGACGATAGCGTCTCGACCTGGGTGATGACGTCGAGGTTACGACCGCGAGCAAGCATCACCTGGACGTGAGTGAAAAGCTCCAGGTGTCCTCCGAGCTTGCTCGTCGGTCGCCGGACTCCCTTTGCCACCGCCCGAACTTTACCATAATGGCCGGAGTACAGCGTGACGATCCGATCTGCTTCGCCAAGGTCGTGGCGCCGCAAGACGACCGCTTCGGTGCGGACAAGATGAGAAGACGCCACCACGACCTCCGCAGTACTCGGAAAAACTCACAGATATTGTACGCGTGTGCGCTGGGGAGAGCAAACGATCTTGCCACGATGCGCCGCCGAACGGCTGCTTGGCCTGTCGTTGGAAGCCCAGGCCCGCCCCCGGTGGGCAAAGGGTCAGGCGCCCCCTGCCTTCACCACCATGATCTCATTCACGACGCGGCGAACCCCCGGAACGTGACGGGCGACGTCCTCGGCCAGCCGCCGCTCAGCATCGCTGAATGCGATTCCGCTCAGCGTCACCACGCCTTCGCCGAAGTGAACCTCGATGTTCGCTTCGTTGATGCCGCCGGTGTAGGCGAGAGCGTCTCTGACCATTTGAGCAGTATCGTACCCTTCCACCTTGTCCCTCGATCGTGCCCAAGATGAAGTCGGGTGGCAGGTTCGATACCACGGATAAAGGAGACGGCCTGACAACCATTTGACGTGGATGCACGGATGGCCTACGATGGTGTTCGTCGGGTTGACCCCCACGAAGAGGAATTATATGGCTGACTTATTTGCAAAGTGTGCTCTTCTCACTAAACCTCGCCAGGCTGAGGCGATGGGATGCTACCCGTTCTTCGTACCATTGGAGTCCGAGGCTGGTCCCGAGGTCATCATCCAGGGTCGAAAGATGGTGATGCTCGGTTCGAACAACTATCTGGGTCTCACCCAGGACCCACGAGTGAAGGAGGCAGCTAAAAAGGCAATCGAGCGATACGGAAGTGGCTGCACCGGATCGCGGCTGATGAATGGCACACTCGACCTGCACCGCGAGCTGGAGGCGCGCCTGGCTCGGTTCGTCAGGAAACAGGATGCCCTCGTCTTTACGACCGGGTTCCAGACAAATCTTGGCGTGATCTCGGCACTGGTGGGACGCCACGACACCATCGTCCTCGACCGAAGCGTGCACGCGAGCATCGTCGATGGCTGCCGACTCTCGTACGGCGAGGTCCTCAAGTTCAAGCACAACGACATGGAGGATCTGGAGCGGGTTCTTCAGACGATCGACCCGAAGCGAGGGATACTTATCATCGTCGACGGTGTTTATAGCATGGAGGGCGACGTCGCGAACGTTCCCGAGCTGGTCCGTCTAAAGAAGAAATATGGCGCGCGGCTGATGATCGACGAGGCCCACAGCGTCGGGGTCTTTGGCGAAGGCGGCCGCGGCGTCGCGGAGCAGTTCGGTTTGCTGGACGATGTCGACATCTACACCGCCACGTTCAGCAAGTCGTTCGCGTCCATTGGTGGATTCGTGGCTGGCGATGCGGACATTATCTATTTCATCCGCCACATGGCACGCGCCCTGCTGTTCAGCGCGGCGCTGCCGCCCGCGAGCACAGCCGCGGCGAGAGCCGCCCTCGATATCATCGAGCAGGAGCCGGAAAGACGCGCAAGGCTGTGGGAGAATACCCGCTTTCTGCAAAACGGTCTCAAGGAGCTGCATTTCGTAACCGGCAAGAGCGAGAGTCCAATCATCCCATTGATCGTGGGCGACGAGATGCGGCTGGCGGCATTCTGGCGCGGGCTGTTCGACGGGGGTGTCTTCACCAACGCGGCAGTCAGTCCAGCGGTCGACCCCGATCGAGCGCTGATCCGGACAAGTCTGATGGCGACTCACACCTCAGCGCAGCTCACCCGGGCGCTGGAGGTGATGGGAGAGACCGGGAGGCGCCAGGGCTTGCTCGGAGCATAGCGGCGCGGGGACGCACAGGGGCGTTCGCACTCGGCTCGATCCTGGTCGCTCGACGTGGGTCACACCGCGGCAAGATAATTGCGGCGAGGCGAACGTGCGCGTGATGATCGCGATGTCCGATACAGGCGGGGGGCACCGTGCCATGTCCCAGGCGATAGCCGGGGCGCTCCAACGCCGGTACGGACCGTCGGTAGAGGTTTACGTCGAAGATGTCTTCGCCCTGCCTCCGAGGACCATTGCCGAGCGCATAACCCGGCTCTACGGGCCAGTTATCCGAGCCGCCCCCTGGTTTTATGGGTGGCTGTACCACTTTCTCGATCATAACCGACGCTACGCGACGTTCTCCGAGCTCGCCGGACGACGCACGCAGGAGAAGATCCAGTGCCTGCTGGGCTCGATCAAGCCCGACGTCGTCGTGTCGACCCACCCGATTGCCAATCGTCCCCTCCTGGATGCGATCCAGATGTCCGGTCGAGATATTCCCGTCCTGGCTGCCGTGAGCGAGCTTGTGACCGTCCACGTGAGCTGGGTTGATCCCCGCCTGAGGTTGCTGAACACCGCGACGACCGAAAGCTTCCAGGCGGTCGTACGCTGGGGAGCCAAGCCAAGCCAGGTGCGGTGTGCCGGTCTCCCGGTCGACGAGCGATTCGGGAACGTCGAGAAGTCACCGGCGGAGCTGCGCGAGGAGCTAGGCCTCGACGCTCGACGATTCACCGCTCTGCTGATCGGCGGCGGCGAAGGAGCGGGCGGAATCGAGGCTGTCGTGCGACTGCTTCAAAAGACTGACCTCTCGATTCAGCTGATCGTGGTCTGCGGCCGGAACCAGAAGCTTCGTGATCGTCTGGAGAAGATGCATTTGAGAACGCCCGCGCGGATTCTGGGCTTCGTCAGGACGATTCCGGAGCTTATGCACGCGTCGGACGTCGTCTTGACCAAGGGAGGGCCCCAGTCTATCGCCGAGGCTCTCGTGGCTGGCCGCCCGGTTATTCTCACGCAGACTTTACCCGGGCAGGAGGAAGGAAATGGGATCTTCGTGGAGAGCCGTGGCGTCGGCTTCCGCCCCGGACCGGCACCACGCGTCGTCGCGAACCTCGGCCGGCTGGTGCGCAATCCCTCCGAGCGTGCCTGGATGACCCTCAACGCGCAACGGCACGGGCGTCCCGAGGCGGCCGGTCGGGTGGCAGAGATGATCGTGAGCATCGCGAGGTCTTGATGGCCGAGCTTAGCGGGCGTACCTGCCTCGTGACCGGGGCAACCGGCTTCCTGGGCAGCTTTGTCGTCGAGAAGCTCGTTCAGAGCGGCGCGCGGGTACGGTGCCTGGTGCGTCGATCGAGCCGACGTGACTTTTTGCCGGAAAATGGTACGGAGTTCATCCTCGGAGACGTGACGGAGCCGTCGTCACTGCCCAGCGCAGTGACCGACGTCGATTACGTCTTTCACATCGCCGGGCTGATCAAGGCTCCCCGGCCCGAGGACTACTTTCGCGTGAACTACCTGGGGACGATCAATCTCCTCGAAGCCTGTCGCGTGCACCGTGACCGCCTTCAGCGCGTTGTCGTCATCAGCAGTCTCGCGGCAGCCGGGCCTTCCAAACCGGGCACCCCGATTGTCGAGACGTCGCCGTGCCAGCCGATCACCCCCTACGGGAGGAGCAAGCTTCAGGCGGAACGCGCGGCGCTCGCCTATCGAGACCAGCTTCCGCTGACAATCATTCGCCCGCCGACGATCTACGGCCCGCGTGATCGGGAAACCTTGCTAATCTTTCGCGCCGTAGCGCTCGGGCTTCGCCCGGCTTTGCCGGTCCGCACCGAGGTAAGTCTCGTTCACGCTGCCGACCTCGCCGACGGAATCCTCCTCGCCGCCACCCACCCGGCCGCGGTCGGGCAGACTTACTTCATGTCCGGTGACGACGTGCTGTCGATCGACGCGCTACTTCAGCAGATGGCTCTGGCGGTCGGACGTCGCGGGGTGGAGGTGCCAGTACCTGCCTGGGCGCTGCGTGGAGCCGCCCGTGCTGCCGAAACCCTGCGGCAGCTTGGAATGGCGTCGCTCGTATTTGACCGCTGGAAGGCGGAGGAGATCCTGATTGGTTGCTGGGCGTGCTCGAACACACGCGCCAAGACCGATCTTGGCTTCACGCCGCGTGTGACCGTGGCGGATGGTTTTGCCGACACGGTACGCTGGTATCGAACCATGCGCTGGCTCTAGCGCAGGCCTTGCACCGCGCGACGTCCGGGCTAGCTGACGGCCTCGGCCGCACAGGTTGCGACCGGAACGTCGCGGTAGACGATCTGCTGATAGAGCTGCTCGTAGCGATCGACTGTCAGCGAGAAATCGTGCTGTCCAACGCTCTGACGGGCCCGCGCCGACATCTGTTCGCGGCGGGCCGGGTGCAGCAGGACGTCGAGGATGGCTTTCGCCAGATCTGCTGGATCCGAGGACGTAAAGAGCCGGCCGTTCTCCTGGTCGCGCACCAGCTCCGGCAGTGCGCCTGCGCGCGCGGCGACGATCGGGAGCCCTGACGCGGCCGCCTCGAGCGTGACGATGCTTTGCAGCTCGACCGGTGAGCTGATAGCAAACACGTCGCCGAGGGAAAAAATCAGGGGGTACTCGTCGTCCGGACGAAAGCCGATGAAGCTCACCGAATCGGCAACTCCGAGGCTCCGTGCCAGGGCCTCCAGTCTTCTGCGCTCGCGGCCATCACCGCCGATAATGAAGTAGGCGTCCAGCCTGTCGAGAACAAGTGGAATTGCACGAATCCAGACGTCCATGCACTTCTCGGCGTCCAGACGTCCGACGTAGAGGACAGTGGGCCGATCGGGGACGCCGAGCCGCGCCGCGAGGGCCGTATCGCGCGGGCGCGGGTGGAAGACATCGAGCGGGACGCCGTTGGAGATGACCGACGCAGGACGACGAAGCCCGTGATCGATTAGAAGCCGCAGGGCCGTATCGGTCACGCCCACGACGTGGTCGCACTGATTGTAGTAGCTCGTGATGAGCCTCCACAGACTACGGTTTAGCAAGCGCACGAGCGGACGAATCGGACGAAGGTTGTAGTAGAACCATTCCGGCATCATGCTGGTGATGCCGACGATCGGGAAGCCCCGGTGTCTGGCGACCTGGGCGACCACGCGGCTCAGGAGAAATGGTACGCTGACCGTCACCACGTCTGGACGAAAATCCCGGAGCGCAGCGTCGACTCCTCGGCGTGAAAGTAGCGGAAGCAGGCGACGGGATCGATCGATCGCAACTGCTCGCAGGCGGTACAGTCGGTAGCGCGGATGCGACTCGACGTAGCTGGAGAAAGTCGCGGAGGGAGCAATGATTGCGACGGAGTGTCCTCGCTCGGCCATCCCGATTGCCTGGCGCTCGATCGAAACGCCGACGCCATCGATCTGTGGCCGGAAAGTGTTGACGGCGTAGAGGATTCGCATGGGGACGTCTGCCACTCCGGATTCAGCGAACAATCAGTGAACCTGGCAGGCAACAACTATGCCATTGGCGCTACGCCCCGTTGCCCGTCAAGGAGCGCGTGCGAGGACAATGGCGTCGACGCGGGTAGCGCCCGCACGTTTCAGGGTGAGAGATGCCGCTCGCAACGTGCTGCCCGTCGTCGCGACGTCGTCCAGCAACAGCACGGATCGGCCCCGGAGCAGCTCGGGCGTCGCCTCGAATGCGCCGCGGACGTTCAACCAGCGCTGCGGGCCGGATAGCGATACCTGCGCGGGGGTATCTCTGATGCGCCGCAGGTAGCCATCACCGACGCGAGCGCCGATTGCTCTCCCGACCACCTCCGACAGAAGTGCGGACTGATTGTAACCCCGCCAGGCGAGACGTGCCGGATGAAGAGGAATCGGAACAACGAGGTCGGGAACGTCGATTGGCCCGACCTCCTCCAGTAGCATTCGTGCCAGGGGCTCGGCCAGGTGACGAGCCCGCCGATACTTCAGGTGATGGATCGCCTGACGGATGGTACCCTCGAACAGGAACGCACAGATCAGGCGGTCGAAGTCGGGTGGATCGTGTGCACACTCCGGGCAGATCCCCTGGCCCACGCCCGGCCGCGCACAGACGGTGCAGTGGTCCGACGGAAGGCGTGGAAGGCCGACGCGACAGGCCAGACAGATCCAGTCACCGCGTCGACCACAGCCCACGCATCGCGGGGGAAAGATCAGGTCGAGGATTAGCCGAGTGAGCGTTTGACGATCCATCGCAACGCGCTATACTTTGACTGAATTGACTTCCGGTTGCGAGAGTGAGGACCAGATGCCGTTATACGAGTATCGCTGTGTCGATTGCGATGCGCGCTTCGAAAAGCTGACGACGTTCGACAAGGCAGACAATGGAGTCAGGTGTCCGGAGTGCGGTGGCACCCATTCGCGACGACTGATCTCCGTCTTTGCCAGCTTTTCGCCGACCGGTGAAAGCACGCCAGCCTCGTCCGGTGGCGGGTGCGGGTGTGGCGGATCCTGCTCCTGTGGTGGTCACGGCTAGCTGGCCCAGGGCGAAGGCGACATCGTCTCACGCCTTCCCTTCCTGCAGTGGCCTCGCCGAGCGGCGGGCCCGGCGTCAGCGCGTGCGACGGGCAGGCGTTGACTCGTCACGGTAGGCTCGCCGTGTACGCAGGAAGCAGAAGCGAGTCTCGCTCGGCGAGAATCACCTGCGCTCGCGGGTACGACGTTCGCAGGTAGCTGAGCATTCCACCTTTCCGGTCGAGCGCCCGGTCGAGGACGTCGGGAGCACCGATCGCGTCAAAGACGACCGGCGAAGCAATCTCGACGCCGTTGACCGTCACGTGGCCAGGCGTTCCGCCGATCGCGGTGTTGAAGACGACGCGCTGGCCACCGATGGCAATTGCTTCTGCCCCCGCGTTCCGCAGCTCATTCAGCAGATCCTGGACGTCGACCGGACGCAGGGCAGCGTCTACCGACAGCTCGATGCCGGGCCCGGTGACCGGCACCGTCCCGTTGAATGCCTCGAGCCGTTGCACCTCCTGTCGGACCTCATCATTCCGGTTGGCACCATTCGATCGCTGGTTGTCGATCTGCTGGTTCAGGAGCTTGTCGACCTCTTTCTGAAGAGTCGTATTGCTATCGTATAAGTCAGCGGCAATCGCCGCCAGGTCGGTCGAGGACTCCCCGACGGGAACCTGGCTCAGGCGGCTCTGCGTGCGAAGCTGCATCATCACGGCAATCCCAAAGAGAAGGCAGACCACGGTCAGACTGATCTGACCACGACGCACCCTGATCTTCACTCTGCGCCCCGTGTGCTGATCGGTCATGGTCTGCGCCCCCCGGTACGATACCGATGGAAAGTGCCCGCGCTAGCCGCTGGTGTAAGCAATATCGGTGTGCTTCATCTCGATGCTGCCATCAAATGCTGGCACCGTGATCACGCCAGTCCGGATGACCTTGAGGACCAGACCGTACGCCTGGACGCGCGCTTTCAGGTCACGCAGCGTGTTCCCGTCGTCGAGTGCCTGCTGCATTCGGGCCGCATCGCCAATCGCCAGGATGTGATACGGCGGCGACGTCCGCGTGTCGTTGATCAGGATGGTGCTGCCGACGCAGTACACCGAGGTTGAGTTGACGAACCGTTCGCCGTTCACCGCGATTGCCGACGCTCCAGACGCCCAGAGGAGATTGACGATATCGCGGATCTGGTACTCGTGGACGATATAGTTGTCGGGATCTTCGGATGGCAGGATCGTCCGAGTGGTACTGTCGTCAAGCAGTATCTCGATTCCGGGACCTCGCACGGGAACGGTCCCGGCGAGTGCGCGCTGAAGCGCGAGTGCCTTTCCGAGATTCGCAGATGTCGACTCGGTCTGGTCCCTCTGTTGCTGCTCGGCGGTCGTCTGTGCTCGAAGGTTCGCAATCTCCTTCTTCAGCTGAGCCTGTTCGGCCTCGAGACGAGAGATGGTCCGCTGAATTGCCGCCTCGCGCGAGTTTTGCTCCGCCGACGTCTCGCCAAGCGAGCTTTGCCACTGTGCGACAAACACGAGGCCGAAGAGAAGCCCGATGAAGGTGAGAATCAGCGTCCTCGCGCGCGAGCCCGTCCGGAGCCAGCCGGAGGTCGAGCGTAGTGCGCCAGCAAGCAGCCCGTGGTGGGGCCAGGCAGGCGACGTGGCCAGAGAGGGCTGACCGAAAAACCCGAGGCCGCTACCGTCATGCTGTAACCACGAGCGCTTCATGTTCGCCTCCGTTCGAGCTGGCCAATGACGACGCCAAAGGCTCCCAAGCCGAGTGTCACTAATAGAACACGCAAGGCGACGGTTAGCATCGCATCGTACCAGAATCCGAACGGAAACATCTGAATGAGGTGATCAGTCGCCGGATCCAGCTCCCAGAAATTGTTCTGGAATGTCACCTCGTGAAAGGTGAGGAACAGCCAGTCGAACGACGTGTAGGTCACGACGCCAGTGAGAACGACGAGCAGGATCGTCAAGCCCGCCCCGTAGGTCAGCGTCCGCGATAGAGCGGTACGACCCCCGCGTCCCCACGACACGAGGCAGAGAATCACGAAGGCGCCCAGCAGGGCCAGGCCGACTGCCTGCATCTTTCCAATGAGCTGCACAATTGCACGAACGTCGTCCATATGCAGAATCTCCTTCTGCTTGAACACGTTCGGATCCGCATTGCTGGCCTGGAGTGCCCGCGGTAGAGACTCCGACCCGGCGAAAAAGCGGATGATACCCTGGTCGACACGATCGATCTGCTGGAACGTCATGCCCGTCGTGAACTGGACCTGATACTTATTTTGCCCCGCTTGATAGAAGGCCTCGTCAAAGAACAGGTTGCTGAGGATCGAGCAGACGATAACGATGGGAAGAATGACAACACCGAGCCACGATGCCGTCAGGAGGAGGGTCCGCACCGACGCCAGGCCGCCTCTCCAGTGATGCCACGTCACAGGCTGAGTTTACGTTGGACAGAGCAGTGCCAGCAGCCCGGTTCGAGCGCTGTCACCGTCGAAGGAAATCATAGGCGACGATCCAGACAATGTCAATTTGTTCGAGCCACCGGCCATCGCGGCGCTCTGGCCGCGGGGTGTACCGCCTCGACCGCACGTCGCCGGAGCAGCTTTCGGAGCTTTCGCCCGTCCCACCCTCGCCGCCTGCGCAGCGGGTGGTCGGTACCTCGACTTCCCACGAGCCCCTGCTTCGGCGGATTCGCGGCGCGGGGCGCTGCGGATCTTCTCCAGCGGGCTTCGACCGCGGTCCGGCACTACTCGTAGGCAACGTCCCGTCGCTGGAACCTGACGGCGCCCGCGACGAGCGCGAGCAGACCAAGCAAGATGATAATCGCCGCGGTATCCCAGTCGGGCTTCTTGGCCGGTGCGAGCGAGATGTGGGTGAACAGCGACGACTGGCGGATCCAATCAGCACCCTTCACGAACGTACCCAGCAGATCGACCAGAAACGACCACGCGACCACGGCGTAGGATGCGGTAGCACACCATCTGGGGCGAAGTCCCAGTATCAGAATTCCGACTCCGAGCACGAAGACGCCCGGAATCGTCGCGTTGAGGCCGGCTTCGAGAAGCGTCGGAAGCGGAACGTAGGTGCGATGGGTGACGGCTCCTGCCCACGTCGCCGTGCCCGCAGCAAGTCCACCGAGGATGATCAGGCCCAAAGCGACCCCGAGGCGACCGGCGAGCCAGGTAAGCCTGTGGACGGGCTGAACCAGCAGGTTGTCCAATCGTCCGGACGCCTCCTCCTGACGCATCGCGTCCACCAGGGCTGCCGCCATCAGCGCGAGGAGCACGGCAATGAGAAAGAGCGAGAAGCTCAGGAAACCGCGCGTCGCCGCTCGAATGCCAAACCTGCCGAGCGTGGCCGTGATCGCGGGAGACGTGGTGGTGAGGCTGACTGCCGCTTGCGCAACCGATCCGGACATCGCTGAGAAGCCGATCACCCCGGCGAGCCACCCAATGGCCGTGGCCCGCGACACGTAGAAAGCCAGCGTCGTTGGCCCCACGAGCCACCACGTGGTGTGACGTCGACCCTCGCGCTGGCCCAGAATGCTGCCGTGCAGGTCGCGTACTCCGGCCAGGATCACCGCGAGCGTCATGCACGCGACGATCAGGAGCGCGATCGGTGCCAGCGCGACCGGCTGTGGATCGCGCAACGGGCGCAGCTCCTCGATCCAACCGAGCGGGGTTAGCCAGCGGAGCCATTGGAGACGATTCTGAGAGTCGGCGAACGCTCGGACGACGAACGAGACGCCGAGGAAACCGGCCGCGAGGGTCGTGGCCTGCGCCCTGGTCGCGCTGAGCTGACTCGTCAGCGCTCCGACGGCGAGAAATACAGCGGCGCCAGACACGAGGTTGGTCGCGAATAGCAGCGAGCCGACGATCGAGAAGCGCGCGCCGGGCAATCGCGCGGCCGCGAAGATGAGGAGCAGGGTCGCGAGAAACATCGCCGCCACCGCTCCGAGCATTCCGAGCAGGGCCTCGACCGTGGCTCGACGCCTGGTCACGGGTCCGGCGAGCAAGAGCTCCCACCGTCCCTCTTCCTCCTCGCCCCGAAGAAGCCCGGTAGCAGTCTGCAGCCCCCAGATAGCGCCGATGACCGCCACGGCGGTCAGGACGCGCCAGGTGGCGAAGCCAGCAACTGTCTCCGCGTGCCACGGCTGTCCAAGAAGGATGACGAACGGGCGCAAGGAGCGCGCGAGGTCGACGCGCGCGTCAAACGTTGGATACGCCTTCACATAAGCCACGACCGTGGTGACGACGAACAGTCCGAACACGACGCCCCAGACAATTGCCCAGCGCAACGAGCGACGGATTACGTGCCGGGCGATGACCAGCTGCGGCCCATGGATGCGCCCCGCGTCCCGACCTTTCATCGCGAATCGTCTACCGTACCGTGGTGCGCGCCGTAGTGCGCCAGAAACAGCTCTTCCAGCGACGGACGGGAGCTCAGTAGCTCGCGAACGCCGGCGGTGGCCAGTACCCGGAGGAGCGGCTCGATCGAGCCGACGACCTGGCAGCGCAGGCGTTGACCGGAGACCTCGACGGCACTGACGCCCGGCACCCCGGAGACGTCCGGTGGCTCGCGCTCGAACGTCGCCTCGACCGACAGGGCGGCGAGGTGGCGCATCTCGGCAAGTGTCCCGACCTCCAGTAGCTCACCGTCGCGCAAGATGGCCACACGATCGCAGAGTGCCTCGACCTCGCTGAGGATGTGCGAGGAGAGAAAGACAGTCTGCCCACGTGCCTTCGCTTCCTGGATACACTGGCGGAAGGTCTGCTCCATCAGCGGGTCCAGGCCGCTCGTCGGCTCGTCGAGGATAAGCAGCTCGGCACGGGTCATGAGGCCTGCAATGAGGATCAGCTTCTGCCGATTCCCCTTGGAATACGAGCGCACGGTTTTGGTCGGGTCGAAGTCGAAACGCTCGATCAGCTCGTCGCGGTAGGCGGAATCGATGCACCCGTGAAGCCTGCCCAGAAGCGCGAGCGTCTCCGCACCGGTCAGAGACGGCCAGAGACTGGCCTCACCCGGAACGTAGGCGAGGCGGCGATGAATCACCGTCGCATACCGCTGTGCATCCAGCCCGAAGATCTCGGCGGTGCCCGAGGTCGGCTTGATCAGACCGAGCAGCAAGCGGATTGTCGTGGTCTTTCCGGCGCCATTGGGCCCCAGGTAGCCGAGGATCTCTCCTGCCCGCACCTCGAGATCGAGGTTCTTGAGGGCGAACTGGGCGCCGTAGCGCTTGGAGAGCGAGTGGGTTCGAATGATGGCCGCGTCCGTCACGGGCACTCCAACGATCAGTGGTCCGGGGCGAGCGATACGACGTAGTCGCTATCGCTCTGGCGCCAGATCAGCTCGACCAGCCGCACGCCCGAGGGTACATCGAACACGACAAAGCCGGACACGACGTCGTCCTGGCGGAGTGTGATCGTGGGAAGCGGCTCGATACCTTGTACACCGCGCTGAGTGGCAGACGCGCGTCGCACGGCGGAGGCGTCGGCGACTGCCGCGGCCGGGTCTGACGGATAGATCCGATGGTTCGCATCACGCGCGACGAAATCAGCCGGATTGACCGCCAGATCATCGCCGGTCTGGTTCCTTATGGTCACGAGAATCGCCACGCGCTCGAAAGGCGGGTCGATAGCCGAGGAGTATGCCCACGGAGCTGACGCGTCGAAAGTGAAGGGCGTCTGGCTACAGGAAACCATCCCAACTGCGCCGAGGGCAAGGAAGGCGGTCAGGAACGATGCGGTCAGCCGATCCTGGCGCAGCCCCTTAAACCAGGAGATAGTCACGCTCCCCTCCAGCGCTCCGTGAGTCCGTTATCCCGACCGCGCGCGATCTCGAGCCGATGGAGCTTGGAGCTAGCCGAAGCAGGCGTCACGACCGCGTCGTGCTTCGTGTCGGGCGCTGACGTGGCGTCGGGCACCACGATGCTGCTCACGTCTGCGCGTCGTGTCCGGGATTCGCATCGTCATCTCTCACCGTGCTTCGGCGAACGCGTCTGCTCCAAGCAACAATTTCGTTCAAGCCGTAGAGTGATTAGATATAGACCGTCCTGCGACGACTGTCAACAGGGATTGGCTGCGAGGCTGGGCGGTGTGCGAGCGAACCAGTCGCACACCGGCGGCATCATCGTCGTCGAGGGGCTCGTCGCGCCGAGACGATCGCCCCGCGCACCCAGGGTATGCCACGTCCGTCCCCAGCCCGGATGATGTGCTGACGCCCACCGACGAACCGAGATGGGTACTCGAGTTCGTCAGGGCTGGAACGTGGGTCTCGCCGTCCGATCCAGTCATCGGTTATGATGGGCACCGGTCGCAACGCGTCGACGAGGAGTGCAAAGATGCCAATACGCATCGGGATGATCGGACTCACGCACCCACACTCGGACATGCACCTGAGGACACTAGACGAAAGCCAGCAGGTCGACGGAATTGCTCTGTGCGACGAGAGGACGGACGCGCTGGAATCGGCCGCCCGGACCTGTTCAAAGGCCATCGCGACCTATCACGATTACGAGACGCTCCTGGCCCGCTCTGACGTACCGGTCGTCTTCATCACCCTGCCGAACGACCAGACGCCCGAAGTCGTGGCGCTGGCGGCTCGCGCGGGAAAGCATATCATCTGCGAGAAGCCGTGTGCTCGCTCGGCAACCGACCTGCGGCCCGCCCTCGAGGAGGTGCAGCGACAGCGTGTCGCCTTCACCGCGTGCTACGTCTGGCGTGCTAACCCCGCGATCTTGAGAATGCGCGAGCTCGTGCGTGCAGGTGCACTCGGTCGTATCACCTCGGTCGAGCTGCGCATGGTCACCACCCAGGTGCGAATGCGCAATCCAGCCCACTGGCTATTTCGGCGCGAGATCGCGGGCGGGGGCATTCTCTCCTGGCTTGGCTGTCACTGGCTGGACCTGCTGCGCTACCTGACCGGCGAGGAGGTCGAACGGGTCGACGCAATGGCTGCAACCCTCAGCGGAGAAGACATCGACGTCGAAGACGTCGCGAGCGTGAGTATGCGGCTCACGGGTGGTGCGCTGGCCAGCCTCTACGCGGGGTATTTGCTTGCATTTGGTCGTCCTGGCTACGAAGGAGCCGGTTACGATCAGAGCATCATTCTGCGCGGTACCGAGGGCTCGCTGGCGTTTGCTCGCGATGGCGACGACCACGTCGTGACGTTGGAAAGCAGGGCCCGCGACTGGGAAACCGCCTCTCGTCAGATCCACCGCTTCTCGTTTCCGCCGTCGCGAGCCTACGGCGGAGCGCACGGCCTCCGCTTTGTCGACGACTTCTTGCTTGCGGCCCTCGGCGGCAACGGCCAGATTTGGGCCACTGCCGTCGACGCGCTGCGGGTCCTGGAGATCCTCGACGCGATCTATCGATCGGCCACGGCGGAACGCGCCGTCACGGTCGAGCGGTTGGTGTAGAGCGGCCTCGAGAGTGGCGAGAGCCCTTCTGGCGCGCTCACCAGTCGAGGCACCGCACGCGCCGGTCGTGCTCGCCTTGCCAATCCGAAGGCGCACCTTCAATCCCCAGGCCGCCCACGAACGACCGGAAGCACTCTCTCCGCAAACAGCTCGAGACCCAGCGTCGCGGGGAAATCGAGAAACCAGAGCATGAAGTGCCGCACACCCAGCTCCTGGTACTGGTGGAGGCGATCGATAATCTCGTCGGGAGTGCCGACGAGGGTACGCTCCTCGTACGATGCCGGAAGGCTCCAGTCACGCGCTGGATGGCTCGACGCCAGAAAGCTGAGAAGCTCGGCACGCGGCGGTACCGGACCAGCAGCCGGCAGTGCCGCGATCTGATCGATGACCTGCCGCACCGCCGACCGATCCCGTCGGATCAGCACTTCGATCTCGAGCGACAGCTCGAACGAGTCGAGGTCCCGCCCGGCCGATCTTGCCGTTTTCTCGAGCCGGGACAGCTTTGCCGCGTACCCGCCGACGGACGTAGGCGTGCTGTTCCAGCCAGTCGCGTGCCTGCAGACGACCTCGCACCACGGGTCCTCACGAATCTCTCCGAGCCAGATGGGCGGCGCTGGCTGCTGCGACGGTCGGGGGATGCAGACCGCGCGATTGGTTCGATAGTACGCGCCCTCGAACGTCACGGGACCCTCTCCGGTCCAGAGCTGGCGAATCAGGGAGAGCCCCTCGTCCATTCGTGCAATCCGCTCCCCAAACGGAGGAACGTCGTACCCGTAGGCTTCGCACTCGGGCTGGCTGCCGCCGAGATCATAGAAGAAGATCAGGCGGCCACCGGACAGAGCGTCGAGCGTGGCGGCCATCTTGGCGGTGAGAGCGGGTGGGCGAAAGAGATTGGCAAGGTGAATCGTGCCGAGGCGGATCCCCTTGGTACGGCCGGCCAGAAACGCGAGCGTCGACCATCCCTCCAGGATTCCCCCATCGCCCCCGTGCATCAGATGATCGGCGACCCAGAGCGAGTCGTATCCGAGTCGCTCGACCAGCTCCGCGGCACGGATCGTCGCCATCGGGTCCAGTACCGTCCAGTTGGGTGTCCGAAAGAACGAGGCGCCCGGGTGAGCGAAGATTGGCAGGCACACCCCGACCCGGGTAGCCGGTGGAGTTGGTTTGATCATCACGACTCCTGCAGACGGTATCGAACGGCGCCGTGATACGTCGGGGCGGGAAGGATCCTCTGGCCCGACGCTGCTCGGTATTCAGCCAGTTCGAGTGGCCGGTTCACCCCGGCGATTCGCCAGGGTTCGCGGGACTAGATCGAAGAGCGTTTCGTGTCCGTGGAAGAAGCGGTCAAGCTCGTCGACCATCAGTGAGAAAAAGCGCCAGCGACTCGCCGCGGTGACGCCCGCGATGTGAGGGGAGAGAAAGACGTTGGGTAAGCGCTTGATCGGGCTATCCGCCGGTATGGGCTCGGGGTCGAAGACGTCAAGTCCGGCGACAATGTCGCCTCGCCGCAGGCGTTCGATCAGTGCCTCCGAGTCGACGATCGCGCCACGGGACACGTTGACGAAAACCGATCCGGGGCGCAGGAGGCCGAGCTCTCGCCTGCCAATCATTTGCCGCGTCGCGGGCGTGAGCGGCGCGAGGCAGATCACGATGTCGGAATCTGACATAACAAAGTCGAGCGAGGTGAGGAGAAATCCGAGCGTATCGGGTAGCTCCTTCGGAATGTATGGATCGTAGACCCGGACGTCGCAGTGGAATGGCTCGAGAAAGGAGATAAGCCGTCGTCCGATGTGCCCGCACCCGATAAGCCCGACCTTCTTTCCATACAGCTCGGCGTGGATGTAGCCAAAATCCGTGACTGGTCGCCGATACTCCTTCGGTTCGATCATGTGCCGAAATTGCTCGCCCGCGTTGCGCAAGGAAATGATTGCCAGGGCGAGTGCCCACTCTGCTACCGGGTACGACGAGCCATTCGTCGTGTCCACGGTCCGGATGCCGCGTTCCCAGGCGGCAGCGGTATCGATACGATAGGCGAACCGATCTCCTTCCAGCTCGCCGACGAACCGCAGTCGCGTGCCAAGCTCGATCACCTCGCGGCTGATTCGTGGTGCTCCGTGACAGACGACGATCGCGTCCACGTCCGGCGCTCGCTGGCACAAAGCGGCGATAGCCTGCGGATCTTCGTTCGGCTCAAAGCCCTTCCCGCCCTCGGAGCGAAGCCATTCCCAATCGGCGAAGACACTCAAGCGACGCAGATCGTCCTCGGCGAGATAGCGGTCGCGAACCTCCTGATTGCAGACGATCAAGACTTTGGGGCGCGTCGTCACCACGAGGCTCCTCCTGGCCGGTATAGGACTCGGATCTACTGTTACTCGAGCACGGCTCGATGGGACGAGTGGCCAGCTACTCTTCGGAGGGTGGGTAGATCTCCTCCGGTGGGCGTCGTTCGCTCGGTACCTCGATCAGCTCGTAGATGGCCCCGAGCGCCATCTCCGTGTTCAGATAGGCATATCCACCGTCTCCGCGCACCCCGTATCCCCGGCCACTCTGAATCACCTCGAAACCGGCGAGCCGAGCCTCGGCAACTGCCTGCTCCAGGTTCGGAACCCATACTCCGAAGTGGTGGATTCCTTCCCCGTGACGCTCGAGAAACTCGTGGTAAATCGTCGGTCCTTTCAGCGGCTCGATCAGCTCGAACTGCACCGGTCCGCACTGGGTAAATGCCACGCGCATACTGTAGTCGGCTGGCTTTCCGCGGTACGTCATATCCTGGACGACCGGCGCGCTGAACGTGTAGATGCGCCAGGGGAAGAGGTTCAGGAGACGTCGGTAACGCTCCATGGCGCGACGAAGGTCGCGAACCACGACACAGACCTGGTCGATCTTCGAGAATGGCAGGCGTCGATCGATCATGGGGTCCTCATCTCAAGCGCGTTGATCAGCATAATCACCCCTTGATTCCCGTCATCGTCTCCGCTGCAGCAGTGCCCGGCATCTTGCAATCCAGAAGCAGTCGCCTGGTCAATTCGGTATAATTGAAGACAATGGCTCAGATCACAATCGTCGGGCTTGGTCCCGGTCCCTGGAAATATCTTACCAGAGAAGCGCTGGACGTCCTCGGAAGCGCACACCGCATCTACGCTCGAACGTCGAAACACCCCGTCCTCCGTTCGCCGCACCTGCGGGCGACTGTCGTCGCGTTTGACGATCTGGACGATCGCGAAGGCTTGCCGAGTGCCGCCAGCCAGACCATCGCCGAACGAATCCTGGACCAGGCGAATCGCTCACCCGAGGTCGTCTACGCCGTCCCGGGAAGCCCCTTCCTGGGCGATCAGTCAGTACGGCTCGTCGTCGATCTCGCCGCGGCGCGAGGTTTTTCGGTGCAGATGGTCGCCGGGATCAGCATGATCGATCTGGTTATCCAGACGCTTCGTCTCGATCCGCTGGCCGGCGGAATCACGATAGTCGATACCGCGCAGCTCGTCAACCGCCATCACGATGACGCCGAGCGCGCCTTCGACCCGTTCAGCGGTCGTGGCCGTCTGATCGATCCGACGAAACCGGTCCTGCTGACAGAGCTCCACGACGGTACCCCGCTTGGGAGGCTGCGAGACGCGCTTGAAGACGCGTACCCTGTCGAGCATTCCCTGTCGATCGTCGTCGTCGAAGAATCCGGCCACGTCCGGACGGAGACCGTTCCGCTCGGTCACCTCGAGACCATCGATCTCGACGGAGCGAGCGCGGGCATCTACGTCGCACCGGTCCAGCCGCTCGCCGATCTTCCGAGCTTTGACACGCTGCGCTACATCGTGGCGCGACTACGGGCTCCGGATGGCTGCCCCTGGGATCGCGAGCAGACGCATCACTCGATGAAAAAGCATCTGATCGAAGAAACCTACGAGGCCATCGCCGCGCTTGACGAGAACGACGTGGGCAAGTTCGCCGAAGAGCTTGGCGATGTCATGCTTCAGGTGGTCATGCATTGCCAGCTGGGTCTGGAATCTCGGTCCTTCAGCCTCGAAGACGTCCTCCGCGTGGTGAACGAAAAGCTGATTCGCCGCCACCCTCACGTATTCGGGGACGTCAAGGTCAGCTCCAGCGCTGACGTCCTGCGCAACTGGGAGAAGATCAAGCGCAGCGAAAGCGCTTCGCAGAACGCCTCGTTCTCGACTATTCCCGAGTCGATGCCTGCCTTGATGCGTGCCGACGCGGTGCAGAGCCGTGCGACACGCTACGGTTGGACGCCCCCGGACACCGTGCCAGATCTGTCCGCGCTGGATCACCTCGCCGCCGGGCCCGACGAGATCAAACGCGCGCTGGGAGAATGCCTGTTCGATCTGGTAACGCTCGCTCGCCGGCACGGCGTCGATGCGGAAGAGGCGCTACGCCTCGCGACGAACCAGTTTGCGGTTCGCCTGCAACGGGTGCTGGACACGTTGCAGGGTGCCCATTCCGGGTTTGATCACCTGCCGCCGGACGAGCGTCGGCGACTGGTCCGTCGTGCACTCGAGCAATTATCGACCGACGAACTCCCGAAGGCACCACCGACCGCCTGACCGCTACGCGAGCTAGCGCTGGCCCCAGCCTGGCACGCCCCCTGCCGCCTTGACAATCCAGTCGCCCATCGCCGTCGAGGCCCGAGCGACGGGAGGAGTGTCATGCTGTTTTTCGTCAAGACCGAATGCGACCGAAGCACGGTGGACGAACTGACGCGGAAGGTGATTGCTGGAGAGATCAAGAAGGTTCGGGGGAATATCGTCTACCTGTCTCCGGACGGGTGCACCGGATACGATATCGTCGAGGCGAGGGACGAGGCGGACGTCCGTGCGAAGTACGCGCCGTACAGTCAGTATCTTCGGCTCCTCGAGGTCGCGCCGATCGTTCCTGCCCACGAGTACTACCAGCGGTGGGAGCTTCAGCACGCGCCAAGCGTCTCCGCGCGCTGAGGATCACGCCGCGAGTCGTGACATTCCCGTGCAGGGCGGGACACGGTTGCGTCCTGGCGCTCCTCCGACCATCCCGCTGCCCCAGCTGCCCTTGCGCCACGATGCCCCGACCGGTCGTCAGATCTTGAGCGCCAGTGGCGCGCTGGCACGTCTCACCCGTCACCGGCATCCGCAGGTGGCCACCGGGCAGCCCGGGCCGGCTGGAAGGCACCGCCTGCCGTCCAGGTTACGCAGGCTCCACCACCGCTGATGTGCTCTGACTTCGGCTGAGCCTTCCCCTAGAGTATCGTCGGTTTGATCGGCTTCGGCGTCGGTCCCGACGAGGTCGGCGCTGGATCACGGCTGCGCAGTGCACGCCAGACCATATTGGCGGACGGACGGCTCGACCGTACGCCGCTCGTCGTACTGCGAGAGACGGGACTTCAGATCACAGTTCAGGAAGAAGGTCCATCATTCTCATTCTCTGGCCCTCATTCTCTGGCCAGCGAAACGCGAACCTGGTCATTCAGGCTTCCGGCTGGCTCCGCGCTGGCGTCCATTGGTTCGAGGGATGGGGCGCCAGCCGGACACGATCGGGCCGTGCTTCAACTTTGTCCGTGGCACATACCTTGACAATGATATACTCAGGGTGATATCATTCGGGCAGACTTCCAGAGAATGTCCAGAAGGTGGTCGTTCAAGGGAGATGTGCACCCAGGCTCCCGCGTTTCTCCACCTTCTCGTGCCCACAGGGAGGGGCTATGGCACAATCGACGGTGCGCGATTACTACAGCGTGCTGGGCGTGCCCCGAACCGCAACTGACAAGGAAATTCGAGCAGCATACCGGAAGCTGGCACGGAAATACCATCCGGACCTAAACCCGGGAGACAAGACGGCGGAGGCGCGGTTCAAGGAGCTTCAGGCGGCCTACGATGTCCTTTCGGACCCGGAGAAGCGCAGAAAGTATGATCAGTTCGGCCCGAACTGGGAGCACATCGCCCAGGGGCAGGGTGGTTTCGGTCAGCCCGGATTCGATCCGCGGACGGGAGGTATTCACTTCGACTTCGGCTCGGGTACGGATTTCTCCGAAATCCTCGAGAACCTGTTCGGCACGGGTATGGGAGGCTTCGGAACCCGGACCGGGACCCGTGCCCGTCCACGCCCACGGCGTGGCGAGGATGTGGAGCATCAAATCAGCATCAGTCTCGAAGAGGCATACTTCGGCGGTGTTCGCATCCTCGAGATTCCTTCGCTCAACGGCGTCTCGCCCCGTCGTATCGAGGTCCGCATTCCCCCCGGCGTTCGTACCGGCCAGCGAATCCGGCTCGCCGGTGAAGGAGGCACGGGCTACGGCGGAGGTCCATCCGGCGATCTGTACCTGGTGGTGACGGTGCTGCCACATGGTACGTTCGAGCGCAAGGACGACGATCTCTACTGTGAGGTGGCGCTGCCGCTGACCACGGCGGTTCTCGGCGGCGAGGTGCAGGTGCCGACGATTGGGGGGAAGGTCGCGCTCCGGATTCCTCCTGAGACCCAGAATGGACAGGTCTTCCGTCTGGCTGGCAAGGGGATGCCGCGCTTCGGCGGCACTGGCCACGGAGACATGTTCGCGAAGATGAAGGTCGTCCTGCCGACCAAGCTCTCGGCTCGCGAGAAGGAGCTGTTCGACGAGCTCCGTCGACTTCGGGGTGGCTAAGCGACGCGGCGCGGACGGTGGCTCAAGTCAAGGCTGCTAGAGCGGCACGACCTGCTCGACGTCCATGACGAACACCGTCGCGCCGCCAATCTGAACCTCGACCGGATAGGGCATATAGAACTCTCCCGGCTCCATCACCGGCGGTAGCGGGTTGACGTACTGGGTGCGGGTCTGGCAGTTGGACTGAATGACGCCAAGCACCTCGTCGACCAGATCGTCCTGCACGCCGAGGAGAATCGTCGCATTACTCTCCTTCAGAAATCCGCCCGCCGTGTTGATCCGAGTTGCCCGGTGGCCGCGACGGGTCAGCGCATCCAGCAAGCCAGGGGCATCATCGCTATGGACGATCGCAAGCACGAGCTTCATCTCGGGAATGCCCCTTTCTAATTATCCGGCGTCTCGCAGTTTCTCGATTACCCGCCTGGTGATCACGGCAGCGAGCTCATCGATTGGACGCGTCGCGTCCAGCACGACGATCCGTCCGGGCTCGCTCCGTGCCAGGGCGAGATACTCAGCACGCACGTGCTCATGGAATGATAGCTCCTCTCGCTCCATGCGATCCACTGTCGTCGAACGCTTACGCGCCAGGCCGGCCCTGACGTCGAGATCCAGAAGGAAGGTCAGGTCCGGCACCAGGCCACCCGTGGCGAATCGTGTCACTTTCTCCACCTGATCCCTGGGCAGGCCACGCCCGCCGACCTGATAGGCAAGCGTCGAATCGTTATAGCGATCGCATAGCACGATGTAGCCACGACGGAGCGCCGGAGCGATCACCTGATCGACGAGCTGGGCTCGCGCGGCCGCGAAGAGCAGCACCTCGGCGCGTGCGACGGGGCCAGAATCGCGGTCAGACGCAAGCAGGATCTGGCGAATCGCGTCGCCGACGGGGGTGCCTCCAGGCTCGAAGGTCGTCAGGACATTCCAACCGTCCGACTCCAGACGATCGCGCAGAAGACCGAGCTGCGTCGTCTTACCCGCCCCCTCGGGCCCCTCGAACGTGATGAACACGATCTAGCTCTGACCGGGCCCGCGATAGATCCTCACGCGACGGTATGGCTCTTTGCCCTCGCTGCGCGAGGCGAGATTGTACTTCTCTGCCATCTCGTGCTGCAGGCGGCGGATGTACGCGTTCTGCGGCGTGAGCTCGACTGCCTTCTCCTGCGTGAGGACGTGATCAATCGCATCCTGCGTCTCGGCCAGGGCCGCCGCGACCGGATCTGGCGGAGTGTCCAGCTCGAACAGGCTCGCGAGGCACTGCTGGACCTGCACCAACGTGTTACTCTTGAGGACGTAGACTGGAATACCCAGCTCTTCGGCGTCCTGGACGGCCGCTGGCTTCTTTCGGTAGTAATTCTTCAGCGTGATCACGGCGCGGGCCTGGTGAACGTCTTTGGTCAGCTCGACCGGAAGCTGAAGCTCGTGGGCCGCCTGCTCAACGCGCTTCTGGCTCACGCCATACGCGTAAATCCGCATTCCCTTCCCCGCGCTTCGGGGAGAGGGGAGACGGCGCGGCGGGATCGCCTCCAATCGTGGCCCGGATGCTGGCGCCGGAACGGACGGTGCCTCAACCTGCTCGATCGTCACCTGGCCGCCGGCTCCGACCGAACGCAGCTCGGCTGGCGCCGGGTGCCCGCGCAGAAGCGAGTCTACGGTGCTGGCGACGTCGCGATGAACCGCGACGTTATCCCACGACTGAATTTCGACGACCACGTCGAACGTCGGGGGCGCCTTGCGCTCCAGGATCGACTTCTGTGTCCCGCGGCGCCGAGCTTCCTCGTCTGATAACGTGACGCTCTGGATTCCCCCGATCAGGTCGGACAGCGTCGGATTGAGCATCAGGTTCTCGAGCGTGTTTCCGTGCGCCGTGCCGACGAGCTGGACGCCACGCTCAGCGATCGTTCGTGCCGCTTGTGCTTCGAGCTCGGTGCCAATCTCGTCGATAATGATCACTTCCGGCATGTGATTCTCGACCGCCTCGATCATCACGGCGTGCTGAAGGCTCGGGGTTGGAACCTGCATTCGCCGCGCGTGCCCGATACCCGGGTGGGGGATATCCCCATCGCCCGCGATCTCGTTCGAGGTGTCGACGATGATGACACGCTTCTTCAGATCGTCGGCCAGGACGCGGGCTACCTCGCGCAGCATCGTCGTCTTTCCGACGCCAGGCCGTCCGAGCAGCAGAACGCTTCGTCCGGACTCGACGATGTCGCGGATGATCGCAATCGTGCCATAGACAGCACGCCCGATGCGGCAGGTCAAGCCGACGATGCGACCCTTACGATTCCGCATGCAAGAGATCCGGTGCAGCGTTCGCTCGATCCCGGCGCGGTTGTCGTCGCCAAACTCGCCGATACGCGAGACAACGTAATCGATGTCTTCGTCCGTCACTTCCTGGGTGGAGAGGACGACCTCGCGGCCAGGAAATCTTGCTTCCGGGACGCGTCCGAGATCGAGAACCACCTCGAGCAACGCGTCGCGGTCTTCGAGCTCCCGCAGCGGCTCGACGATGCGAGGCGGCAAAGTCTGGAGCAGCGCATCGATATTGTCGGTGATCTGCCGCTGCACGACCGTCGTGGGCGGCAGCGGAGGAATCGCCGGTCGCGGTGGACGACCGTCGAACAGACCCCCGATCCGGCGCGAAAAGGACGCGCCACCGCGCCGAAACTCGTCGGCGCCCAATCTACGTGTGTGATGATACGTCATATTTAGGATGCTCGTACTGGTACCAGTTTTCCTTCAGGTATTCTTGTCGCCAGGGCGCGGGTAAGGAGCGATTGGCTCCCAATCGGACTGAATCCAATCTCTTCAAGTGCACGGCCAAGCTCGGGCTGATAGTCGCGAACCGCGCAGTAGGCATCACCCCCCGCGCGAAGCCTGGTAAGACCGTAGCGGACGAGCGCCTCGACGTCGATCTCCTCGCGAGTATCCGTGAGAACTGTCAGCCGCCTCATTCTCCGCTCGACCTGCAACCAGCCAGACAATCGCTCCGTCGACTCGACGACGTAATCGACACGGCGGTGGTGGCGGAAGATCTGCAGGCTCATCGGGTCGAGCCACCAGCCATCGGTCCATCGCCACTCGTGCAATGTCATTCCCTCTGCCTGTCGCACGCGCACCGGCACCGCGCTGCAGTATAGCTGGAATAATGCCTGGTGATCGGCGGGACGGCGCGGGCGCAGACGCTGCACCCGCGGCGGATGTGCCGGAACCGGGACCTCTGGCAGATGATAGATCGTCTCGGTCGAATACTGGACGAAGCCGACCTGCCGCGCCCATTCAAGGGCAGGATTATCCGACTCGAGGCGAAGAAAGACCTTCTGTACCCCGTCGTCGCTCGCCGCCGCCAGCAGATGCTTGAGCAGACGCGCGCAGGTCCGAGGCGCATCGGGCGACGGCACGTACACAAGCTGATCGATGTCCCAGATATCAGCGCCCTCGCGTCGCTTCGCGCTCACCAGGCCGGAGATCTGCCCGTGTTCGATCTGAACCCAGCTTTCTCGTCCTGGTTCGAGGGCCAGCGACCGCTCAAGGAACACGCCGATAGCAGACAGGGATCGAGTGAGGACCGACGTCCGGTCGTCGGAGCCGCATGACACCTGGTGGCAGAACGCGACAAACGGGAGAATGTCGGTGGGCCGTAACGCCCGAATCATCGGCTCTCGCACGAGGGGCGCCTCATTGACACCTCTCGACTAGCTGGACGAAGTATCTATGGAAGCGTAGATCGTCGGTCAGCTCCGGATGAAACGCCGTCACGAGAAGATTACCCTGCTGGGCAGCCACGATAGTGTCGTCCGGCAATCGAGCCAGCACCTCTACCTCCGGGCCGACTCGCTCAATAACCGGCGCCCGGATGAAAACCGCCCGGAACGGGCATTCTCCGAGGACCGGTATGGAGAGGTCAGCTTCGAAGCTATCGACCTGGCGACCAAACGCATTGCGCTGGATTGTGGTATCCATCACCCCGATCAACGGCTGGTCGGCCGCCAGGCCACGAACGTCCTTCGAGAGCACGATTGCACCCGCGCACGTTCCATAGATCGGAAATCCATTCAGCGCGCGCGTTCGCAGATCGTCCATCATATTGAACGTGACCAGGAGCTTGCCGATCGTCGTGCTCTCGCCTCCCGGAATGATCAGCCCGTCGACCTCCAGGAGATCTCGCGGCAAGCGCACCTCGACCGTATCTACCCCCATCCGCTGAAGCATCTGAACGTGCTCGCGGAAATCCCCCTGGAGCGCAAGTACGCCGATTTTCACCGTGACTACCAGCCTCGTGCCGCAAGAAGCTCTTCCTTCGGAATGGATCCGATCTCCAGTCCGCGCATGGCCTCGCCGAGGCCAGCCGATACTTCGGCGATGATCTGTGGATCGCGGTAGTGGGTCGTTGCCTGCACAATCGCTCGCGCCCGCGCAGCCGGGTTCGACGACTTGAAGATGCCCGAGCCCACGAACACGCCATCGGCGCCAAGCTGCATCATCAGCGCCGCGTCCGCGGGCGTCGCGATCCCACCCGCGGCGAAGTTCACGACCGGGAGCTTGCCGGTCCGATGCACCTCGAGGACGAGCTCGTAGGGAGCACCTAGCTCTTTTGCCTCGGCCATCAGCTCTTCTTCGGGCATATTCTGAATCTTACGAATCTCGTCCATCACCGTCCGCATGTGTCGCACTGCTTCGACGATGTTGCCGGTACCAGCTTCGCCCTTGGTCCGAATCATCGCCGCGCCCTCGCCGATACGACGGAGCGCCTCGCCCAGATTGCGTGCACCACAGACGAACGGTACCTTGAACGCATGCTTGTTGATGTGGTGCGATTCATCCGCGGGCGTTAGAACTTCGGACTCGTCGATATAGTCGATCTTGAGGGCTTCGAGAACCTGTGCCTCGACAAAGTGTCCGATTCGACACTTCGCCATCACGGGAATGGTGACGGCATCCTGGATCTCACGAATGAGCTTGGGATCACTCATCCGCGCGACGCCACCCGCAGCGCGAATGTCGGCCGGGACGCGTTCCAGCGCCATAACTGCGCACGCGCCCGCTTCTTCCGCGATTCGTGCGTGCTCCGCGGTCACGACGTCCATGATGACGCCGCCCTTCAGCATCTCGGCGAGACCCTTCTTTACAGTCCAGGTTCCCGTATCCACGGTATAGCCCTCCCCACTTGTGTCCTAATGTCGTTCGACGGTGATAACGCCACGGGCACCGCGGAGCAGCACGATACCGACCGTACACTCTTTCGTGGTGCTCTCGCTCCCGTACCCGCCCAACAGATCGATCCTCTGGTCGTTCTCCCGCCTGGCCTGGCCGCGATGAACGAGATCATGGGAATCCTTCGTCGCCCAGACACGGCGCGACCTGGCCCCGACAGACTTCTGCCAATCAATTCTACCATGGCTCCAATGCCTCGGCAATCGAGGGAACAGCGCGCCCGATCCCCGCCGTCTCCACTGTCAGCACGATGATCGGGAGACGTTGCGAGCGGCGAGCGACCGGCTCGAGCCTGCCGCGCCCGTCAAGAGGCACGGCGTGCCGTCACCCTGAAACGAGCCTTGCCCTGGACCTGACGGGCGAGTCTGAACCCAGCCCAGAGGGCGCGAAGGATGACTTCTGCCGCGACGATATCGAGCAGGACAGTTCTCCCGAGGGTGCTGAGACGCTGCCCCTCGGCGAGACCGGGGGGTACGAACTGGAAGTGAACCGTGTGCTGTCCGGGCTGAAGCGGGACCCCACGAACGATCCCGTTGGTGCGCACGATCGATGCTGGTCGCCCGTCAACCTCCGCCTGCCAGCCGGGATAATCCACGTCGCCCAGGACCAGAAGCCCGGGTACGGAAAGCTTGGCGGTCAACGACAGACTGTTCGAGCCGTACGCGGTGATCTGGACTGCCGACGGTGACGTCGTCGTAGCGTTGAGAGTGAGATGCGGATCCTCCACGACCGCCATGCGGCGGAGATCGATGCTCTTGAGCAGGTCGAGCGCGACCTCGTGATCCGGGGCGTAAATCGTCTGTTCGACGACGTAGGCGCGGGGTAAGCGTACTTTCTCGTCGAGCTCGTACAGGTACTTCTGCCCGTCCTGACGCAGCAGGTGCAGCCGTGGATCGTCGATCTTGCGTGTCGTGACGACGTAGCGGACGCCAAGCACCTGCCAGCGGACGAGCTCTGGCACTTTGGCAGTGAAATCCGCGTAATCGCGCGTCTCCAGTGGCGTATTGCCGACGACATCCTGCAACCGGAACAGCGATCCGGCGTTGCCATCGCCGGGAAGCAGGCCCTCGCTCGCGATACGATACAGGCCGCTCGTGTAATTCTCCAGATAATCGGCGATTGGACTGGACGCGACCAGCCGATCGGGATCGCCAGGCTGGAGATTGTTTTGCCAGTTCGTCGAGAAGAGATCGAGCCAGATCAGAAGCACGGCAAAGAGTCCCGCGACCGCTGGACGGAGCACGCGTCGCTGGCGCGTCAGAAGGAGAGCGACACCCAGGCTCAGGATGAGACCGCTGAACACCGCCCGGTCGAGCAGGCTGAGAAGCCGCGACTGCGTATCCCCCGCTGCTCCGGCATACTGGACCGCGGCCAGCACCCCAAAGCCCACGATGGCGCTTACCGCTCCGATGGAGACACGGCGAAGCCAGCCGAGCGCAAGGTCCCGAGCGTGTGAGAGCTCGGCGGCACCATACCCCGCGAGCACCGCGACGCAGAGATCCACCAGGAAGACCGAGCGCTCGTACTGACGGAACTTGAGAGGCCCGAGAAGAAGATAGGAGATCTGCTGGAGGAAAGTGTTTCCGCCAAAAGAGAGGATCAGGCTGAGGACCGCCAGCCCTGCCCAGAAAAGCTTGTTGGACCGTCGAGTCGGAGTGCTGAGCCCCACGGCGACAAGGAGCAGGGTAAAGATTCCGTTGTAGAGAGGCGTACCGCCGAACCCGCTCGGTAGTACCAGGCCCAGCGCTTCGTGGAGCGCAAAGCCCGTGCTACTGAAAGCGTAGGATACGTTGGTGCGATCCGTAAGCTGCAGGTGGAGGTAGGCAGGGATGAGTGCTTCGGCCGCGAGCGCCAGGCCGCCGACGAACAAAATCGGTAGCCCCACGATCGTCGTCCAGCGTATCCGTCCGTGGCCCCAGCTCTTGTAAAGCAGATACAACCCGGATGCCAGTCCCACGTAGGCCAGCGTCTGCGGGTGACCGGCGAGCGCGGCCAGGCTGAGCCCGACCGCGCCCGCGACGAACGCGCTGACGACACCGTACTCTGCCCCGACGTCGATGCAAAGCAGGATGAGAGGCAGCCAGACACTCGCGTCCAGTAAGTTTGCCTGCTGGATCGGAAAACCCGAGAGGTATCCTCCGAATGCGAAGACGATCGCCGATGCCAGGCCGCCGATCCGGCTCCCGCTCAGACGTCGCACCAGGAGATAGGTGAAGAGACAGGCGGCGGCGACGTGGCCGACGATCTCCATCTCCAGAAGACGAACGGGGAAGGAGGCACCGCCGAGCTGGGCCAGCCAGGTGTCCGGAGGATAGAGGATGCGAAATTGGATATCTCCGATCGCGGAGTGTCCGCCCGACATGAAGGGGTCCCAGTAGGGATCCTCGCCGCGGGCAAGCTGCTCGGCGACCCAGCGACGAAACGGGTAGTTCAGGTCCGTGAAGTCGCCGGTTGGGAACGTGGCGGCATCGAGGGGATCCGGGGTGAGGATACGCCAGTAGAAGAGCGGAGCAAGCAGGACGCTGACGCAGGGCGTCAGCAGCTCGAGCCCGGCCTGCCAGAGAGCGATCGGAACACGGCGAGCAATGTGCTGGAGCCGGCCCCGAAGACCGCCAAGGCGCTTCAGCTGCCCACTCACCCATCCCGCTCGGCCGTGCCAGGGGAACGGCAGACGAGAACGTGCGCGGGCGACGGCCACCTCAGCTTGATCGGGCGCCAATCGGCTGACTGCTCCGCACCGCGACGTCGAAGGCGGCGATCAGTCGGTTGAAAATGGGCCCCGGGGACCCGTCGCCGACCGTCCGACCGTCTACCGCGATGATCGGTCCGAGTTCGCTGTTGGTTCCAGTCAGAAAGATTTCATCCGCCTCATAGAGCAGATGCGCCGAGATGGGCTCCTCCGACACCGCCATGCCTTCTCCGCGCGCGAGCTCGATGACCGCCTCGCGGGTGATTCCGGCGAGGATGTAGTTGGTGAGCGGCGGCGTCAGCAGTCGTCCTTTCAGAACGACGAACACGTTCGAGGCGGTTGCCTCCATGACGAAGCCGTCTCGCACGAAGATGCCATCGTCGGCGCCTAGCCTTCGTGCTCGCTCGCGGGCCAGGGCGTTGGGCAGAAGGGCGGTCGTCTTCAGGTAGCATCGTGCCCATCGGTCGTCGCTCACCGTGACGACGCGCAGTGTCGGTCGAGGTCGAACGGAATGGGCCTCGCGGGCGATTGCGATCACAGTCGGCGTGGGGTCGGTCACCAGCCCGTGCGCCCGCGGCGCCGGGCCCCGCGTGATCTGCAGGTAGACCGTCGCATCTTGAAGGGATTGCTTTTCGACCAGAGCATCCATTGCTCGTCGAATCTCCTCGATCGGCGGAAGCGGCAGCTCGATACCAGCAGCCGAACGCACGAGGCGAGCAAGGTGTTGCTGCATTCGAAATGGGCGCCCGTCATAGTAGCGGACCACCTCGTAGACGCCGTCCGCGAACTGAAGGCCTCGATCCTCCACCGAAACGCGCGCCGCGCTGTACGGAACGAACTCGCCGTTCAGGTACACCAGGGGTTCGGGCATGACCTACCTCACCTTCCCAAATGTGCTTGGCCAGAGAAATCCCCCGACCGCGCAAACCGCCACGTGGCCGACCATCCGAGAACGACCTCAGTATACTCACGGCCTTGTCCATCGGCAAGACGTTCCCGTGAGCCACGACGGGCACCCCGCGACGGAAAAAAATCCGTATCACTCTCCGGGTTCGTCCCCCGGAAGGGGCATTGACGAGAGCAGCGACCGCGAGTGTACAATCCTGCCAATGATCGATGTATCTGTCGTGGTCGTCTCCTACAACGTGCGTGACCTGCTGCGCCGGTGCCTCCAGTCGATTCCGGACTCAGCTCCGCAGCGGAGCATCGAGGTGGTGGTCGTCGACAATGGGTCCACCGATGGATCTGCCGAGGAGGTGCGACGTGATTTCCCCGATGCAGTACTGATCACGAATCGGACCAACGTCGGGTTTTCGGCCGCGAATAACCAGGCTCTCGCGGTAGTGCACGGGAGGTCGATCCTCTTCCTGAACCCGGATGCCGAGCTGGCGCCGGGAGCCCTCGAAACGATGCTTGCGTTCCTGGATGCGAATCCAACGGTCGGCATCGTCGGCCCGCTGCTGCGGTATCCTGACGGCCGAACCCAGGGGTCGCGGCGTCGATTTCCTACGCTGCTCACTGCGATGATCGAGAGCACTCGGTTCCAGCAGTGGTGGCCAGACTGCCCGGTCCTGACGCGGTACTACGTGGGCGACCGTCGCGATGACGAAGTGCAGGACGTCGATTGGCTGGTCGGCGCGTGTCTGCTGGCCCGGCGAGAGGTCATCGAGACTGTCGGCGGCTTCGACGAGCAGTTCTTCATGTACTCCGAAGAGCTCGACTGGTGCCGCAGGGCTCGAGATCACGGCTGGCGCGTCGTGTACGTCCCGAGTGCACATGTCGTCCACCACGAGGGCCGCAGCAGCGAGCAGAACCTCGCGCGCCGTGCCCAGCATTTCAACGAGAGCAAGTGCCGATATTTCGAGAAGTATTTCGGAGCAGATGTTGGAAGAGCGCTTCGCCTGTTCTTGCTGGCGAATACTCTTATCGACGTCTCCGAAGAGACGCTCAAGCTTATCCTCCTCCATCGCCCCGGGCTGCGGGTCCGACGGATCCGCAACCTCGTTCGGGTTGCGCGGTACCAGGTGAGCCATCTCGGCGGACCATCCGTCGAATCCAGCGGCAGCACCGCGTCGAGGTCTCGGTGCGCGTCGCGCTGATCAGCGGGGAGTACCCGCCGATGCGAGGCGGAGTGGCGGATTACACCGCCCTCCTCGCCGCGGGTCTGGTCCGATTCGGCGTCGAGGTATCCGTCCTGACCTCGACGCGTGTCTCTGGAACGTTCACCACGACCTCGCCCCAGGTGTTCCCGTGGGTGGAAAGCTGGGATGCGCGCGTCTGGACCAGGGTACGCGATCACGTCGCTCGGCTTCGGCCGGATGTTCTCCACGTCCAGTATCAGACCGGTGCCTTCGGAATGAGTCTCGGGGTGAATCTCCTGCCGTGGCTCAATCGATTGGTTCCTCATCGTCCTCGGCTGGTCGTTACCTTCCACGATCTCAAAGAGCCGTACATCCTGCCCAAGCTTGGCCGACTTCGGCATCTCGCGACACACATTCTGGCGGCGGGCGCGGACGCCGTGGTCGCGACGAATGGAGAGGATTTCGCTCGCCTGGGGGGAACGAAGGATGATCAGAGAACCGGACTCGCCTGGGGACGGCGTCCCCTCCGCGCCATCCCAATCGGCAGCAATATACCGGCCGAGCCGCCCGAGGGGTACGACCGCTCCGACTGGCGGGCCAAGCTTGGAGTGAGAGAGAGCGATATCCTGATGGCGTATTTCGGATTCCTCAATCCAGATAAAGGGCTGGACACCCTGGTGACAGCATTCGAGAGGCTGGTTCAGCAGGAGCTTCCGGTGCGGCTCCTGATGATCGGCGCGTCGTCTGGTGATAGCGGGAGCGTAGATCGACGGTACGAGAACCACATCCGTCGGCGTCTTGATGAACCGGGCATCCGCGGACACGTCCGATGGACCGGGTTCATCGGGGCTGACGAGGTGGCGGCGTGTCTGCAGGCGGCCGATCTCTGCGTCCTTCCATTTCGCGACGGCGCGTCATTGCGTCACGGAACCCTGATCGCCGCGATCGTCCACCAGCTTCCGATCGTGAGCACTGTACCGGCCGCGCACCGGGATTCCGCGGCGTTCCCGATTCTTCGCGACGAAGAGAATGCGCTGCTGGTTCCAGCAGAGGACCCCGTCGCGCTCGCCGAGGCGATCCGCCGAGCCATCTCCGATCCCGTGCTGCGGCAACACCTTTCGCACGGAGTAGCACGCCTGGCCGAGAACTTTCACTGGGACAGCATCGCGAATCGAACGCTTCGGCTATACCAGGAGATCTGCCGAGAGCGATGATCGGTCGGCTCTCTCCGTTCAGAGCCGCGTCAGCGAGCGAGAAACCGACCTCTTCGACAACGTCGTCGGAGATGCGCCGTTTGCTATAATCCCCGTCGATGGCGTCGATGCGAGACATGGGCGGAGTGAAAAAGGGATCGGCTCGGTCCGGGCTTCGCCTTATCCTCCTCAGCCTCACCTTCGTCGGTTTTGCCGCGCGGGTCTGGCATCTTGGCGTTCAGAGCATCTGGCTGGACGAGGGTTTGAGCATCTCGTTTGCCGGTCGTCCGCTGCAGCAGATGTTCTGGACCCTCGTCTACGAGGATCTTCACCCGCCCCTCTTTTACCTGCTGCTGCACTTCTGGATGAGACTGGCCGGGGAGAGTGAGTTTGCCGTGCGCTTTGTTGCGCTCTGGCTTGGTCTTCCCGCGGTGCCCGCGACCTACGTGCTTGGCAAGGCCGTCTTTACGCCGCGCGAGCGGCGATCGCCGGAGGTCACGCCGATCGGGAGCACCGGAGCGAGATCACCGGTGGCCGCAACGCTCGCACACGCTGCTTCACGTCCTCTCCGTGTCGTGCAGGGGGGTCAGGATCCTGACCTGGCGGTGCCACTTCGCGGCCTTCTCCTCGATCGCGGAGCGACAACCGGAGTCATCGGCGCTTTTCTGGTCGCGGTCTCGCCTTTCCTGGTCTACTACTCCCAGGAAGCCCGCATGTACAGCGCGCTTGCGACGTTTGGCGTTCTCTCCACGTACGCGCTCTGGCGATTGCTCGAAACCGTGCACCGCCAATGGCTTCTGGGCTACGTCGCCTTCACCGCTGCACTCCTGTACACGCAGTATTTCGGCGGATTGGTGATCGCATTCCAGGCGCTCTACCTCGTGGGCATCGCGATCCGGGACCATCGCCGAGCCATTCGTGGAATTGCCGGCATGGCGCTGGCAGCGGTGCTCTGGCTACCCTGGGTCCCGGCGGCGTACCTGCAGATGCAGCGTCTGTTCCACGTGCCCGATTTCTGGAAGGGTCAGCTATCGCTGGGCTTTCTGCTCGAGCACGTCTTCGCCGCCTTCGCATTGGGCCAGGGATCGATCCTGCAGCGTTTCCTGATCGTCGGGGTAGTCGCTGCGATTCTCCTGGGCGCCGGAATCGCCCTCCTCGTGGGTCGGGCGTTCCGTCGCGGCGGTGGAGAGCTCTACATCCTGTCCTACCTCGTGGTGCCGCTGATCGCCCTCTATGCCATTCTCGTACAGAACCCAAAGTTCACCGAGCGGTATCTCATCATGATCGCGCCTCCGTTCTACCTTGCCCTGGCGCTCGGCGTGGTGGACCTTGGACGCTGGGCCCACCGCCGAGAACGTGCCTGGGTTCGCCGCGGTGCTCTTGTCTTGCCGATCGCGATGCTGATCGTGGTTGCCGGTGCATCGCTCGACCAGCTCCGGCAGGTCTACTACGGGTCAAGCTACCGCAAGGAAGATAATCGCGGCCTGACCGCCTACGTTGAGCAGCACTATCAGCCAGGAGACGTGGTCATCCTGATGATGGATCCCTTCTCGTTTCCATATTACTCTCACGGGACCATCCCGGCGACGCAGCTGCAGCCCGGAAGCAATATTCAGGGGGCGGCGGACAGCCTCAACGCAATTCTGGCCGGGCACAAGCGAGCCTGGCTGGTCCTCTGGAATCCCGACTGGGCCGATCCGACGGGTTACGTGCGCCGCTCGCTCGAAAGCACCTACCGGCAGATTCCGGTCGATCGCCAGTTCCACGGTCTCGGCCTTCAGCTCTTTGCGATCGATCATCCTCCCCACTTCACGGTCAAATCGACGCCCGATCACGCCGAGACTGTCAACTTCGGCAATCGCCTCGAACTACTCGGATACGACCTCAAGCAGTCGTCGATTGCCGCCGGCGAGTCCGGCAATATCACGCTGTACTGGAAGGCATTGCGGCCGCTCGACCACGACTACATCGTGTCGCTGAGGCTGACGGACGGTCGGTTCTACTACTGGCGCCACGATGGGCGCCCGGCCGCCGAGACGTATCCGACGACAAGCTGGCCTGCCGGCCAGGTCGTCCCGGGAGAGCTGTCCTTCCAGGTCCCACCGGCCATTCCGCCGGGTACCTACTTCCTGGAGCTGGGCACCTACGGCCAGGGAGTCGGCAGTGATCTCGACGTTTTGCAGGACGCAAGAACCCCGATCGGAACGTCGATCAAAGTGGTACCGCTCACCGTGACCCGCGCGCACAAGGTGGTGGATCCATCTGGTATCGATATTCCGCACCGCCAGAACATCACACTGGGGGGAGACGTCGTGCTGCTCGGGTCGACGGTCGAGGCGCCCCGCCTGGTGCCGGGGGGAAGCATCGACGTTACCCTCTGGTGGATGGCTCAACGCGCGGGCCTTCCGCGATATGACGTCCAGATCGCGCTGGAGAACGGTCGATATCGACGGGTAGTGCTCGTGGAGGCACCCGGGGCCGGTCATTTCCCGACTGACCAGTGGACTAGTGGCGAGGTAATCGAAGACAAGCACCGGTTCGTCGTACCGGCGGACGCGCCAGCAGGGCAGACGCACATCTTGCTGCAGCTCGCGGCACCAGCGGAAGGGAATTCACCGCTCACGCTACACGGCCCGGCAGTGGACCTCGGATCGGTTCAAGTGCGCAACCGGCCAATCCTGCTGACTCCACCACCGGATATTGCGCATCCGCTCGATTGGCGAATCGGCACCTTCGCGGAGCTGGTCGGCTACACGCTCGACACGGAGACGGCACACCCTGGCGATCATCTGCACCTGACACTCTACTGGAGAGCCCTTGGCAATTCTGGTGACGTTGGGTTTACCGTGTTTTCTCACCTGCTAGATCAGCGCAGTACGATCTGGGCTCAGCAAGACCATCAGCCCGGCGATGGCAGCGACCCGACAACTGGCTGGGTCCCCGGAGAGTACATCGTCGATCGCTACGACCTGGCCATCAAGCCAGATGCACCGCCCGGGCAGTATCAAATCGAGGTTGGCATGTATGACTCCAGCACGGGCTCACGCCTTCCGGTTCGCACGCGCTCGGGCGACGACAGCGGGGACCGGGTTCTCCTTGCTACGATTCAGATCCGGTAGAGTTCTCGTCCGCGCCGTCCCGTAATGACCGCCGCTTCAGGTAGCCTTCCAGCAGCGTACGATTGGTAAGTCGGGTATAGATTTGAGTGGTCGTGACGCTCCGGTGGCCAAGCAGGTCCTGAACCGTGCGTAGATCGGCTCCCCCACGCAGGAGATCGACCGCGAATCCATGACGAAGCGCGTGTGGCGTGAGGCGGTCGGCTAATCCTACCTTCAGCGTGACCGATCGGACCATGCGCTGGATCGCACGTGGGGTGAGACGCAAGCTTGCCGTGGTCGTCGGGCTGGTCCGCTTTCCCGGCCGGGAGTGGATGAAGAGGGCCGGGTCGTTATCGGTACGCAGCGCCAGGTAGTCCTTGAGAAAGCGTTGCGCCTCGGAATTCACAAAGACGATGCGGCTGTGCTTTCCCTTCCCGACGATACTGATCTCGATGATGGGCTCGGTGCCGAGGCGCTCTTCGCGTATTTGACGACGGTCCAGGGAGCACAGCTCGGCAATACGCAGACCGGCGGAGAAGAGCAGAGCCAGGATTGCCCGGTCGCGTCGCCCGACGAAGGTATCACGCGGGCAGGCCTCGATCATCTGTCGTACGTCCTCCGGTGTCGGCACCGCCCGGGGCAGATAGTCGCCGGTCCGCGGGAGCGTAACCTTGTCTCGCGCGAGAACCGGGATGTCGGTCTCCCGCGAGAAGTACCGGAGCAGGCTACGCAGCGTCGCCAGGTACTTGGCGCGCGTCCGGACCGACAGCTCGCCGCCGTTTCCCCGCGACCGGAGGCGCAGGGCCCGTCCGTATGCTTGGATATGCTCGCGCCGCACGTCCGAGATGTTGCTGACCTCGGGCGCTGATTCGATCAACCAGTCCGCGAAGTCGGTCAGAATCTGACGGTAGGTCGCGACCGTGTTCCGGGAGCGATTCTGATCAAGGCAGAAATCGAGGAAGGATTCGATGTCGCGTGTGATTCCCGAGCTCATCGTCTGGCTGTTCTCGCCGAAAATAAACGGTGTCTGGATGAAAACCGCTACGCTGGTACCCCCGCCGACACCTGCGGGTGGGACGCACTCGGGACCGGGGGCTCGCTGCACTGAGCCAGAGATAAATCGCTTGCCCTCGGAACCTCGCCCATCACGAATCCGTGAGCCTTCAGCCGGCGCTGGTCTAGGTTGCTTGACTCCAGGGGCAGGATGCCGATCGGCGACTGGCAGCCATCGCCACGGCCGGCTCCACGATAGGGCACGGTTATCTAGCCGTCAAGCCAGAATCGCATTAAGGCTCTGTCGCCGAGGAGATCAATCGAGAAGAGTGTCGCTGTTCTGATCGACCGGCTGCACGGATGCACCCTCGCCACGACGGGTAAGGCAACGGCGCAGCCACTAGCGCGGCAGGGACACGCGAAGCTCGCCGTTCACGCGGGTGACCTGGGCCAGGCCATCCGCGGCGAGCTCGTTGAGCAGCTCCTCGATCCAGTGCACGTCGGCGGGGGTCGGGTCTGCTTTGAGTGACCGCAGCAGGTCGTCGGCGCTGATCGAGATCTCCGGGGAAAGGTCGCGGAGCCGCGCGACGATCTGACCGCGGTAGAATCGTCTGGATCCCCGGTACGGTTCGGGTCTTTCAGCGACCTTCTTCGCCGTCGGCGCTGCGCGAGCGCGATCGCTCTCAAGCGCCGCGCACAGATCGGCGAGGGGGCAGGAGGGGCACCTCGGGTTGGTGGCAGTGCAGTGCGTCGCGCCGAAGTCCATGAGCGCCTGGTTCCAGTCCGCGCTCCGACCCGCAGGAACTAATCTCGTGGCCGTGGCTTTCAGGGTCGCGTCAGAGACCGGGCGCCCGAAGGCGAGCCGTTCGATGACACGTCGGACGTTCGTATCGAGCGCGGGCACGTCGTACTGGAAGGCGAAGCTTAGAATCGCGGCGACGGTGTACGGACCGAGACCGGGGAGTCGGCGAAGCAGTGTCGGATCGGACGGGAGCTTTCCGCCGTGGTCGCGGACGACTATACGGGCGGACTGGTGGAGATGGACCGCCCGACGGTTGTATCCCAGGCCAGCCCACGCCCGGAGCACCTGCCATCGCTCGGCGGCCGCGAGCGCCTCGAACGTGGGGAATGCGTCGAGAAAGTGTTCATACATAGCCGCGACACGCTCGACACCGGTCTGCTGGAGCATCACCTCGGATACCAGGATGGCGTAAGGATCATTTGCCCCGCGCCACGGGAGCTTTCGGCGATTCACCGCGTACCAATCGAGAACGCGGCTCTGAATTTCCGACAGGGCGCTCAGAGGTAGCGCGTCGTCGATCTGACTCATCGGCGAGCTCCGGTTAGATCGGCGACAGGCCGGCTGCTAGCAGCCCTGCCTGGGCGCAGATCACGTCCTCTTCGGGTGAGCGCGCCCCGCTGACTCCGATTCCGCCGACCAGTGTTCCATCCTGCTCGATGGGAAGCCCGCCGGCCGAGGGCACGAGCGGCCGACGTGCCGTCGCCATCAAAGCGTCGAAGAAGGCCGGCCGATCCTTGGCCAGAACCGCGAGGTCACTGGTTGGCCGCTGCCAGAACACCGCAGAGAATGCCTTACCAAGGGCAAGCTCGGCCGTCGCCGGAATTGCCCCGTCCATGCGCACGAGTACGATCGGCTGGCCGCTGGCGTCCACGACCGCGATACTGATGGCAATCCTCAGGCGCTCCGCCTCGGCTTCCGCGCCGGAGAGCGCCAATCTGGCTTCCTTCAGGCCGAGCATCCTGACCCCCTTCCTGTCTCCTGGAGCGAGTCTGCGCTCGATTATAGCCTACCAGGCCGTTAAAGCTCGGCCACCGCCTTTTCGATCTGGCGCGTTATCTCCCAGTAGGACGTCGGCGCAAAGCACAGGGGCCGGCCGAAGTGGACCGTCACCGGGCCGGGTCTTGGGATGATGGCAGACCGTGGGAGTACGCGATGCGTGCCGCGAATGCGCACCGGTACGACAGGCACCTGGAGCTCGCTCGCAAGAAGCCCGATTCCTTCGCGAAACGGCGTCAGCTCTCCGGTCCAGCTCCGAGTCCCCTCGGGGAAGATTAGAAGATTCCACCCGTGCTCGACGAGGAAACCGGCAAATCGCAGACTCTCGCGGAATCCGCGCGATCGGGGCACTGGAAACACGTTGAAGAGCAACGCCGCCAGATCGAATAGGGCCCAGTGCGCCGCGTTGACGATAGCACTTGGAGAGGGCGGGAAGTAAAAGCCGGCCAGCGCCGCGATGGCGGTCCTCTCTCTCACGGGCGCGGGCAGTGCCATCAGTAACGCCGGACCGTCGAGAAGGCTGGCGTGGTTGGCCGCGAAGATCACCGGACCGTGCAACGAAGACACATTCTCGGCACCTTCGACGCGGAGCCAGATCACGTGTCGCAGCAGCGGAAAGATCAGACGCTGCTGCGCGGACGAGCGGAGCCTCGAAACGATAGGTTTAAGCGGCCACGTCGGAGGACGAGGCACCTTCTCGCGCCGTCCCGCGCTGACAAGCTGCTTGAGGTCAGCGACCGTGGTTTCCGCGGTCACGTCTGTCTCGGGGATATCGACGTGGAACTCCTCTTCGAGGAGCGCGATAAGCTCGAGGCGATCAATCGACGACAGACCGAGATCGGATCCGAGGCGTGCCTCTGGCGTGATCCTCCGGTCCGGAGCAAGATCCTGAACAATCTGCTCCAAGCGGCCGGCTGGTCGTGAGACCGGTGCTCGAGCCGGCAGGTGTGCGGCCAGCGCCTCTCGAACGAGAAACTTGCGCACCTTGAGCGTGGGTGTACGTGGAAAGTCGGCTTCTGGCCAGACGGTCCAACCCTGGATGCGCTGGATCGGATTGAGCTGGCGATTCGCGCGTTCGATGATCTCCGGTGGTGGAACAGGCCGTAGGGGGTCGAGCAGCAGGACGGCGAAGACCTCGTTCCGCCATTCCAGGACAGCGCTATCGCGCACGCCAGGCTGCTGATTGAGCACCCGTTCGATATCCTCGGGATAGACTTTGAGACCGGCGGGCGTCACGATGACGTCCTTAGAGCGCCCTCGCAGATAAAGGAAGCCATCGCGGTCGAACTCGCCAAGATCCCCGGTTCGGAGCCAGCCGTCGACGAACGCTTCTCGGGTCGCCTCGGGCCGGCGATAGTAACCGGGAGTGACGTTCGGGCCCCTGACGAGAACCTCTCCGTCTCGCCCGAGTCGAACTTCGACGCCCGCGAGCGGCTTGCCTACCGATCCTATCCGATGCTCCGCGACGGTGTTTGCAGTGACGACTGGCGCTGCCTCGGTCAGTCCATAGCCCTGCAGGACGAGAACACCGAGCGCGTCCCAGAAGCACTCGAGGGAGCGATCCAGAGGGGCGCCCCCGACGACGAGGTAGTCCAGGCTCGCGTCTATCCCCGCTCGAAGGACGGCGGATAGCTCGCGGCGCGTAGCGAGCGGGAGCATCAGTAGCAGTGGGATGGCCGCGGCGAGCAATCGAGGGACCGGTCCCGGCAGTCTGTTCTCGACGCGCGAACGCAGGAAGTCGAGCAGCTGAGGTACCACGACGAGAAAGTTCGGCTGCTCTTCGTGCAGCGCATCGCTCAGGGCAGACGGCGTCAGTGTCTGCAGGTAGGTGACCTGGCCACCACGGCTGATCGGGAGAAAGAGCCCCACCATCTGCTCGAACGAGTGGCTGAGAGGCAGGAGAGACACGAGCCGGTAGTACGGTTCGACCGGAATGATCGGCTGAGTCTGATCGATATTTGCACGGAGGTTTCGATGTGTCAGCATCACGCCCTTGGGCTGGGCGGTCGTGCCCGAGGTATAGAGGATCTCTGCCAGGTCATCCGGGCTGATGGATGGCCAGGTGGTCAGCTCGGGCCGGCCCGGGCGTGTCTCCCATTCGAGGACATCATCGAAGATCGCTCGCGGCGCGCCCGCGACGTGTGGCTGGTATCGCCCGCGCAGCAACAGACGGGCGCCGGTCTCGTTCGCGACAAGCTGGATGAAGTCCGAGGTGCTGTGCAGGTCGAGGGGGACCGGGACCAGACCTGTTGCGAAACAAGCCAGGAAAGCACCGACCCACGTGGGAGAGTTCGGCGCCCAGAACAGCACGCGATCGCCACGGGTAAGGCCCTGGGTCGCAAACCAGAGACCGATGGCGCGCACGCGCCGCAGCAGCTCGGCGTACGTCCAGGTAAAGGTCCGAAACTCGGTCCGACGTCGAAGGGCAGGACGGTAGCGGTACACGTCGAGGGAGAGGATAAAGCTCTGGAGAGTTCCGCTCACGACGGCCTGGCCTCATCATCGAAGACCGCGACGGCAACGGCGACGGCGAATGCGCCTTCGTGACTGATCGACACGTCGACCGACCGAAGTCGAGGCGGGCGAACCGAGGTGCTGATCAGCACCCGGGGACGCCCGCCGGTGCCGCGTACAATCGTGACGGATTGCCAGCGAGGCGCGACGTTCAGTGCCTTGAAGACGGCTTCTTTCGAGGCGAAGACGCCCGCGAGATGGGCTGGTCGAGGATCGTCGAGCTCGGACGTGTCAAACACGCGCCGCAAGAACCGCTCGTTTGCTGCGAGACCCGCCAGGCGGTCGACTCGTACCAGATCGACGCCAGTGGTGATGAACATCGGGGCTTCCCGTGGCTCCAGTTACCACGGCGAAGTCCGCACTCCGCGTGCCGGCCCGAACGGGCTACCGAGAGGTGGGCGAGCCCTGCGTCGCAGCGAGCAGCTTCTGCAGATCGTCGGCCAGCGCGGCTTGCTCGCGCCCGTAGCTCGCCCAGTCGCCGACCTTGAGCGCAGCCTGGGCCTTCTGATAGTGGTCATTCGCGGAGCGGGCCAGCTCGGCCACCGATTGCGGTGAAGCCGGACCAGTGGCTGCCGTAGCCCCGGCCGCTGGAGCGGGCGTCGGGGTTGGCCCGGGGAGCGTGGGGACGATTGGTGTCGTCCCCGAGGCAGTGCCAGATTGCTGCGTCGTTCCGTTTCCGAATATCGCGGTCAGAGCATCCTGGAGTGTCTCGCTCATGACCAGCTTATCTTGCGTGGCGAGGATCACTCGCTTGAGCTCGGGTATCTGGCTTTGATTTGCTTGCAGGTAGAGTGGCTCCACGTAAAGGACCGAGTCCTCGATGGGCAGGACGAGGAGGTTCCCTCGGATCACCTTCGATCCTTCCTGGTTCCAGAGGCTCAGCTGCGCGGAGATACTCGGCTCCGCGTCGATACGAGACTCTACCTGCTGCGGCCCAAAAATCACCCGGTCCTTCGGAAATTCGAAGAGGAGCATCTTCCCGTAGTCGGCGCCATCTGATTTGGCCGCGAGCCACGCGACCATATTCTTCTTGCCCTGCGGGGTAAACGGGAGCATCAGCAAGAACTCTTCAGTCTCGGCATTTGGAAGCCGCATGATCACATAGTAAGGCTGGAGCGCTTGCTGGCCATCCGTGGTACCTTCCTCCGGCAGATCCCACATGTCCTCCCGGTTGTAGAAGACTTGAGGATCCTGCATGTGGTAGGCACGAAGCATATCCGCCTGTACGAGAAACAGGTCCTCGGGATAACGAACGTGCTTGCGCAGATCCGGCGGCATCGCCGATATCGGCGTGAAGAGCGTCGGGAAGATCTTCGCGTAGGTCTGGACGAGAGGATCGGAAGGATCGGCGACGTACAGATGTACACTCCCATCGTACGCGCTGGTGACGATCTTCACCGAGTTGCGGATGTAGTTGAAACGCTCATCGTACGGCGTCGAATACGGGTAGCTGTCCGTGGTGGTATACGCGTCCTGGAACCAGTACAGCTGTCCATTCGAGACGACGAGGTACGGATCCGAGTCCAGGCTCAGAAATGGAACGAGACGGCCCGCGCGGTCGGCGATCTGCCGATGATAGATGATTCGGCTCTGCGGCAGGATGTAGGTACTCAGGAGGATGTTTGGATCCTCGTAGTGAATGGCGAAAGCGAGCTTCCGGAGCAAAGAGTCAAGCAGGACACCGCCGGTTCCCTGGTAGGATTGGTAGACATTCTGGTTACCCTGCGGATAATCGAACTCTGGCGCGCTGGTATCGACGATCACGTAGCCCGCGTCGGTCTCGCCAAAATAGATCTCCGGCCGCGTCACCGGGATACTTCCGACCGGAGGAATGTCCTTGATGATCAGATCGGGTAGTCCCTGAGACGTCACCTCGTTCACCGGACTCATCGCCAGGCCATAACCGTGGGTGAACTGGAGGCGTTGAGTGACCCAGGTCTTCGCCTGGGACGCCAGCTTGTTCGGCGAGAGTTCGCGAGCACTCAGCATGACCTGCTGATATTTACCATTGATCGTATATCGATCGATGTCGACGTCGTTGAAGTCGTAGTACAGACGGATAGTTTGGATCTGAGAGTAGGTCGACAGGAGGGGCCGGTAGTCCCACAGACGAATGCTGTCGAAGGTTTGTGGATTGCGTTGAACGACACCAGGCTTTGGCTCGGGCTGGCCGGGAAACGGCTCAGTGTCGACGTTATCCAGGCCGAACGCGCGCCGCGTCATCGTGATATTGTCCTTCAGGTAAGGCGACTCGCGCAGGAGCTCGCTCGGCCGGACCTCGTACTGCTGTACTAGTGCTGGGTAGGCACTCCCGACAAGAATAGCCGCCAGGATCCACGCGGCAACCGCGACCCCCGCCAGTCCAAATCCGCGTCGGAATGCATTGACGAGGAACGCTACCGCCATGGCAAGCGCCACGGCGCCGAGGAGGGTGAGGGCGGGGAGCTGAGCGTGGACGTCCGCGTAGCCAGCGCCGTGAACAACTCCCCGGTGTGCGTAGACGAGATCATAGACGTCGAGCCGATAGCCCACGGCAAGAAGTAACGGCACCAGCGCCAGCAGGCTGAACAGATGAATGCGCACGCCGGGAACGGAGGCCAGCGCAGCGAGGTCCGATGCTTCGAAGCTGAACCCGTACGAACGGACGACGTAATACGCACCAGTGAGCAAGGCGACCAGGATCGCCGACACGAGAAGCCACGTTTGAAGAAAATGGTAGGTCGGAAGATCGAAGACAAAGAAAGATACGTCAAGGCCGAACAGGGGGTCCCGAACGCCGAATCGCGAGGGGTTCAGAAACTGCTCGAACATCAGCCATCGAGACGAGACGACGAGGCCCATGATTGCTGCCAGTACGAGTGAGCAGGCCAGGGCGCTGTACGTCACCACCCGGTCGACGGCGTTTGCCTTCATGCGGGTGATGTACGTCAGCACACCCTCGCGGGGTAGCGGGAGCTCGCCAATTCGCCGAGCGATAAATCGTGCGATCAGGAGGTTGAGCATTGCCAGGGCGAGAAAGACACCCGCTCCCAGGGCAAAGAGGGTGATCTTCGCCCCGATGACCGTCAGGAAGACCGCCGATTGACCCACACTCTGGAACCAGAGCCACTCAGTGTAGAAGCTCGCGGCCGCTGGGATCGCAACGAAGACGATCAACCCGAGGACGATGAGCAGGACGATCCACATCAGGACCTTCTCTCCCACCAGAGGACACCCGCGACCGCTGGAGGTGTGCGGAGCTGCCACCTTCCCTCCTGGCGCACCAGCCGCTCTGCCAGGAAATCCCGAATCACTCGGTCGACTGCCGGACCTTCGGGATTGAGCAGGTCGCGCTTGACCATCTGCACCGCCTCGTCGAGCGAATCGAAGCTTTGCGCAACGGTGAAGGGGATGTTGACGACGTTTGCCCAGATCCCAAGCTGGCAGGCTGCACCGAAGAGGTCGGGGAACGTCGGCTCCGGGCAGCGTGGCTCGTTCCAGATCCGTTCAAACAGGTCGAGAATCGCCGTCTCCCGCTGCAGGTAGCGGAGGACGACGACGCACCGCCCCCGATTCGCCGCATCGAGGCGACGGAGGAATGGTTCGATGTCCGCGACGACGTACGCGACGTGGGAGCAGATCACGAGATCCGCAGGCTCGACATCGACGTTGGGCCAGCTCGAGGCGACAATCTCGACGTTCGTCGCCCGCGCGTCCTTGACGGCCGCTTCCAGCTCCGCGCGCATCGCGGGCGATGGCTCTATCGCGGTAATTCGGGAGACCATCGGCGCGAGCGGTATGACGTGGCGGCCGGTCCCCGCTCCCACGTCGAGAACGGTCAGATCGCGGCGGAGCAGGGGACGGAGGAGATCGAGTAGTGGATCGGCAGCGGCAGAGGCGGTCACCATCCGACGAAAGCGCGCCGCTCGCCCGTCGGCCCATTGGTCCGGACGGTCGTGGAATCGATCGAGTCGCCTTCCCTGCTCGTGGCGCGCTTCGACGAGACGACGCCAGCGCGAGACGTAGTCTATTGGCGCGGGCGCGGCAGTCACGGGTTCCATTGGGACTCCTCGGCCGGGCTCGGCCGCGGCGCAAGTGGTCCGCTCGTCTCCTTCGTCGCGAGCGGAACTCGTTGCCAGCCGCCGTTGCTGGGAACGATCATCTCCCGGATTCCCACGTCCAGGAGCAATCGAAATCCGCGGTCAAAACCGCGGGCCACGTGCTCCGGGCGATGAGCATCGGCGCTGAGGATGGAGGGAATGCGAAGTAGGGCACAGCGCTCGAGGATCGCCGCGCTGGGATTGGGCCGTCCTATCGGCTTCCACCAGCCGGACGTGTTCAGCTCGACGGCAAGCCCGGCTCGTCGAATCGCGTCCAGCGTGTCATCGACGATCTGTCGGTACCATTGAGAGTCGGTGGGAAAGTATCGGTCGTCACGATTCCAGAGTGCAATGCGATCCAAGTGCCCGACGAATGTCGGGACGTCCCACGGCGCCACGTCCTGAACCATGCGCTGCACGCGTCGGTAGTAGTCCTCGACGGCCGGTCGCGCGTCGCCGCCGTGTCGTACCGTGATCTCGTGGACGAACCGTTCCTCGCTCTCGTCATACGCCCACGGATCGGTTCCCGGCTCACCGAGGTAGTGCACCGAGGCGACGAAGTAGTCGAATCGCCGAGTGAGGAATTCTCGCGCGTAGAAGTCGGCGAGCCCCGGCAGGTAGTCCAGCTCCAGTCCCGCGTAGACCGGAATCGTCCCCTCGAGCTCATCCCGGACTCGCGCGATCTCAGCTCGATAGGTATCCAGCACCGCCAGGGGCATGGCGTAATCGCAAGCGAACGGCAGCGGCGCGTGACCCGATGCGCCGAACGCACCCAGCCCGGCCTGTGCGGCGGCGCGGGCATACTCCTCGATCCGACCGTGACCATCGCAAAACTCGCTGTGCGTGTGAAGGCTTGAGGAAAGAGACCGCCAGTCGCGGTGAGAAGAGCTCAACGAAAAGTCCTCACAGGTATCGATGCACGGGGCACTCTGGGCTCGGATGCGCGATTCTTCTGCCCAATTTGCTCGCGCGCCCCGTACTCTTGCTCGGTACCAACTCGAAACCCAGAGTGGCGGCAGTAGTCCCGGAGTATTATAACCTGACACCCGCCTCGACTTCGATTTTCGACACGCCGTGATCGTGCGCGGCCTTGGACAGGGACGAGCAGTCAGGTACAATCCTGTCGCACCATAGCTCACCACCATCATCTCGTGGGCCCTTCCGTGAATGCTCCGTCGGATCGGTGGATGGCGATGATACAAGGAGTATCTCGATGCGTCTTCTCACTTTCACCCAGGCTGGAAAGACGAGAGCCGGGATCGAGGTCGACGGACACGTCGTCGACCTTGCCGCCGCATCAAGCGTCGTACCCAGACACCCGAGCGAGGACGTCTCGTTGCTTCCAACCGACCTCCGAGAAGTTCTCGAGGCCGGGAATTCGGCGCTTGCGACCGTCCGTCGGATCCAGGATTGGATCGCAACGGCTCTTCGCTCGGGGCACCGTCCGACGGGCCCAACCGGCGAGCAGATCGTGTTCAATCGTGACCAGGTGACCCTGCGTGCTCCGATCCTTCGTCCGGGCAAGATCATCTGCCTCGGCCTGAACTACGCGGATCATGCGGCCGAGGGAGGATCGAAGCCACCCACGACACCCATGCTCTTCGCGAAGTTCGCTAACACCATCATCGGATCGGGGGAACCAATCATCAAGCCGAAGGCGACGCAGCAGCTTGATTACGAAGCCGAGCTGGCCGTCGTGATTGGCCGCCGTGCTCGCCACGTCGCGACGGATCAAGCGCTCGACTTCGTCGCGGGCTACATGAATCTGCACGACGTGAGTGCACGTGATCTTCAGCGCGAAACCAGTCAGTTCTTCCGAGGCAAGTCAGCCGATACGTTCGCACCGTGCGGGCCGTACCTCGTGACCAGAGACGAGATTCCCGATCCGCACGTGCTCGATATCCGGTCCTACGTCAACGGCGAGCTTCGCCAGAGCTCGAACACGCGAAACCTGATCTTCAACGTGCCGTTCCTGATCAATCACATCACCAAGACGATCACGCTCGAACCAGGAGATGTGATCTCCACCGGTACGCCCAGTGGGGTTGGGACACACCGCCACCCGCCACAATACCTGAAGGCGGGTGATGTGGTTCGTGTCGAGGTTCAGGGACTGGGTGTGCTGGAGAACCCGGTCATCGAGGAATGAGCGATGACGAATGCGGAAAACGATCGTGCCTGCCGGGTGGCTCGCACCGCGTAGCGATGCCCTCTGTGAAGCGCTGGGAAGCCACGAAGATCGACTCGCGGCTTCCCAGTGATATTCACATCGTCGTTGCTGTTCGGCTCGGGACTACCCGTGACGGCGTTGCCAGCGTTCGCGGCGAAGCCGTTTGCGGTGCTTGTGCTTGTTCATCTTCTTTCGCCGCTTCTTGACGACTGAGCTCAAATCGTTATCTCCGTGGGGATGTTTTCGAAGACAGAATACCGGGATCTGACGGGCCTTGTCAAGGAAGCGCAGGAGTGTGCGACAATGGGCAGCTATCTTAGCCACCTCGAGTGCTCGGCGTGCGGCCAGACCTACAGCGCGGATGAACTACGGACAGTGTGTCCCGCCTGTGGCAAGGTGTTGCTGGCACGGTACGATCTCGCACGAGCCCGAGAGCAAACGCGCCTGAAGGATGAACCGGGGCGCCCGACATCGCTCTGGCGCTATCCCGAGCTTCTCCCGGTTCGCGATCCATCCAACGTCGTGACGCTGGGAGAGGGATGGACACCGCTGCTCAGCGCCAATCGACTCGGACGGGCACTGGGCTGCCGACGTCTGATGGTCAAGGACGAAGGGCTGAATCCCACCGGGAGCTTCAAGGCGCGGGGAATGGCCGTTGCAGTCTCGCGAGCAAAGGAGCTCGGCGCGCGGAGCCTCGCGACTCCATCAGCCGGAAACGCGGCGTGCGCTATGAGCGCGTACGCTGCCCGCGCTGGGCTGGAGGCCTACGTCTTCATGCCCGAGGACGCGCCAGCCACGAACCAGGAACTATGCCTGTCATACGGAGCACATCTCTTTCTGGTGCGCGGCCTGATCAGCGACTGTGGACGAATCGTGCGTCGCGAGGGCCCAGGGCGCGGCTGGTTCGACGTTTCCACGCTTCGCGAGCCGTACCGCGTCGAGGGAAAGAAGACGATGGGCTACGAGCTCGCCGAGCAGCTCGGGTGGCGACTTCCAGACGTGATCGTCTATCCGACCGGCGGCGGGACGGGCATTGTCGGAATGTGGAAGGCGTTCAGCGAAATGCAGGAGCTGGGGTGGATCGACGACCGCCGACCCCGCATGGTCAGCGTTCAGTCGACCGGGTGCGCGCCGATCGTGCGCGCGTTCCAGAATGGGCAGACCTATGCCGAGCCCTGGGCCGAGGCCCGGACGATCGCCGGAGGGCTGCGCGTTCCTTCTGCCATTGGAGATTACCTGATCTTGCGGGCCATTCGGGATAGCGGCGGGACCGCGATCGCCGTATCGGACGACGAGATCGTGGAGGCGATGAAGCGGATGAGCCGCGACGAGGGACTCTTCGTGTCAACCGAGGCCGCCGCGACCGTAGCCGGTCTCGACCAGCTCATTCGCTCCGGATCGGTCGATCCGGACGCCGAGATCGTGCTCTTCCTGACCGGTTCGGGTTTACTCAATCCGGCTACAACATCTGTCTCACGCCCGGTCCTGGATCCGGACGACGTCGACGGCTGTCGTCGTGTCATCGACACGCAGCCCTAAAGTTGCGCCTGAACGGCGCGAAAGGTAAGATCTTTCGCGACATCAGTCACGCATTCAACCTGAATTCGGCTCTCTTTGCCCCCAGGGGCGCCCTGCCGCTTTTTCGGACCAGGCACGGTGAGTGCCCCGCCAACGGAAATATGAGGGGTAGCAATTTGGGAAAATTGGCCCGCAGGGCCAATTTTCCCAAATGCGTCCACCCATCAATTTCTGCTTGACACACCAATGAGTGCTGAGCCGAACCTTCCGATAAGGGGGTATAACGATGATCGGACGAAACCTGACTCCGTGCGTGGTGGTGCGTCGCATGAGCCCCTGGGACGAGATCGCCGGCATCTTCGACGAAGACTTCGATGGTGACTCGTTTGCGCCATTCCGCCGCTGCCGACGGCGGCGGCGACGCCGCGGGCGTTCGGTTTCGTCTCGTGGTCCAGCGCGCTGATAGGCCAGTCTGCAGGCAGTCTCCGGATTGGCCTCGGGGTGCACGACCTCGCCGCGGAGAAAGTGCCAGGCGCGTCCTGATCGGGCCCGATTTCTGGTCCCCACCTGGAATCTGCATGACTTGTTCATGCAATCAGGCGCAGAGTTCATTCCTCGTTAAGGATTAGCGTGGCAAGATAGCTGACGTCAGCGGTCCAGCGTGATCGAAGACGATCCGCTCGGTCAAAGGCGACCGTCCAGGACCGGAGATAGCTTACTTCCCCCAAGGCCGTCGGGGTTCCAGCCGCCCCGGCGGCCTTCCGCGTTTACCAGCATTGGGCAGAACGGCTGAGCTGCCGGCTTATCCATACTGCCGGGTGCCCTAATGGCCGGTCGATCCGCGTCAACGCTCCGGGCAGCCTGGAGGCCACTGAACAGGACATAAAAAAAGGACGCCTCGGCTGGGCGTCCTTGTGTAGCGAACGGAACGGTACGACCGGATCAGGGTAGGTCCTGCTGCGTATCCCTACCCGTTCGGGCCGGTCCAGGTGATCGGCCACCTCCGACGCGGCCGGACCGTCGCGTGTGTCGCTCTAGTCGCTCTAATGGTGGAGATGCCGGGAGTCGAACCCGGGTCCGACGAAATGAGCTAGCGATCGGCTACAAGCTTAGTCAGCGCTTGATCTTCATCCACGCCAATCTCGCTGACGCGGTTGGCGTAGACCATCGGGCTGGTCTTAGCTCGCGGTTCGCCCGCGCCCCCGCGAGAGCGCCCTGACATTTCGGCGCCTGCTCTCAACCCGTCAGGGAGAGGTCGAGGCAGACGTCACGGCCAGATTAGGCCGCGAGTGCTAGTTCTTGGTTGCCAGTTACTGGCTTGCCGGTTGTTTTACGAGTGACCCTACCGGCACCTCGGCTTGCTATCGCTAACTTTCCTCCGCCGTCGAAACCAATCATCCCCATAGTGTCAGCGCAGAAGAGACGTCTGGGAGCAGCCTCTCCGAAAGGCAATCCCCAACCGCTCCCCTGGCCTCGAAGTGTACGGTGAGCAGCGCGCTCTTGTGGTCGAGGGACGTGCAATGATCTTGCCGGCCCTCGCACTCGACGGCGACGCAGCTCCGGGCATCGAGCCAGCCTGCTCGTCCTGGCGCGACCCCGGGATACAGCCACTACGACGCCGGTCCAAACGCATTCCATCCCGCGCGATCAGACGCGCAGCGCGCGCTCGATCTCGCGAGTGGCCTCGCGCTCGGCGATGGCCTGGCGCTTGTCATAAGCATGCTTGCCGCGTGCCAGGCCAAGCTCGACCTTCGCCCGCCCGTTTTTCAGGTAAAGGCGAAGTGGGACGAGCGTCAGACCTTTCTCTCGCGTCTTCGACTGCAGCTCCCGGATCTCGCTCCGATGGAGTAGTAGCTTTCGTCTGCGCTTGCTTGGCGGATTCAGCCATCCACCGAATTGGTAAGGTGCAATGTAGACGTCCTCGAGCCAGGCCTGCCCACCCTCGATGCGCGCAAACCCTTCCTGCAGACTGACCTTCCCGGCTCGGATCGATTTGATCTCTGGACCGGTAAGCGCCAGCCCTGCCTCGAATGTCTCGAGAATGAAGTACTCGTGACGCGCTCTTCGATTCTGGGCAATGACTTTGAACTCGGACTTGTCCACAACTCATTATACCACGGGTTCAGGAGCCGGAGAGCCCCTCCCTCGTTCGGGAAGCGTTCGCGCTGGCAGCCAACGGGCCTGGCACCCTCAACCCAGGCGTCGTGGTGCGCCGGGGCACGACATCACGCCGCGGGCTTGGCTTTCCCCCTGGCCTGAGTGCCCTCGAGTCATTCTCGCACCCTTCCCTGGCCCATCGCCATGAACTTCGCATCGGCCTCGGCGATCAGGTTTCCCGCCGTGTCCGTGATTGTCGCGTGAGCCTGGATAAGCCCCAGGCGCGCTCGCGTGACGTTTCCGAATAGACGGTACGTCTCGTCCAGTGGCGCCGGTCGTCGTAGCCGCGCCTGGATCTCCGCGGTCACCGCGGGCCCCACGGCGAACATCGCTGCGTACGCAAGTGTCTCGTCGAGCAGGGTGAGGACGATTCCCCCGTGCAGCACACCGTCCCAACCCTGGTGCTCCGGCCGAGGGGTGAACTCGGCTCGGGCCCCGCCATCCTCGCGGCGGAACTTCAGGCGCAGACCTATGGGGTTCTCGCTCCCACACCCAAAGCAGTTCCGGTAGGCACTTCCGCTAAGATCAACGAGAGTCTGATCGTCAGGCACGCGCTCTCCCACACCCGAACTCGTCAGTCACCCAAAATGCCTTTCAGCCAGGCAGGAGACGAGGCAATACTATCCCTGGGCCGGCCGCCCGGAGATCCGGACGATATCACCCTGACGCCGCATGCTGGCCTGTCTGGCAAGGCAGATTCTACCACCCGCTCCCACTGGCCGCAACCACGGCTGACGGTCCGCAAGGTGGTCCGGTCGACGGCTTGACACCGCGGACGTGGTCGTGATAGCGTGCGAATCACAGCCTCGGGTCCGTCCTCGGAGCTCACGGATGCTGCAACTGACCCCGAAGGGATCGACAGCGCTGGATCGTGGCTGCAGGAGTTGAAGTTGGCGCCGAAGACGATGGATCTGAGGGATACTGTCCCGGACGCTGACGTGGCCAGGCTCCTGGGAGACCTCGTCGCGATCCCGAGTGTCAACCCTCTCCATCATCAGACGTTGGATCCTCCGTACGGCGAAGCGCGAATCGGTCAGTACATTGCCGACTGGGGACGCTCCCGTGGTCTCGTGGTCGAGCACCAGCCCGTCCTTCCCGGACGCGCCAACGTTCTCCTCACGCTACCTGGTGCCAGCCGCGATCGGCGCCTCCTCTTCGAGTGTCACATGGATACGGTGCCCGGCTGGCAGGGGCAGCCGGATCCATTCGAGCCACGGGTGATTGGCGGGCGACTGTACGGTCGGGGAGCGTGCGACGTCAAAGGCACGCTGACCTCTATGCTGCTCGCCCTGCAAATTCTCGTTCGGCGCGGGCTGCAGCCACCACGGACTGTCGTTCTGGCGGCGACGGTGGATGAAGAGCACCAGGCGCGAGGCGTGCATCACCTGGCTGCGGACGGCCTTTCGGCGGAAGCGGCCGTCGTCGGAGAACCAACCGGCCTCTCCATTGCTATCGCCCACAAGGGCTGTATCCGCTGGCGCCTGCGGACCCGTGGACGATCCGCGCATAGCTCGAAAGCCGAGCTCGGCGTCAACGCCATCGACGCGATGGTTGATCTCCTCGCGGCGCTGCGTCAGGAGCTAGGACCGCGCTTGGCCGAACGTTTCCATCCCCTCGTCGGGCAGCCGTCCATGAGCGTCTGCACGATTCACGGCGGTGTAGCGGTGAATGTCATTCCGGACGCCTGCGAGGTCGAGATCGACCGCCGCACGATTCCAGGAGAGGATCTCTCCGACGCGCAGCGCGAGCTCGAGGAAGTCCTCGCACACATTCTCGAGAGTCATCCGGGGCTCGCAGCCGAGCTCGAGCCTCCTTTCGTCCTGGACCCGGCGTTGGGAACGTTGCCTGATGCTGGAATCGTGACCCAGCTTGCTCGCGCGACGGAGGCGATCGTCGGTACCGCTACCGTGCGCGGCGTACCGTTTGGGACCGATGCCAGCAAGCTGAGTCAGGTCGGGATTCCAAGCGTGGTATTCGGGCCGGGAAATATCGATCTCGCACACACCGTGGACGAATCGGTCGAGCTCAGCGAGGTGGCCCGAGCAGCGGAGATCCTGGCGTTGCTTGCCCTGGAAGGAGGATCCGCGGGAAGCTGACCGAGCGGCTTGGCCTGCCCGGCGCGCGGTCGACAAGGGACTGGTGAGACCAGATCGTTCGGCAGTCGCGTCTATCTGCGCAACGCGAGGCACGCGTCGGCGTTCGGTGATCGTCGGGAGCAGAGGACGACGTGTCCGCGCGGGGGATTTCGATCCGAGGAAGGTCCGACGTATGCTTTGGCCAGTGGAAAGAAGATCACCCGGCCGGTTGAGGGCGCCTTCCTCTCGCGTGGCCGAATTTCCCTTCGACAGAGCTGGGATCGCTCGGTCCGGGAGTCCGCCAAGAGGCAGAAGCTCGCCAGTCCGGGCGCTGACGCGTTGATGGCCCGATGGAGGCCGCCGGCTCGCGGGCGATATCCGGCGTCGGCTCACGCTCGCGACCACCTGGATCGACCGCCTTCTTTCACCACCACAGCCTGGAATTCAACTGTCATCCTGGGAGGATCATCGGTGTCGGAACAGCAGCAATCGGAGTTCCTTCGCAGAGTACTCGTCATCGCCGCCCATCCGGACGACCCGGAGTTTGGCTGTGCGGCGACGATTGCCAAGTGGGCGATGGCGGGGCGGGAGATCACCTACCTCCTGCTGACAAGCGGCGACAAGGGATGCCATGATGCCACCGTTCGGCCGGGGCAGATCGCCGGGCGCCGCGAAGAAGAGCAGCGTGCCGCGGCCGCGGTTCTCGGCGTCAAGGAGGTCATCTACCTGAACTATCCAGATGGCATCCTCGAAAATACACTCGAGCTCCGGCGTCGACTGGCGCAGATTATTCGCGATCTTCAACCCGAGATCGTCGTGACCATCGACCCCTGGAGACGCTATCAGCTCCACCCCGATCACCGCGCGGCCGGTCAGGCCGCCCTCGACGCCCTGTGGTCCGCGCGGGAATGGTACATCTTTCCGGAGCAGCTTGTCGGCGACCGACAGCCCTGGCGCGTAAAAGAGGTCTACCTGTTCTGGGCAGAGGCCCCCGATTACTGGGAAGACGTCACCGAAACCGTCGACAAACGGATCGCAGCACTCCGATGTCACGCGAGCCAGATTGGCGACCGCGCTGACAAGCTCGAGGAGCGCGTGCGCGAAGGGCTACGTTCTACCGCGAAGGATCACGACATGGAGTACGCGGAAGCGTTCAAACGTATCAAGTTCTGAACGCGTAGCCGTGGCGCCGCAGGATCTCGACGACGAGGTCGAGCGGTAGAGCTTCGCGCGTGTTGCCATCGCGTCCCACAACAGTCTCGGCACGAAAAAGCGAATTGAGAATTGCCTCCTCGGTCGCTTCGACTGTTGCCTGGAAGAGCTCGCTGATCGTGGGGCCGTCCTCGGCAAGGATGCGCTGGGACAGGAGCGCCGTCGCGGGGCGATGGGGAATGAGGTTCCCGTTACTGAACGCGACGACGAAGTCGCCACTACCGTGGCCGGCAAAGCTCCCGGTGCGCGCCAGTCCCAATGGTGCGCGCCTCGCGATACGGCCAAGCTGACGAGCGTCGAGCGGTGCATCTGTGCCGACGATCATCATGATCGAGCCCGGCGGCTGAATCGGCACTGCATCCGTCGAGAGCTCGCGGCCGACAGGAATCCCGTCAACTCGCAGCTCTGGACGCGCTCCAAAGTTGGAGAGCACCAGCACGCCAAGGTGGTACGTCGCGCCATCGATCTGGATGCGGCGCGATGCGGTGCCGATGCCACCCTTGAAGCCATAGCAGCTCATCCCGACGCCCGCCCCGACCGCTCCCTCGGCGACCGGCCCGGAGCTGGCGCGGTCGAGCGCTTCGATCACGTGCTCGGCGTGGACGTGACGGCCGCGAATGTCGTTCAGATAGCTGTCGTTGCATTCGCCGACAACCGGATTGACGGTGACCAGGTCAGGGTTTCGCTCGATCAGATACCCGATCAGTGCATCGGCCACGAGCGGCACGTTGAGTGTGTTGGTCAGGAGAACAGGTGTCTCGATCACGCCAAGCTCGGCGATCTGCGCCAGGCCGATGGTCTTGCCAAAGCCGTTGAGCACGAAGCTCGCGGCTGGTACCTTCTCCGCGTATGGATTTCCCGCGTGTGGCCAGATCGCGGTGACCCCTGTTCGGATGGGGCCAATCCCCGGACGCAGCGGTCCGTCCCCGGCTACCAGCGAAACGTGTCCGACCCGAACCCCGGGAACGTCGGTGATCGCATTGAGCTCGCCGGTTGGCAGGCGTCCGATCACGATGCCAAGGTCACGCGTTCGATCCCGACTCACGAAGATCCTCCTCGCCAGACCTTCTGAAGCATATCGTAACGTCCGCTCGCGCGCCAGCAGCTCAACTGACGGTCGACTCGCGAGTGAAGCTGACATCTAGCGCTCGGTGGTACGGCTCTTGCTCACGAACCGCGGTGAGATGTGCCGCCGAGAGGCTTCTATTGCTATCCAAGATTACGAGTGATCGACACGCCGTCGCGATGCTCCGCCCCCCAGCCATGCTCGGGGGAGGAACCGTGCCTGGCAGGGTGGCGCCGTTGGGGACCGCGGTGCGAGGCTCCAGCGCAATGCTCCGAACACTGCTGCATCCGGGAATCGCTGGCGACGTGCGCTGGATCATCTCCGAGGCGCGTCACGGCCACCTGCAGCGAGCGTTCGCGCTGATGGCCACCCTCTCGGCACTCGTGTCGGGGTGGGAGGCATACGTCCAGCACCTGCGCGGCGCCTACAGCGACTGGCCGATGTGGACCCCGGTCGCACTCACACCCCCGATGGTGGTCGCGGGACTTGGCAGTCTGATCAGCCGACGGCTCGCACGAAACGTTCTTCCCTGGCTTTCGATCCTTGTGCTCGTCGACGGAATCGTCGGGTTCGTCCTTCACCTGCGGGGAGTACGCCGCCTTCCCGGTGGCTTCCAGCTAGCTATCTACAATATCACGATGGGCCCGCCCCTGTTTGCCCCACTATTCTTTCTGAGTGTCGGACTGCTGGGACTACTGGCTTCCTTTCTTCAGCCCGAGAGGTTACCCAGGCAACGTTGAGGCGCTGGGAGATCAGATGCCGATCACACGGACCGAAAGACTCACCCCCGTGGTAGATGCCCTCGACACCTTTCGATGGAACGTCGAGCGTGGCCGTTTTCAACGTTTTCTCGCAGTTGCCACTGCCTTCTTCGCAGCCCTCGCGGGCGGCGAGGCCTTCTTCGAGCACCTGCGAGGGAGTTTCTGCCAGCGCATCATGTGGACGCCCGTCTGGCTCTCCCCTGTCGTCATAGTCGGAGGTATCGGGGCTGCGATCGACGAGCGATTCGCAGGCACTGTCCTCCCAGTTGCCGCTACCGCGTCGCTGATCGACGGTCTGATTGGCGCGTACCTGCACGTTCGCGGCGTCCATCGGATGGCCGGAGGATTTCGAAACTTCCTGTTCAATTTCACCATGGGCCCTCCACTTTTCGCGCCACTTCTCTTTTGCGCGGTCGGCCTCATGGGACTGCTTGCCTCGGTTCTTCGTCGGGAGCGGTGGACATGACCGAGCACTCTTCGGCCCCCGCCCCGGCGGTCGAGCAAAAGGCGCCGCCCCGGCCGCACCGACCGGTCGTCGCTTACCCCGGGTTCGACGTCATGGCCCAGCAGGACCACTGGGATCCTGCCACGCGCGAGCTGATTCGTCGTCGCGTGCACGACGTGCCACCAATTCGGTTCTTCACCCCGGCAGAGATCCGTACACTGACTGCCGTGGTCGACCGCGTCCTGCCCCAGGACGATCGACCGCTCGAGCAGCGCATCCCCATTGCTCCCTGGATCGATCATCGCTGCAACGAGCGCATCATCGAAGGCTGGCGCCTCGAGGATCTGCCGCCGGACGAGGAGGCGTGGCGGCTCGGGCTGCAAGGAATCGACGAATCAGCGCACCACCTTTTCGGTCGTGCATTCGTCGCGCTCACGGAGGACGAGCAGGACGCGGTGCTACGCGCCGTCTCGGAAGGAAGCCCGCCCGGACCAACGTGGCGGCGTCTGCCCGCGCGGCGGTTCTGGATCTACATTGCCCTGCGTCAGATCACGTCAATCTACTACGCGCACCCGACGGCGTGGAATGAGATTGGTTTCGGGGGGCCAGCTTATCCGCGCGGGTACTTTGCACTGAATCACGGGAATCCGGAACCGTGGGAAGCGCGCGAGGAGCGCCTGGATGAGACTCCGCATTAACCTCTCGCCAGATTGGGTTCTCGACACCGAGATGCGCGAGTACCCAACCGCCATGCCGGTCGACTTCTGCATCGTCGGCACCGGGGCAGGGGGCGCCGTGCTCGCCCAGCGTCTCGCGCGCTACGGGTTCTCCGTGGTCTGCCTGGAGGCGGGTACCTGGATGGACTCCGAAGACGACATGGTGAGCGACGAGTCCGGCGCGCGACCGCTCTACTGGAACGACCTGCGCATCACCGGCGGTGGGGAACCCCTGCTCCTTGGCGCGAACAATTCTGGAAAGACCGTGGGTGGGGGAACCGTTCACTACGCGGCATTCTGCCCCCGTCTTCACCCATCCGATTTCCGTGTTCGGACGCTCGACGGCGTAGCGGACGACTGGCCAATTCAATACGAAGACCTCGAACCCTATTACGAGCAGATGGAGCGCGAGTACCCCGTCGCCGGACCCGCGCTTTTTCCCTGGGGAAAGCCGCACAGCTACCCGTTCGCCCCACTTCAGTCGGGAACTGCAGGCCACGTCCTCATCCGTGGATGCCTGGAGCTAGGAATTCCGGTCGTTCCAGGAGGACCGATCGCGATTACCTCCGGAACGTTCGGGAAACGGCCGCACTGTATCTTTCGCGGCTTCTGTCTGCAGGGCTGCAAGGTCGGCTCGAAGCATTCGACACTGGTCAGCCACATTCCTGATGCGATCGAGCACGGGGTCGAGGTCCGGGCTGGCTGCATGGCGTGCGAGATTCCGATCGATCGAGACGGCCGCGTGACTGGTGTTCGCTACTACCGAACGCTTGACGACGGGCGATATCAGGAAGAGATGCAGCGGGCTCGCTTCGTCGTCGTCGCCGGGTATGCAATCGAGACGCCGCGGCTGCTTCTGAACTCGCGCTCCGCTCGCTTCCCGAACGGGCTGGCAAACTCGAATGGTCTCGTCGGCAAGCGGCTGATGGCCCAGGCGGGTCAGGTCGTCTGGGGGCGATTCGATCGCATGATTCGGCAATACAAGGCGCCTCCGGCGTGCGCCGAGACCGAGGAGTTCTACGAGACAGATCCTCGAAATGACTTCGTGCGCGGCTACTCGATTCAGACGGTATCCCCACTGCCGATCGCGATGGCGCATCTCATCACCGAGGAAAGCCCAAGATTCGGCTGGGAGCTGCGTCATCTGATGGAAGAGTACAACCATTACGCGGCGATCGGAGTGCTCGGCGAGCTACTGCCGGACGAGCGCAATTACGTCGGACTGGCCGACGAGCGCGACCAGTACGGCATTCCAGTCGCCTACGTCCACTTCAACCTGTTCGAGAACGACCGTCGCCTGATTCGGGCGGCCGTGCAGAAAGCGCGCGAGATCCTCGAGGCTGCAGGAGCGCGCGAAACGCACTACGTCGACCGCTACGCGCACCTTGTCGGAACCTGTCGCATGGGAGATGATCCCCAAACCTCGGTCGTTGATCAGCATTGTCGAAGCTGGGAGGTCCCTAACCTGTTCATCTGCGACGGCAGCGTGATGGTGACCCAGGGCTCGGCTAACCCCGCCCTGACGATTTCGGCGATAGCTGCCCGCACGGCTGATTTCATTCGCGAAGCGTCGTTGCGCCACGAGCTGTAGAGATGCCTCTTCGCCGCTTGCCTCAGCTTCCTCTGCCCCGACGCACGAGGAACCGTTTCTCGAGGATTGTCTTCGTGGGTGTCGTCCTCGCGTTCGTTGCCGTGCTGGTGCGAATGCTGGCCAATCCTGACGCCAGATGGGGGATCGTCTGGGCAGCTCGATCGTGGTTCGTTCCACCGGATGCTGCAGCCGGGTGGGAGCAAGGGAGAGGTTAGCGTCGTTCTATAGAGGGGAGACACCATGCCTGGACGCAAGGTCTTCAAGGACTACGAAGAGTCTGACGTGCGCGCCGCGTTCGAGCGGGCCCGTGCATCGAACTGGAACGATTTCATCCACTCCCTGGAGAAGCTCGCACTCGGGTCCTATCTCAGTCCACCTGGTGAGACGGCGCATATGATCGCCGATGCCAAACAGGCGATGAAGGACAATGTTCCTTTTCCTCAGAGCCCTGAGCAGGCATACCGCGTGATGAGAAGCCATCGCAACCCGGAGCTGGTTCGCCAGGAGGAGCAGGTCTGGATCGCCCGTTGGGAGCAGCGCGAAAAGGAGCATCGGGCATAATCCGTCGGCCCTCGAATCTGCTCTCCGGGGGGATAGCCAGCCGAGTGCCGCGAAACCAGCAAACGCCGCTGCCTGCGGTCGACCGCGGTATCGAGCCCACCCAGAACAGGACCAGGCGAGTAGTCCGGGTCTGGCCCTAATACCACCCTCGCATAGACACTGGCGGGCGGCACCAGGGCACGGACCCTGGATGACGCGTCACAGAGGAGTCTTCGCCGGAACGCCTGGCCGCCGGGGAAACCGCGCGGGCGTGGCACGTATCTTATCGATCACGATCAGCTGCCTCGGCTCATTGGCGACGGGCAGAACGACGGAGATCGGCTCGCGCATCTGCCCTCCCAGAAGCTGAATCGCGCGCTGCGCGGCACGGACCTCCGCGTCGATCCCTCGCTTCTTTTGGGCAATGAATCGGCCGCCAACGCGCGCGAAGGGCAGACACAGCTCGACCAGCGTGGCCAGGGGAGCAACGGCCCGCGCCACGACGACGTCGAACCTCTCGCGCAGGTCCGGTCGGTGTGCGAGGTCTTCCGCTCGGCCACAGTCCACCTCGGCGTTGGATAAGCCCAGGGTGCTGGTGAGGTGCTCCAGGAACCGACACTTTTTCTGGGTGGCTTCGAGCAGGGCGACGGAGGCGTTCGGGAGCACGATGGCGAGTGGCACTCCCGGAAATCCGGCCCCGGCCCCGACGTCGAGAATCTTCACTGGCTGCTCGCCGCTCCGCACTGTCGGCGCAAGGGCCGCGAGCACGGTGAGTGAGTCGAGGAAGTGCCGTATCTCGATCTCGCGGGTCTCGGTGATGGAGGTGAGATTCATGCGCTGGTTCCATTCGACGAGCTCGCGGGCGAAGGACGCGAACTGGCTGCACTGGCTGGAAGATAGCTGGATGCCAAGCTCGGCAGCGCCCAGAGAGAGCGTCGGCAGGTCACACATCAGCTGCTCCAGCCTCGTCACCGGGGACCGGGTGATGGGGCGATCAGCAACGCGGCAAGCGCGCCCACGACAATTGCCGGACCATAGGGAAAGCCAACCTTGTGGCTGCGGTAAGCCAATCCCCAGCCCAGCGCGAGAATCGCCCCCGCGAAGGTGGCCAGGACGGCCGCGGCCATGGCCCCCGGGTAGCCAACGGCGATGCCGACAAACCCGGCGAGCTTGACGTCTCCCAGGCCGAACGCATCGGTACGACGGTATAGAAGTACCCCGAGTAGATAGAAGAGCAGGAAGATGCCACCGCTCACGACGAAGCCAAGAAGAGTATTGAGCAGAGCTTGGGCCGCGGGACCCGGCTTCGTCAGGGGACTCAGCAGAAGCGCGGCTAGCGACGCCGGGTACACGACGAGATTCGGGATAATACGCCACCGCCAGTCGATGCTCGCGATCCAGATCAGCGTTGCCACGACGATCACCACGTAGATCAGATACACGCTCAGCGGATAGCGCGTGGCCAGGAGCAGGGTCGCGAGTGACAGGCTGAGCACGAGGTATGCCGCGACGCCCCACCCACTGGTAGCCTTCTCCGTCGCGTAGCCAGCGGTCGACGCGAAGCGAGGCGCAAGGCGGCGATCGAGCAGCCACGTGCAGAGTCCCAGGCTTAGACCTGAGACGATGGAGAATACCTCGACGACCGGCACGGTCCCTCCCCGGGGAGCCATTGTAGCGGGGCAGGCTTGTCGCTTGCAAACAGTTGATTGTATCTGTTAGAATTGCCGTGACGTGGCTTAGGCCTTTCGCTTCCGGCGAAAGGCCTTTTTGGCGAGGTGTGGCAAGTGGCGGAGAAGTACGACGCGCCGGCAATTGAATCCAAATGGCAGTGGCAGTGGGAAGCGGACGAGCTGTATCGCGCGACCGAACAGAGTGACCGGCCGAAGTGGTACGCCCTGGACATGTTCCCGTACACCTCTGGCGATCTCCACATCGGGCACTGGTACAACTACGCTCCGTCAGATGCGCACGCACGCTATAAGCGGATGCGCGGCTTCAACGTGATGAAGCCGATCGGCTTCGACGCATTCGGTCTCCCCGCCGAGAACGCGGCGATTCGTAGTGGGGTCCATCCGGCCATCTGGACGATGCGCAACATCCATCGGATGCGCGAGCAGTTCCGCTCGACCGGCGTGAGCTTCGACTGGAGCAGGGAGATCGCGACGTGCCTACCGTCCTATTACTCCTGGACGCAATGGCTGTTCCTGCAGTTTTACAAGGCGGGCCTCGCGTACAAAACCCTGGCCCCGGCCAACTGGTGCCCGTCCTGCCAGACTGTCCTTGCGAACGAACAGGTCATCGAGGGCGCGTGCGAGCGTTGCGAGACGCCCGTGACGAAGAAGAATCTGGAGCAATGGTTCTTCCGCATCACGAAGTACGCCGAGGAGCTGCTAAACTTCGACGGCATCGACTGGCCCGAGAAGGTCAAGGTGATGCAGACTCACTGGATCGGCAAGAGTGAAGGGGTCGAGATCATCTTTGCCTCCGAGGCTGGGGATCCCCTGCCGGTGTTCACCACGCGTCCGGACACGGTTTTCGGCGTCACCTTCATGGTGCTGGCTCCCGAGCATCCCCTGGTTCCGAAGCTGACGACCCCCGCGCACGCTCAGGAGGTCGCGGACTACGTCGAGGCCACCAAACGCGAGACCGAGATCGAGCGCCTGGCGGTGGGGCGCGAGAAGACCGGTGTTTTCACTGGCTCCTACGCGATCAATCCGCTGAATCACGAACGCATTCCGATCTGGATCGCGGACTACGTGCTGCTCAGCTACGGAACCGGCGCGGTGATGGGAGTTCCGGCCCACGATCAGCGCGATTTCGAGTTTGCCGAGAAGTTTGGTCTTCCAATCCGGGTGGTAATCTCGCCGCCAGGGTGGAAGGGTGAGCCACTGACCGGCGCTTTCGTCGACGACGGTACCATGGTCAACTCGGGCCAGTTCGACGGACTGCCCTCGGCACAGGGGAAGGAAGCGATCGCCGACTTTGTCGCCGCGCATGGCCTGGGACAGCGACGAGTTCAGTATCGGTTGCGCGACTGGCTGGTGTCCCGCCAGCGGTACTGGGGCGCACCGATCCCGATCGTGTATTGCAAGAACTGCGGCATGCAACCGGTTCCAGAGGACCAGCTTCCGGTTCGCTTGCCGCTCGACGTCGAGTTTCGACCGACCGGCGAGTCGCCATTGCGGCTGTCAAAGACGTTCCTGGAGACCACCTGCCCGCGGTGTGGCGGACCGGCCGAGCGCGAGACCGACACGATGGATACCTTCGTCGACTCGTCGTGGTACTTCCTGCGGCATTGCAGCCCGCACGACGCGACCGCGGCGTTCGATCCCAAGCTTGTCTCGTTCTGGATGCCCGTCGACCAGTATATCGGCGGTATCGAGCACGCGACGATGCACCTGCTCTACGCTCGCTTCTTCGTCAAGGCGTTGCGCGACCTCGGACTGGTGACGTTTGACGAGCCTTTCACGCGACTGTTCAATCAGGGGCTGGTTATCTCCGGCGGCTTCAAGATGTCGAAGTCGCGGGGCAACGTCATCAATCCAGACGATTTCGTGAAGACGCTCGGCGCGGATACCGTTCGTGCCTATCTGATGTTCCTTGGTCCGTGGGACCAGGGAGGTGACTGGAGCGACAAGGGAATCGCTGGTATTCACCGATTTCTGAACCGCGTCTGGTCGTTGACGCTGGACACGCGTGATCGGAGCGAGCCAGAGGGAACCAACCCGGCGCTCGAACGTGAGATCCGACGGGTAACCCATCGGACCATTCGACGTGTCACCGACGATATCGAGAGGTTTCGCTTCAACACGGCGTTGGCAGCGCTCATGGAGATGACCAATGCGCTGACACGCTACGCGGACGATGCGGTTGCAGGAACACCAGCGTGGAAGGAAGCGATTCGATCCTTGCTGCTGATGCTGGCGCCCATCGCGCCATTCGTGACTGAAGAGCTGTGGTTCCGGCTGGGCTTGCCCTACAGCATTCATCAGCAATCGTGGCCGGTATGGGAGGAGGCGCTGGTCGCCGAAGAGATGGTAACCGTCGTCGTTCAGGTGAACGGTCGGGTCCGCGACAAGCTGACCGTGCCGGTTGACGCGACTCGAAAGGCGGTGGAGGCACTCGCGCTGAACAGCGAACGGGTCCGGCGGTTCATCGACGGCGCGGTCGTGTCAAACGTCGTGTACGTACCGGGCAAGCTTGTGAACATCGTCACCAAGTGAGATCGGGAGGTCATCGTGAGCGCCCTCGATCTTGAGTCGCTTATTCGGGATATTCCGGACTTTCCGCGACAGGGTGTCCTGTTCAAGGACATCACGACGCTCCTGAAGAATCCAGTCGCGTTCAGAGAAGCGATCGACCGCCTGACCCGGCCCTTCGAGGGCAAGGACGTCGACGTGGTGGTCGGGATGGAGTCACGCGGCTTCATCCTTGCCGCGCCACTCGCGTACAACCTGGGAGCAGGCTTCGTGCCCGTCCGCAAGCTTGGACGCCTGCCCGCGCCAGCGGTTCGGGTATCGTACGATCTCGAGTACGGACACAATACGCTCGAGCTGCATCAAGATGCGATCGAGCCGGGGCAGCGGGTGCTCGTCGTTGACGACCTCCTGGCAACCGGTGGCACAGTTCTCGCCACGATAAAGCTGGTCGAGCAGTTGGGGGGCACGGTGATCGGCCTCGCGTTTCTGATCGAGCTTTTGTATCTCAATGGCCGGCAGAACCTCGTCGATCCACCGCCCATTGTCAGTCTGATTCAGTACGACGGTACCGACAGGTGACGACCGGTACCCGTGGCACGCGGGACGTCGATTCGAGCGAACGGCCCGCCTGCCGTTGTGCGGCCACGATGCGCTATGATATAATCGCGCCAAACTGAATAGGGTGCTGCTCTTATCCAGAGAGGTGGAGGGACTGGCCCGACGAAGCCCAGCATCCGACCAGGACTGGCTCAGGCCGGACACCGGTGCGGTGCTAATTCCGCCGGAGTAATGCACTCCGGGAGATGAGAGACGCAGGATTGGAAACTTCTCTCATCCGGGGGAAGTTTTTTTGTGTCATTGATGCAGCCAGGCGACATTATCCAGACCTGCCTGCGAACGCGCGAAGTGATGAAAAGCGTTGAATGGCTCGGCGACCGAGTTCGTATCATTGACCAGACCCAGCTCCCGACGCATCTGATCTACGTCGATTGCTGGACGCCGGAAGACGTGGCGGAGGCAATCGTCGCGCTGCGGGTCCGTGGCGCACCCGCAATCGGCGTCGCGGCCGGGTATGGGCTGGTACTCGCCGGTCAGCACAGCCGAGCCGTGGATCTGGGCAGCTGGTGGGGAGACCTCGACCGCGCCGTCGATCTCCTTCGACGGACCCGCCCGACGGCGGTCAATCTCGCCCGTGCCCTCGACGTCGTGCGTGCCGCGACGAATCTGGCGACCGACGTCGAGGATGCGAAACGGCGTGCGCTCGAGGCGGCCCACGCCATCTGCGAGGAAGATCGTCAGGCTAACCGCCGAATGGGGGACATCGGGGCCGACCTGATTCCTTCCCCGGCAAACGTGCTTACGCACTGCAATACCGGTAGCCTGGCGACCGTCGACTTCGGTACAGCGCTTGGAGTGATCCGAACGGCGCACCGGCGAGGAAAGACTATTCACGTCTGGGTCGACGAGACACGTCCTGCTCTCCAGGGCGCCCGCCTGACTGCCTGGGAGCTCTTGATGGAAGGGATTCGGCACACCGTCATTGCCGACGGGGCTGCCGGCTTCTTGATGAAGCGTGGCCTGGTCGACGTGGTCCTGGTCGGAGCCGATCGAGTCGCGGTAAACGGCGATGTCGCGAACAAGGTCGGGACGTATTCACTCGCCGTTCTGGCAAGGGCCCACGGGATTCCGTTCTACGTCGTGGCGCCAACCTCGACGATCGATGTCTCGATCCCGGATGGATCGGCGATTCCACTGGAGGAACGACGCCCAGAGGAGATTCGCGTGTTGGGCGGGACGTTGATTGCGCCCCAGGAATCCCCTGCCCTCAATCTGGCCTTTGACGTCACGCCACATGAATTGATCTCGGCGATCGTCACCGAGACCGGTATTGCTCGACCGCCATATCGTCACAGCCTCGCGGAGCTGACCCTCGCGCGAACAGGGTCAAGTGTTCAGGAGTGACCAGCAGCGATGAGTGTTCTAGTGGTTGGGTCGGTAGCCCTCGATACCGTCGAGACGCCAGCGGGGCAGGTGACCGATGCCCTCGGCGGGTCGGCGACCTACTTTTCGCTCGCCGCTTCTCTCTACACAACGCCCATTCGCCTCGTTGCCGTGGTCGGCGATGATTTCCCGTCGCACGGCCTGGCGATTCTCCGCGACCGACAGGTCGACCTGACCGGCCTGGAGATTGGCGCCGGGCAGACATTCCGCTGGATTGGGCGCTACGGCGACGATCTGAACTCGGCGGAAACGATCGCCACGCACCTTAACGTTTTCGCTCGTTTCGATCCGAAGGTTCCAGCGGAGTTTCGGAATACACCGGTCGTCTTCCTGGCAAACATCGACCCGGAGCTGCAGCTTCGGGTCCTCGATGCAGTCGACGGTGCGCGGCTGACCGCGATGGACACGATGAACTTCTGGATCGCCTCGAAGCGGGATACGGTCACCGAAGTGATGCGCTCGGTCGACATCGTCATGCTGAACGAGGCGGAGCTCCGACAGTATTCCGGAACCCGGAACCTGGTCGCGGCGGCGCGGCAGATACTCGACCTCGGTCCTCGAGCTGTTGTGGTCAAGAAGGGCGAGTATGGCTGCTCGGTGTTTACACCGGATCGCTACTTCGTTGTTCCAGCGTATCCGCTCGAGGAAGTTCGGGATCCGACCGGCGCGGGCGATAGCTTTGCGGGAGCCTTCATGGGTAGCCTTGCTGGCTCGCCAGTGCTTTCCTGGAGCGCGATTCAGCGAGCGGCGTTCCACGGCTGCGTGGTCGCATCATTCGCGTGCGAGTCTTTCAGCGTGGATCGCGTTCTCACGCTCCGGCGCGAAGAGGTTGAAGAACGACTGGGAAGGCTGCTGTCATATTCGCAAGTCGAGCCAGCAAGGGAGGAAGAACAGGATCATGTCATCCAAAACGTTGCCGCGACATGACGTCAAGGATCTCAGCCTCGCGCAGCACGGCCGCCTCCGCATCGAATGGGCGGCGACCCAGATGCCAGTGCTCCGTATTATCCGCGAGCGATTTGCACGCGAGCGTCCCCTCGAAGGGCTGCGCGTCGGCGCATGCCTTCACGTGACGACGGAGACGGCGAACTTGATGCTCACCCTCCAGGCCGGCGGCGCCGAGGTGGCACTGTGCGCCAGCAATCCGCTCTCTACCCAGGATGATGTAGCCGCCGCGCTGGTCGCCGAGTACGGACTGTCGACCTTCGCGATGAAGGGCGAAGCGAATGAGACCTATTACCGGCACATCGGCGAAGTCCTGGCAACGCGACCAGAGGTCACTCTGGACGACGGCGCGGATCTCGTCTCCACGCTGCACCGCGACGCGAGCGGACTGATCGACGCCGTTATCGGAGGGGCAGAGGAGACCACGACCGGCGTGATCCGGCTCCGCAGTATGGAGCAGAACGGCGTTCTGCGCTACCCGATCGTCGCCGTCAACGAGGCCGCGACCAAGCACTTCTTCGACAACCGGTATGGAACCGGGCAGAGCACGCTTGACGGCATCATCCGCGCGACCAACCTGCTTCTAGCCGGTAGCACGTTCGTCGTGGCCGGCTACGGGTGGTGCGGCCGGGGGATTGCGATGCGGGCTCGTGGTCTCGGCGCGAACGTGATCGTCACCGAGGTCGATCCGGTACGAGCACTCGAAGCCCTGATGGACGGCTATCGCGTGATGCCAAGCGCGCGAGCGGCTGCCGAGGCTGACGTGTTCGTGACTGCCACCGGCGACCTTAACGTCATCGATCTTCCGCAGCTTACCGCTATGAAGGATGGAGCCATCCTGGCGAACTCCGGCCACTTCAACGACGAGATCAACATTCCCGTGCTAGAGAGCCTGGCGGTCGAGAAGCGGACCGTGCGCGACTTCGTCGTCGAATATCGACTCGCCGACGGGCGGCGAGTCTATCTGCTGGCGGATGGACGACTGGTGAATCTCTCGGCAGCCGAGGGACATCCCGCCGGTGTGATGGACATGAGCTTTGCAAATCAGGCGCTCTGCGTCGAGTATATCCGCAAGAACGCGCACGCGCTGGAGCCAAAGGTCTACGTGGTTCCCCCGGAGATCGATCGCGAGGTCGCGCGTCTGAAGCTCCAGGCAATGGGAGTCGAGATCGATCAGCTTACCGATGAGCAACGGAAGTATCTCGCTTCCTGGGAATCGGGAACCTGAGCCTGCAGTAGGAGATGGACAAGAGAATGAGCAACCTGACCTTCATGCGCTCTCCGCGCCTGCTATTCACGTCGGAGTCGGTGACCGAAGGGCACCCCGACAAGCTGTGCGATCAGATTTCCGATTCGATCCTCGATGCAATCCTCGATCAGGATCCACGGGCACGCGTGGCGTGCGAGGTCGCGACCACCACCGGCCTGGTTCTGGTCATGGGTGAGATCACCACCGACTGCTACGTGGACATGCCGAAGGTGGTTCGTAAGACTATCGAAGACGTTGGTTACACTGACGCCGCGTTCGGACTCGATTGCCAGTCTGCAGGTGTGATGGTCTCGATCAAAGAGCAATCGCAGGATATCCGACAGGGAGTCGATCGAGCACTCGAGGCACGCTCCGGCCTCCTGACCGATGCCGAGCTCGATCGCACCGGAGCGGGCGACCAGGGTATGATGGTGGGGTTTGCCTGCAACGAGACGCCCGAGCTGATGCCACTCACCATCTCGCTTGCTCACCGCATCTGCCGTCGCCTCGCCCAGGTGCGCAAGAGCGGGCTCCTGCCCTACCTTCGTCCCGACGGGAAGTCGCAGGTGACGGTAGAGTACCACTATGGCCAGCCAGCCCGCGTCGATACGGTCGTCGTCGCGGCGCAGCACGACGACAAGGTTTCGAGCGAGCGCATCGAAAGCGACGTGATCGACACGGTCATCGGCGAAGTGATCCCCCCGCACCTGATGGATGCGAAGACACGAATTCTCGTCAATCCGACGGGCCGCTTCGTGATCGGCGGACCGATGGGCGACGCCGGACTGACCGGTCGAAAGATCATCGTCGATACGTATGGTGGAATGGCTCGCCACGGCGGCGGTGCCTTCTCCGGCAAGGATCCCACCAAGGTCGATCGCTCCGGCGCGTACGCGGCCCGCTACGTCGCGAAGAACATCGTCGCGGCAGGGCTCGCGGACCGCTTCGAGATCCAGCTTGCCTATGCTATCGGCGTCGCCCGACCCGTCTCGATTATGATCGAGACGTTCGGCACGGCCAAGGTGCCTGAAGAGACGATCTCAGAGCTGATCCAAACGCATTTCGATCTCCGCCCGGCGGCAATCATCCAGAACCTGAATCTACTCCGACCGATCTACCGTCCGACCGCGGCATATGGTCATTTCGGACGCGATGATATCGACGCTCCGTGGGAGCGGACTGACAAGGCCGAGGAGCTCCGCCGAGCGGCTGGACTGTGAACCGTCGGAGCCCAGCGAGGGATAGTTGGCTCGAATCGTCGTGACCGGGGCTGCCGGTTTCGTTGGTACCCATTTTGTCGCGTGGGCGAGGGCAACCGATACTTCTCGAGTCTTCGCGCTCGTTCGTCATCTCCCGTCCTCGGCCGACTGCGCCATCCTCCGCCTGCCGTCGAGCCAGGTCTTCGTCGGGGACCTGATTGACCCGTCGTTCGTCGACGCCGCGCTCGAAGAGATTCGGCCCGACTGGGTCGTGCACCTCGCCGCGCAGTCGTCCGTCCCTGCCTCCTGGCAGGATCCGGCACAGACGCTGACCAACAATGTCCTTGCCGAGCTGAACGTTCTGGAAGCGTCGGTACGGCACGCGCCGGATGCTCGCGTTCTGGTCGTGGGCTCCTCGGAGGAGTACGGGAGCGCTCACCTGACCGACCTACCGCTCGCGGAGACAGCGCCGTTACGTCCCGAAAGCCCCTATGCCGTGAGCAAGATCGCTCAGGATTTCCTCGGGCTCCAGTACTACCTTGGCCGCCACCTCGACGTCGTTCGCGTTCGGCCGTTTAATCTCATCGGCCCGGGCCAGTCCGATCGATTCGCGATTCCCAGCTTCGCCCGTCAGATTGCCGAGGCCGAGGCCGGACGGCGGCCGCCAGTGATCGAGGTCGGAAATCTGAGCGCGCGCCGAGACTTTACCGACGTCCGCGATGCCGTTCGCGCTTACGCGTTGGTACTCGAACGCGGCCGGGCCGGCGAGGTGTACAACGTCGGCGGAGGCTGTGTCCGCTCGATCGGCGACCTGCTGGACAGCCTGTGCAAGCTGGCACGCTGTCCCCTCGAGGTCCGGACGGATCCTTCGCGGTTTCGACCCGTTGATGCACCAGCCATCGAGAGTGATAATCGGAAGATTCGTGACGAGGTCGGCTGGCGTCCGCAGATACCGATCGATCAGAGCTTGCGCGACGTTCTGGAAGAGTGGCGGACGAAGGTGGCGCAGAGCTGAAGGAGATAGGCGGATTATGAAGGCGGTTATTCTGGTCGGGGGAGAGGGAACACGGCTACGGCCGCTCACCGTGAATCTTCCCAAGCCGATGCTTCCGGTTGTCAACCGCCCTTTCCTCGAGCACGTTCTCGCGTATCTTAAGGACCACGGAATCACGGACGTGATTCTGAGTATGGGATATCGTTCGGAGGTCATCGAGAAGCACTTCGGCGATGGTAGCGATTTCGGGATCCGTCTTCGCTACGTCGTCGAGGCCAGCCCGCTAGGAACGGCCGGCGGCGTCAAGAACGTTGCACAGTACGTCGACGGCACGTTCCTGGTCCTGAACGGTGACATCCTCACCGACCTCGATCTCGGGGCGATGATCGACTTCCACCGGCAGAACGGAGCGAAGGCGACGATCTCGCTGACGCCGGTGGAGGATCCAACCGCCTATGGATTGGTCGAGACCGACGCCACGGGCCGCGTCCGTCGTTTCATCGAAAAGCCGAGGCTCGAAGATGTGACGACGAACTTCATCAACGCGGGAACCTACGTTCTCGAGCCAGAAGTTCTCGATCTCATCCCACCCGCGACGTACTACATGTTCGAGCGCGGGGTCTTCCCCGAGCTGCTGTCACGCCGTGATCCAGTCTACGGCTTCCGCTCCGACTGCTACTGGATCGACATCGGGACCCCGGCGAAATACCTGACCGTCCAGCGAGATATTCTCAACGGACGGGTGCAGCATCTCTCGAGGCGACTTGCTGGCGGACGCGGGTTCCGAGCAGGAAAGGGAGCAGCGGTGGATCCATCGGTCACGGTTATCGGACCGGCAATCCTGGGCGACCGGGTCCGCATCGCAGCCGGCGCGCGCATCAGCGGTCCCGTCGTTATCGGCGATGGCTGTGTTATCGGCCCCGGGACTACGATCGAGGAAGCAATCCTCTGGTCGGGGGTAAAGATCGGAGCGCGAGTGAAGCTGAGCGGCTCGATACTGGGCCGGGACGTCGTGGTCGACGACGATGCGATCGTCACTGGTGGAGCCGTGATCGCCGATGGGTGCTCGATCGGCTCAGAGAATCGTCTGGACCAGGCGATTCGCATCTGGCCGGGACGATCGATCCCTCCCCGGACAATCACATTCTGATCAGCTCGCGGCTGGTATGGGCGAACGCTCAAAGTAGGAGATGATGGGTTGCGAATATTGATCACCGGCGTGACCGGCATGGCTGGAAGTCACCTTGCGGAGTACGCGCTGACGCTGCCTGGCGTCGAAGTCTTCGGCACATACCGTTGGCGGAGCCGGACGGATAACCTCCACGATCTGATCGAGGCCGGGAAGGTCAACCGCATTGCAAGCGGCGGCAACGTGCTCTCGGCCGAGCAGCTCGCCCGGTGGGTCCAAACCGAGGCCAAGAGCGGGCATCTGAATCTCATCCTGGCCGACATCTCCGACCCGTCCTCGATGCGGCGCCTGATCGCGGGTCTGCGACCGGATCGGATCTTTCACCTGGCCGCCCAGAGCTTCGTTCCTTCGTCCTGGGACTCACCCGCGCAGACGCTGGAGCTGAACATCATCGGAGAGGTCAATCTGTTCGAGGCGATTCGCGAGGCTGGTCTCGATCCGCTCGTTCACGTGGCTGGCTCGAGTGAGGAGTACGGCCTCGTCCTGCCGAACGAAGTCCCGATCAAGGAGACGAATCTGCTCCGACCGCTCAGCCCGTACGCGGTGAGCAAGGTCGCACAGGAAGAATTAGCGTGGCAGTATCATCGGAGCTTCGGTCTGCGGGCAGTCGTCACCCGCGCGTTCAATCACACCGGCCCGCGTCGCGGCGAGTTCTTCGTCGAATCGTCCTTTGCCAAACAGATTGCGCAGATCGAGAAGGGACTGAAAGAGCCCGTCATCGAGGTCGGTGACCTCGCGAGCAAGCGAGACTGGACCGATGTTCGGGATACCGTTCGTGGATACTGGCTGGCCCTGGAGCGTGGAGTTCCTGGCGAAGCGTATAATATCGGGTCCGGCACGTGTCGAACGGTCGAGGAGATGCTCCACGTGCTCCTGAAGCTCGCGGATCGCCGGATCGACATACGCGTGGATCCGTCGCGACTGCGACCGTCTGACGTCACGCTGCTCTGGTCCGACTCGACCAAGTTCCGAAACCAGACGGGATGGCAGCCGGAGATCTCGTTCGAGACGACAATGCAGGATCTCCTCGACTACTGGCGCTGCCGCGTGTGACACGGCTGCCGCGGCGCCCTTCGCATCCGACGATCCGGTAGGCATTTTCGGACCGGATCGAGTACGATACTGACACACCACGATTCCAGACCAAAGACGATCTGGTGGAAAGAGTAAGGCATGGCAAAGCCGATTGTGTTTGGCACCGACGGTTGGAGAGCGGTTATCGCCGATGACTACACGTTCGACAATGTTCGCCGATGCGCGCGTGGCGTTGGAGAGCTGCTTCTCAAGAAGGGAATCGCCGACCGCGGGGTCGTCGTCGGTTACGATACACGGTTTGAATCTGAAGCGTTTGCACTCGCGGCCGCCGAGGCGCTGGCCGGCTGTGGCGTAAAGGCATACCTCTGCGAGCGAGCCGAGCCGACGCCGGTCGTTTCCTACGCCATCCTGGAGCGTAAGGCCGCGGGCGGAATCACCATCACCGCGAGCCACAATCCCCCCGTGTACAACGGCTTCAAGGTACGCTCCGACTACGGTGGCGCCGCCGACCCGGCGACAATCGCCGAGCTGGAGCAGATCATCTCGGTGATTCCGACCGGCGACGTCGCGACGGTGCCACGGGCACAGGCAGTACGGGAAGGTCTCATTGTGGAGATCGAGCCGTCAGAGTCGTACCTCGCCCACCTTGCGACGCTGGTCGACGTCGAGGCGATCCGTCAGGCGCAGCTGAAGGTCGTTATCGATCCGATGTACGGAGCCGGTATGGGATGGTTCCCACGGATGCTCGGCGGTGGCGCGATCGAGATCGTCGAGATCAATGGCGAGCGTAATCCCTGGTTCGGCGGTGTCAGTCCGGAGCCGATAGCTCGAAACCTCCAGAAGCTCTTCGCGACGGTTCGCGCGGTTTCAGCCAGCGTCGGGCTGGCGACCGACGGCGACGCTGACCGGCTGGGTGTGTGTGACGAGGAAGGGCGCTTCATCGATCAGCTACGGGTGTACAGCCTGCTCGCCCTGTATCTGCTGGAAGTCCGCGGCTGGCGTGGGCCGATCGTCAAGACCCTCTCCACCAGCTCGATGCTCGATAAGCTTGGTGCGCTGTACAGTGTTCCGGTGTACGAGACGGCTGTCGGCTTCAAATACGTGGCCCCGAAGATGATCGAGACCAACGCGCTCATGGGCGGCGAGGAGAGCGGCGGTTACGCCTTCCGTGGTCACATCCCCGAACGAGACGGTATCCTCGCGGGGCTTTTCATCCTTGACATGATGGTTCGGCTTGGGAAGTCGCCATCGCAGCTCGTCGAATACCTCTTTAGCAAAGTAGGACCACACTTCTATGACCGCCTCGACGTCCACTTCGCGCCCGAGGAGCGTGGATCGATCGTCAGCCGTCTGGAGCACGCTGAGCCGACGGCCATCGCCCAGACGCCAGTCGCACGCGCCGTGCGGGAGGACGGCTTCAAGTTCATCCTGCAAGATGGAAGCTGGCTGCTGATCCGCTTCAGCGGGACCGAGCCAATCATGCGCATCTACGCCGAGGCCGAATCGCCGGCTCGGGTTCAGGCTATCCTCGCGGCGGGGCGGGAGATTGCTGGAATCCGATCGTGATCCCCGAGGCTAGCGCCGACGGGGGGTGTGCCAGTCAGCGTGGTCATCCTGCGACAGTATGGTATTAGAGAGCCGTAAGCGATCCGGGCGCGAACGTCCGCGGTTTGACATCGGTTCGACGGCAAACGTATAATCATGCCAGGGTAAGAACGGGGAAGGTAACGATTGCGCGCTGCCAGAACGTGGGCGGCTCCAGGCGATCGAACGAACCACGCGGGTATCGGGGCACACCGTGGCCCGATACCCGTTTGCTTTTCTGGCGAATTTAATGAAGGGGGTCGCGATGCATTCGAGCCTGATCGGCAAGATTGAGAAGGCAAAGCGGTACGCACAGGAACCGGAACGGGTTCGCTTCTCGAGCTTCGAGGCGACGTTTCGCGGCGAGCACGACGAGTACGTGGTTTCGTACTCGAACAATCAGTGGCACTGCACCTGCGCCTTCTTCGCAGGCTGGAATGTGTGTAGTCACACGCTAGCGCTGCATCGGCTGCTCACGCCGATGCTCCCCCGCGACGCGGCACCGAGTGGGGCAAGCGCATCAGTGACGACCGCGTGAGGGAGGAAGAGCAGGTGAGGCTGGCTCGACCACCGAGCCAGCCTCACCTGCTCGATGCCCTACTTCTTCTTGGCGCCGTCAGCCTTCTTGGCTTCTTTCTGCTTCTTCTTCTTCTCAGCAGCCTTCGGGCTCTTATCTCCCACGCCAGCACCTCCTAGAGAGCTGATCCTAGTATACACGATCGAGATGATCGCACCAACCCTCGCGTCTCCTCAGATGACTTTCCGGAGGGACAGTACGACGTCCGCGCCGTAGCCAGCCGAGTAAGCTCTAACCCCTCGACAGCTGCTCCCCGCTCGTCGTCGAGCCGAAGTCATCACCGCTTCCCGCGCATCGCACGGACCGGCGGCGGATCACTCGGGAATCGGCTCGTCATCGATGTCGGGAATCTCAGGCAGCTCTTCCGCTTCTTCCTCGTGCTCGGCTCCAAACTCTGCTTCCTCTGCCTCGGCTTCCTCCTCTTCTTCGAGCTCGTACTTGAGCAATGTATCGCGGATATACGGGCGGACCCCCGGCGCCTCGCCGCGCACCGGGAACGATATTTTGCCGATGTTGCTCGGGTCCTGATATGACTCGCGGAGGAAGATCCGCAGGTTTCCCTCCTCGACGGCCATCACCGCCGCAGAGTACTGGTTACCCGACCGAATCAGATCGACCAGCCTCTGAGCGACCTTCGGATCGATATAGCCAAGGAACTCTCCGTTCAGTGTTTCTACTGCCAGGCTGCGACCATCGACTCGAAGCCGCACCTGATCTCCAGCAGCCACCTTAGCCAGCACATCCCGCGGTGCGGGGTGGACCAGGGAGACGACGCCCGTCTTGCCCGTCTCCGCGATGAACATGCGGGGATCAACCTTCTCGCGGGTCGGCGGCGCCTCCTCGACCTTCAGCGTCTCCAGGCGCGACAGATTTTTGCGCGCGATGGTGTTCGTAGGATCCAGCTGGATCGTCTTCTGGTAAGCGTCGCGCGCCTCGCGGTAGCGACCCAGCTCGGTCAGCGCGCGGCCAAGGCGATTCAGAGCATCGGTGTCATTCGGGAAGAGATCCAGGATCGACTGGTTCACTTTCGCGGCCTCTTCCCAGCGATTCTGCATCGCCAGAGCGATTGCCTGCTCAACCCAGCGTCGTCGGAGCTTACTTCGTTCCTCTGTTTGAAAGCTAGCCATGTATGTGCTCCTCACGGCAGTTCAGGGTGACAAGTTGCGAGGAATTGTACGACGTCATTGCCTTGTTTGCAAGGCTCTGGTCCGCCGTATGTGTCGTATCCGTCGGGTCGACAGCGAGCCAGAGAGGCGGCGGATTGCCCTACAAGATGGCGGTGGCGCGGCACATTTCGTGCCAGGACTAGCGCAGCCAAAGTCCTCCGGCAACGACTGCGAGGAGGCCGGCTCCTGCCACGGCCAGGTGCTCGCTGAGTACGGTGACGCCAAGGGTTCCATCAAGATACGAACGGATGATCCCCGTCAGCGTATAGAACACCAGAAGAAGGATCGCCCCACCTGCGAGCGCCCCGAGCACCCAGTAGTTGAGCGCCCAGGTGACCTGGCCGAGCACAAGCGCCACCACACCCACGTAGATCGGATGAAGCGAGCCGCGAGCCGAGCCGCGAAACAGCTCCGCCGCGATGAGTGCGCTCGCGACGAGGATAGCCGTCGCGGATACCATGCTTCGCACTTTTGGCGCGAAGATCGCACTGAATAGCGCGAACGCGATAATCCAGGCGATCAGATTCAGCACGAGGCGGGCCCGCCGGTAGCCCGGGCTACTCGCACGACTGGTCTGCTCCTCTGCGTACAGTGAGACCGCCAGGAGCACAGCCGTCGCGAACAGTCCGACCGCGATCCCTGCGCCATGGTCGAGCGGCGGTGTTCGCAGGAAAAGAAATCCTCCCAGGACGATAAGTGCTGGCAGGACGAACACCACGATGCTGATCTCGCCATCGGCGGCCAGAGGAGATGACCGTAGGATCTGGCCGGTACCAACGCAGGTCGTCAGGATGAGCAGGGCCAGAAACCCCCAGACGAGCGGGGGGCTCATGACCAGCGATGCGCCCAGGCCAAGAGTCACGAGGCTAACGATGCTCGCCAGCCGCTCGTGCGAAGACAACCTCCCACCCTTCTCCCAAAGCGTTCCGGTGGATTGATTATATCACGAGACGAGCGAACGTTCGGTTCCATTGCGGTCGAGAAGGTGCTTGGGGTATACTCTGACCAGAGCATCCACTGGAGCTAGAAGCTGAGTGGTGAATCGACGGACCGGAAGCGCATCGGCGAGGGGGTGGGACACGTGCAATCGCTCCCGAGCGTCGTCCACGATGATTCAGTCGTCGATGGCGCGGTAGACGGCGAAACTTCTCACGCCGTCAAGACGGTCCCGCTGCTCGCCCGCCTGATTCGGACGACGCGCACGTACCTGCCCGAATCAGGGATTGAGCTGATCGAGCGCGCGTTTGCGCGTGCCAGCGCTGCCCACGAGGGACAGGTCCGCGAGAGCGGCGAGCCCTTCATTACCCACTGCATCGAAACGGCGCAGATTCTTGCCGACTTCCACCTCGAAGCGGTTCCCATCGCCGCGGCCATCCTTCACGACGTCCTTGAAGATACGACGGTTACCGCCGAATCTCTGCGGGACGAGTTCGGGGACGAAGTAGCGCGCCTGGTCGAGGGAGTGACCAAGCTCAGCACGATCGGCTTTGCCGATCTCACGCCGGTTGACCCGAGCGATTCACGCCGCCGCGACCGCGCGAAGGCACAGGCGATCCAGGCCGAGAACCTTCGCAAGCTGTTCCTCGCGATGGCCGACGACATCCGTGTCGTCCTCATCAAGCTGGCGGATCGTGTCCACAATATGCGGACGCTTCAGGCCCTGGAGCCGGAGCGACGGACACGCATCGCGCGGGAGACGATGGAGATCTACGCGCCACTCGCCGCTCGTCTGGGCATCTGGCAGGTCAAATGGCAGCTCGAAGACCTCGCGTTCCGTCACCTCGAGCCGATTGTCTATCGCCGGATCTCTCGGGCACTCGCGGCGACGCGAGCCGAGCGCGAACGTTACATCGCCCAGGCGGCCGCTCAGCTATCAGCCGAGCTGGAGCGGGCTGGTCTGCGCGCCCAGGTCGTAGGTCGCCCGAAGCACATCTACAGTATCTATCGCAAGACGCTGCGCACCGGACTCGACGTTACTCAGCTGCACGATCTTCTCGGTGTGCGGGTCATCATCAGCGGAACCGAAGCTGACTGCTATACCGCGCTCGGCGTCGTGCACCAGACCTGGGTACCGATTCCGACGCCAACCGGTGAAACTGGCTTTCGTGATTACATCGCGGTGCCGAAGGAAAACGGTTATCGATCGCTCCACACCACCGTCATGGGGCCGGGAGGAAAAGCACTCGAGGTCCAGATTCGCACCGAGGAGATGCATCGCGATGCCGAGTACGGAGTGGCCGCGCACTGGCGATACAAGGAGGGGCGAGCTCGCGACCTGAAGTTCGAGGAGCGTATTGCCTGGATCCGACAGCTGCTGGACTGGCAGACCGAGATGTCCGGAACGGCCCAGGAGTTTGTCGAGTCGCTCAAGTCGGACGTTTTCCGCGATCAGGTCTACGTTTTCACGCCGCGTGGCGAGCTTCGCGAGCTTCCGGCGGGGTCGACGCCGCTGGATTTCGCCTACCGCATCCACACCGATATCGGGCACCGGTGTGTTGGCGCGAAGGTCAACGGACGGCTGGTATCGCTCGATTATCAGATCCGCAATGGCGATATCGTCGAGATCGTCACGTCGAAGGCCCCCCGTGGCCCGAGTCGAGACTGGCTCAATCCGAACCTTGGCTACGTCAAGACTGCCCACGCACGTGAGAAGATCCGGCAGTGGTTCAAGCGGCAGGAGCGTGCCGAGAACATCGAGCGTGGCAAGGATCTGCTCGAGAAAGAGCTAGCCCGTCTCGGTCTGACCCACGCCAAGGTCGAGGACGTGCTCCCGCAGTTCAAGCTTGAGCGTGTCGACGACCTGTACGCGGCGGTTGGCTGCGGAGAGCTCAGCGCGCAAAGCGTGGCCATCCGGCTGGCGGGCGGCGATAGCGCGTCCGACGAGGACCTCCCTATCACCGCGCCCTCGACCACGGCCGAGTCGGTCGTCGAGGGGCTGCACGTCATGGGGGTCGGCGACGTTCTCACGCGGCTAGCTCGCTGCTGCAGTCCCGTTCCCGGCGATCGCGTCGTCGGCTTTGTCACCCGTGGAAACGGAGTGACGGTCCATCGGGTCGATTGTCCAAACGTCAGACATCTGACTGACCGGGAGCGTTTGGTGAGCGTCGAATGGGGTCGCCACCAGACCGTCGTTCCGGCGACGATCCGTCTCGAGGCGTGGGATCGTGATGGGCTGCTTCGCGACGTCGCCGCGATGGTTGCCGAGGATCGGATCAACATGACCTCGGTCAGTGCAGTGACCCATCCGGATCACACCGCGACGATCAAGGCAACCCTGGAGATCTCGGATCTCCGCACGCTCAGCCGCCTGCTGGCACGATTGGAACGGATCAAGGGTGTCCGCTCGGTCGCTCGCGATCTCTCCTAGGACCTTCTCCGTGGGATGTCTGGGTACCAGCCCCTGACCGCGCCCCGCGTCCTGCGCCAGCGCTCACGCGTTCTGTCCACGTCTCAATCCGCCAGCAGCTCCACGTTGGCCACGTCGCTCTTGTAGCCGTGGCCAGACGCGGCGATCTCGATCCAGAGAATCTCGGCCGGGCGCGGGGACACCACGCTCGAGTTCAGAAGGTCGAAGCTCCAGTCGTACCACTGATTTGCGATGACCGCGTCGGCATTCGGAGTTGGGTGGTTATCGTCGTTCTGGATGTAGAACCCGTGCCACCAGTCCTGCTCATTTCCCGCTGAATCCCGATAGTGGATGCGGGTGATGAGTGGGTACTCGGTGCCGAGGATCCCGCCGCCCGAGAGGGATTGCTCGCTGATCTTGAGCTGAAGGGTGAACTTGAGGACACCATAATCGGACACGTCCTGATTGACGATCCGGTGAATGAACGTCTCCGCGTGCTTGTCTGAACCGGTCCGCTGAAACTCGACGAATGATCGGTTATCCGCCTGACCGATCGTGGCGCTCCCGACGACGTTGTCCTCCACGCCACGATTTCCGGACTGCCAGCCTTCCCAGCCATGGCTGAAGTCGCCGTTGTCGATCAGATTGTGGATGCTGGACTCCGGCTTCGTCGGAAATCCCTTGGTCGGAACCTTCACCCATTCGCCGCGTAGCGCCTCGACCGCGCGATTGTTAGCGCTGACCGTCGCGGAGCCGTCGCTGACAGTCACGACCGTGAGGCTATCGTCGACCTCGACCTTGTAGCTGCCCTCGCGCAGGAGGATATTGGCTTGCGGGGTCTGCACCTCGAAGTGACGCGAGACGGTCTGAGGTAGCGCGACGTTATAGCGCGCGTGGCCCCGATCCTGGGCCAGGATGATAGACGTATCGTTTGCGCCGTACGTGGTCGATTGAGAGGAGACGACTCGGAGCGTCGTATCTGGCCAGAGCTGAGCGTTACTGCCGTCGAACAGTGAGAGGAACGCGCGTGAGTCGCCAGCGGTCCGGATCTGGCCGCCAGCCGAGACCAGGGTGTCGTTGACCGCGTTGACCTCCTGCCGGCTACCGGCAGGAAGCCAGAAGGCAGTGCCCTTGTTCACCTCGAGCCTGATCGGCCGATCGCTCATCGCGTGGGCAAGGTACCAGCGAACCGCCTGAGGGACCGACACCACGAGCAGGCAGAGGATCAGGAAGGAGACGCCGAGGACGGTCCACGCCAATCGCTCGGCGTCGCGTTCGATTACTCCTCCTCCGGGAGACGCTCCTTGCGCCTTCGCTTGATCACCTCCACGGCCATCGCTGGAGATTCCTCGTGCGTCGTAATCGACTTGAGCTTCGCGTCCTTCTTGGGTTTCTTCTGCATTCGAGCCGGTCGATCTTTGTTTCCCATTTTCGTCCTCCTGAATCACACTACTCATCGGCGCACTTCACAGTAGCTTGATTCGAGATGCATCAACCGGGGGGCCAGGTCATCCGGCGGCCTCCCAGCAGGTGCAGGTGGAGATGTCCCACCGTCTGACCTCCATTCGGCCCCACGTTGATCACGATGCGGTAGCCCTCTTCCGCGATACCCTCCTTGCGTGCCAGTTCGTTCGCCACCTCAAACAGGCGCCCCAGGAGCACGGCGTCCGACGCGCCGATCTCGAGCGCAGAGGCGATGTGGCGATTCGGTATGATCAGCACGTGCGTCGGTGCCTGCGGGTTGATATCCCGAAAGGCAGTCACGTCAGGACTAGTGTAAACGATCTTCCCGGGAACCCGTCCAGCGATAATCTCACAGAAGATACACGCCATCAATCATCTCCTGCACCTCCTCGCGACGGGGCGAGGCTCACTGTCGCGCACCCTGGACCGTGCGCGCGCGTCGCGCCGTTGGTCGGGCACGCGTTGCGTATGACGTCGCGATACTACGTTGCCTTCTCGTCACCCGCTGCACGTTTCTCCAGACGAACTTTCAGCGGCTGGCCGAAGTCAGCGTCAGCGGTCTCACTGGGATCGGCGTCCCCACCGAGACTGGTCCCACTACGTGACCGATCATACCATCCGTCGTCGCACGATCAAGCTGGACGTCGACGATGGCGTTCGTCAGGTTATCCGTGCACGGGACACGGACGCGCAGGTAGTTATCCGTCAATCCCTCCCACAGCCGCTCGTTGTCGATGGGTGGCGACAGTCCCTCGAACAGCACGGCGAGAGAACGTCCCACGAACTGTTCGCGGAAACTCCGAGCACTTGCCTCGGCGATCGCGAGCATATCTTCGGTCCGGCGGTGCTTCGTCTCGGGATCGACCTGGTTCGGAAGCCTGGCCGCGACAGTGTGACGGCGCGGCGAGTACGGAAAGACGTGAATCTGCGCGAACTCCAGCGATTCGACGAACTCACGACTGGCAGCGTACTCCTCGTCAGTCTCGCCGGGAAAGCCGACGATCACGTCCGTGGTGATCGCGACGTCGGGAACGGCGTCCCGAATACGGGAGACGAGCCGACGAAAGTCCGCGGTCTGATAGCGACGCCGCATGCGACGCAAGGTCGTATCGCAGCCGCTGTCGAGCGCGAGATGAAAGTGACGACACAGTCGACGGTTGCTCCAGAGAGAGAGCAGATTTTCATCGAAGTCCTCGGGTTCAATGGACGAGATACGCAACCGCTCCACCGCTGTCTCGTCGAGAATCCGCTGAATGAGCTGACGTAGCGTCGTGCGCGGATTGAGATCCTGCCCGTAATTCCCCATGTGGACAGCGGTCAGGACGATCTCCCGATAGCCGCCGGCGACGAGCGAGTGAACGCGTTGGAGGATCAGGTCAGGATCGACGCTGCGGGTGCGCCCTCGCGCGTACGGCACGATGCAGAAGGCGCAGAACTTGTTGCAGCCATCGGAGATTTTCACGAAAGCTCGGTGGCGCGGGCCGAAGACGCGGAGCGCTCCCGCCAGTGCCTCGAGCGGCTGCTCCTCGTCGCCTTCGAGAGCGTCGTGGACCAGCTCGACGAGTCGCGGCTTATCCTTATCTCCGATGATCAGATCGACCTCGACCATTCGCGCCAGCTCATCCGGGGCGACCGAAGCATAACAGCCGGTGGCCACGACGAGCCCGGCGGGGTTCTGACGCCGCGCGTGGCGCAGGAGCTGGCGCGACTTCCGATCGGCGACGTGCGTCACCGTGCAGGTGTTGACAATGTACACATCCGCGACCGAGTCGAAGTCGACGATGTCGTAGCCGCGGGCGCTGAACTGGCGCAGCCACTCGTCAGAATCGGCCTGATTCACCTTGCAGCCCAGCGTCGTCAGGGCGACGGTCCGGTTCGATCGATGGCTCATTGCTGTCTTACTCCAGGTCTCCGGTCTCCGCCATGATCAGCGTCGTACCGACGATCGCCGCGGTTTCCGCGCGCAAGATACGCGGACCGAGACTGACGGGTATGATACCGTACGAGCGCGCCATCTCGATCTCGTCCTCGGTGAATCCCCCCTCGGGGCCCAGAAAAAGATTCATCGCGAAAGGACGCGCACTCGCCCCGGACTTCAGGCGCTCGACGAGGACAGATCGAAGTCCCTGGCGCTCTCCCCTTTCCCAGGCGATGAAGGATAGCCCCCGACCTCGCACGTGCTCGCACGCCTGCGGAAAAAGTATCGCCGGGTGCAGCTGAGGAAGGCGTCCGCGCTCGCTCTGCTCGGCTGCCTCGACGATGATGCGCTCCCAGCGCTGACGGCGGTTTTCAGAAACGATTGTTCCGACATTGCATCGATTACTGATCACCGGCGCGAAGCCGCTGGCTCCAATCTCCGTGCATTTCTGCAGTACGAGCTCTAGCTTATCCGATTTCAGCAGCGCCGGATAGAGTGTCAGCTTTGTCCGCGGCTCGTTGGGTGCGAGGCGCCGCGAGCAGATGATACCGCTCGTGGTTTCGGGCGAGACGGCGGCGAGCTCCACGTCGTACATCCAGCCCCCGTTATCGAGCACGATCACGTGTTCTCCGGGCCGCGCCCGAAGAACCGTTGCGAGCTGGCGTGATTGCTCCGGGGTAAACTCGACCTTCCCGTGGGCCAGGCGTTCCGGGGAGACGAAGAAGCGATGCACGTCAGGCAGACCCAGGGAAACGACCAAGGAGTGTGATCCAGTCATCATCGACGTACCGGTCTAGCACCAGCCCGAGTCGCTCCAGCGACGCCGCCACCTCGTCAGCTCGCTCGTCGATGATGCCGCCGACGAGCAGGAATCCTCCGTGCCGAACGCGCTCGGTCAGGCGCGGTGCCAGCTCCAGGATGACTCGCGCGATGATGTTGGCGACGACGACGTCGAATGTCTCGCCCGCTCGGACGGCGTCAATGCTGCCCTGGAGGACTTCGACCCGATCGTCTGCCTGATTCAGATGCACGTTGCTGCGCGCGGCATCCACGGCGATCGGATCGACGTCGACCGCCACGATCCGCTCCGCGCCCAGCCCTACCGCAGCCAGGGCGAGAATGCCCGAGCCGGTCCCGACGTCGAGGACACGGCTACCTGGTCTCACGATCTGCTCGAGAAGCTCGACACAGCGACGCGTCGTCGGGTGGAGACCGGTGCCAAACGCCGCGCCCGGGTCAAGGGAGATCACGACATCAGCGTCAGATGGCTGATAGTCGAGCCAGGACGGGCGGATCACGATGCGCGAGCCGATCCGGAACGTCGAATAGTGCTTCTTCCAGGCGTGCGCCCAGTCCTCTTCGTCGACCTCGCGCTGCTCGAGCTCCCCCACCGGCCAGATGCTTCGTAGGTGCCAGAGCGCTTCCTCGAGGGCGCGTGCCTTGCCGGCTGCCTGGGCGTCGAGGGGAATGTAGGCACGGACGGATGCTAGCCTGCCCAGCGCAAAGCCATCGTCCACTCCCGGGACCAGATCTGGCTCGACGACCACCCCACCGGTCGCCAGGCGGGTGAAGACCTCGCTAACCGCCTCGACCGCCTCACCGTCGACGCGTGAGCTGAGCTCGATCCAGCGCACGATCTCACTCTCCGCCAAAGACTTCCTTGACCTTGTCAAAAAAGCCCTTGTCTTCGTGTGGCTCGTTGCCCAGGGTCTTGGCGAGCTTCTGGAAGAGATCGCGTTGCTCGTCGGTCAGGTGCTGGGGGATCGCGACACGCACGCGTACGAGCAGGTCACCGCGACCACTCGCGCGCAGGTGCGGAACTCCCCGCTCCTTGAGCCGAATGATGCGACCGGTCTGGGTTCCGGCTGGGATCTTCACACGGGTGGGCGGCCCTTCGGGCGTAGGCACGGTGACCTCGTCGCCAAGCGCGGCCTGCGCGACGTTGATCGTGAGGTCGTAGACGAGATCGACGCCCTGGCGCTTGAGGCTTTGATGTGGCGTGACCGAGACGGCGACGTACAGATCTCCGGACGGCGCTCCGTGCAGTCCAGGCTCTCCTTCGCCGGGTAGGCGAATCTGCTGCCCGTCGTCGATACCCGCCGGGATCGTGACCAGAACACGGTGCGATGAGCGCACCCGGCCAGTTCCGCGACACTCGGTGCACGGCGTGAGGATCACGCGCCCTTCGCCCCGACAACGGTCGCAGATAGTTACGCTGACGAACTGGCCAATCACCGACTGCTGGACCCGGCGGATCTCCCCGGTGCCGTTACAGGCGGGACAGCGGCTGGGCTGTGTTCCTGGCTCAGCACCATTGCCGTTGCAGCGCGAGCACCGCTCCCAGCGAGGCACCTCGACCGTCTTCTCGCAGCCGAATACAGCTTCCTCGAAGGTGAGCGTTAGATCGACGCGAAGGTCGGAACCTCGCTGCGCACGGCGCGCTCCGGCGGTACGGGTCGAGGCGCCGAAGAAGGTTTCAAAGATCTCGTCGAACCCGAAGCCGGCAAAGCCGCCGAATCCGGCCGCACCAGTAGGCGCGCCTTCGTGCCCGAACTGGTCATACTCTCGCCGGCGCTGAGCGTCGCTCAGCACCTCGTACGCTTCGTTGATCTCTTTGAACTTGGCATCGGCATCAGCGCTCGGATTGCGATCAGGGTGGTACTGGAAGGCTAGCTTCCGGTACGCCTTTCTGATCTCCTCCTCGGTCGCGTCACGCGAGACGCCAAGAACCTCATAATAGTCGCGTTTCGTAGGCATCAGTGTTCGACGTGCTCAAAATACTGGGTAGACACCGCACACGGCTGGTAGTCATCACATTCTAGCAAATCCAATAGGAGAGCGGCAAGGACGGCCTTGCAGCACCGGTCCAGTCCTCGGCAGCGGCCAGGCTGCCGACCAGTCCGGCTGTGATCAGAGAATCCCGTCTGAACGGACGGAGGGTCGCATCGAACCGCCGAACCGTCTCGGCGTTTCGCGCTCCTCCGACCGGTCACCGCGACCGTGTGTCTCCAGGCCGGTCCTCGTCTCCGTGGGACCGGCCGAACGCGCCACGGTCGCGTGAGGCACAGCGGGTCAGGTAGCGGGCGCTGATTGCAGCGACGAGCGCACGCCCCGACGCGCGGTTACCACTTCTTCGGACCGAGGGGTCGACGTCCTCCCTCGCGTCCGTCGCCGGACGGAGGTCGGCGCTCGGCGCCACCGGGACCGGAACGTCCGGTCGCTCCCATTCCACCGTGTGGTCGCCCTCCGGAGGGTCGGCGTTCGCCGTGGAACGCGGGCGCACCACCGGGGCCACCACGGTACGGCGCGGCGCCGGTCGTAGCCGGCTGTCCTGGTCGTACCGGTGTCCCTTCGAGGACGGCCCGTCGCGAGAGGTTGATCCTGCCCTGCGCGTCGATCTCGATCACCCGAACCATGATCTCGTCCCCGACGCTGACGACGTCCTCGGGCCGAGACACGCGGTATTCGGCCAGCTCCGCGAGGCGGACCAGCCCTTCCTTCCCCGGGAAGATCTCGACGAAGGCGCCGAAGTTCGTAATTCGGGTTACCTTGCCGAGGTAATCGGCACCGATCTCGACGTCACGGCTAAAGCGATCGATCGCGGACAGGGCGCGACGCGCACCCTCGGCGTCGACCGAGGAGATGTAGACCGTCCCGTCGTCCTGGATATCGATCTTGACGTTGTGCTCGTCCTGGAGGCTTCGAACGTTCTTGCCGCCCGGGCCGATCAGCGCACCGATCTTATCCATCGGAATCTTGGTTCGGTAGCTGCGCGGCGCATACGGCGACAGTTCAGGTCGCGACTCGGCGATGGTTTCCAGCATACGTTCGAGGACGAACAGCCGCGCTTCACGCGCCTGGGTGAGCGCCTTCTCGAGGATCTCGTAGCTGAGCCCTTTGACCTTGATATCCATCTGCAGCGCGGTGACGCCGGTCGCCGTGCCGGCCACCTTGAAGTCCATGTCTCCGAGGTGGTCTTCGATCCCCTGGATATCGGTGAGAACGGCGAAGCGCCCGTTTTCGTCGGTGACCAATCCCATCGCAATGCCCGCGACCGGGGCCTTGATCGGGACACCGGCGTCCATAAGGGCCAGGATGCTACCACAGACGCTGCCCATCGATGTCGATCCGTTCGAGCTCAGCACCTCCGACACGACGCGAATCGTGTAGGGGAACTCGTCGGTACTCGGAATGACCGGGGCGAGGGCACGCTCGGCAAGGGCGCCGTGGCCGATCTCGCGGCGACCCGGCGAGCCCATCCGACGGACTTCGCCAACGCTGAACGGCGGCATATTGTAGTGATGCATGAACCGCTTGGACTCTTCAATGCCAAGTCCGTCGATGATCTGCTCATCGGCGGTGCTGCCCAGCGTGGCGATCGAGAGTACCTGGGTCTGGCCACGCGTAAACAGCCCCGAGCCGTGGGTGCGTGGCAGGATGCCGACTTCGCACGACAGGGGCCGAATCGTGGTCAGATCGCGGCCATCCGGTCGCTTTCCTTCATTGAGAATGGCCGACCGAACTTCTTTCGTCTCCAGTTCTTCGATGACCTGAGCGACGTCCTTCTCCCTGGTTCCTTCGCCGAGCTGGGCGACGACGTCGGCGATGAGCTGCTTCCGCGCCGCCTCGCGATCCTGCTTATCCTTCTGGTAGATGACCGGCTCCAGTCGATCGCCGACCGCCTTGGCGACGGCATCGCGGAACTCCTGCGGAAGCTCGGTCACGGTGAACGGGAACTTTGGCTTGCCCACCTCGGCCCGCATCTGGTCCTGGAGCGTGACAATGCCCTGGATCGCTTCGTGGGCGAACTTGAGCGCGCGGATCAGGGCCTCCTCGGGCACCTGATTGGCTCCGGCCTCGACCATCACAATCGCGTCGCGCGTGCCGGCGACGACCAGCTCCATCTGACTCTCGGGCATTCGCGACGCCTCGGGATTGAGGACGAACTCGCCATTGATGTACCCGACCTTCACCGCGCCGACCGGCCCTTCGAAGGGGATATCGGAGATGGTGAGGGCAGCGGACGCGCCGATGATCGACAGGATGTCCGGCTCATTCTCCTGATCCGCGGACAAAACGGCGACGATCACCTGAACGTCATTGCGGAAGCCCTTCGGGAAGAGTGGTCGGATTGGACGGTCGGTCAGTCGACAGGTAAGAATTGCCTGTTCGGTCGGCCGTCCCTCACGCTTGAAAAAACCGCCCGGAATCTTTCCAGCCGCGTACAGTCGCTCTTCATAGTCGACCGTGAGCGGAAAAAAATCCACGTCGGGTCGGGGCTCGCGGGTCGCAGTCGCGGTGGCGAGGACGACAGTGTCTCCATAGCGCACGGTCACCGCGCCGTTGGCCTGTCCGGCCAGTTTACCCGTTTCGATCGTGAGCACCCGGCCGCCGACCGTGGTCTCAAAACGATGTACCATCGGGTCTTTAGCCTCCCATAATAGGAAAGAACCCAGGGAAGGTGTCCCTGGGTTTCTCTTTCTCACATAGCCTGAAAATTACTTACGCAGTCCGAGACGATTGACGATATCCTGATATCGATTGCCCTTCTGACGGGTCAAGTAACGAAGGTGACGCCGGCGCTGGCCAACCAGCATGAGCAGACCACGCCGGGAGTGATGATCCTTCTTGTGGACCTTCAGGTGCTCGATGAGCTGATTGATTCGCTCGGTCAGCAGAGCAACCTGAACTTCGGGGGATCCGGTATCAGTCGGGTGAAGTCGATACTCTCCGATAATTGCGGCCTTCTGGTCTTTCTCCAGCGGCATGCCGCGGTTCTCCTTTCCTTACTCTGCAAGCCACCGCGGGTAATGGCGTCGGGACCCTGAGCCAAGTCTCAAACCATTCGTGCAGTCGATTGGTGGCATGTCAGCGCCTTGCTTTCCCTTCAGTCGGAATCATTATAGCACAGAGTTCTGAGGAGGCACAACTTCAGGCGTCGATGCGCGCGGGCGGCTGCTTGACATGCGTGCAGGGGGCAGGCTACCATGTTTGTGAGCTGGAGAGGTGGCCGAGTGGTTGATGGCGGCTGTCTTGAAAACAGTTAGGTGATGAGCCTCGGGGGTTCGAATCCCTCCCTCTCCGCCACATAGAAACGGCGTCTGAACGCCAGAAGCCGCAAGCCCCACCGATCCGTCGGTGGGGCTTGTTGACTTGACTCATGCAATAACCATGCAATTACTCGTTCCTAGCCCCGCGCTGCTGGACGGCGCGTTTGGCCATGCAAAAACGCCATGCAATAACCGCTCACGCTCCGGAACTGCCGCTCATCCGGGCGCTGCTGGCCTCGGCCTCACCCCCGGAGAGCACACGCTCGATGGCACGCTTCGTCTGCAAGCCGTGGATCGGTGCCTGGAAGTGCTGATAGAGGCGGCTCGTGGTCGCCGGATCGCTGTGCCCAAGCAGTGCCTGGACCGCCGTCAGATTGACGTTCTCAGCCATCAGGAGCGTCGCGCACGTGTGCCGCAGCTCGTGCGGTGTGATCGGCGGGAGGGACAGCTTCTTGACAAAGGCATCGAATTCCTTGTGGAACTGGCCGTTGTCGATCGGTGTACCCGTCCGCGGGTACGTGAACATGTACCCCGATGCTGCGTGGCCGTAAACGTCCCGTTCCTGCTGCTGGCGCTCCCGCCACCGCTCTAAGGCCGCGAGCACCTGCGTGGGCAGAATGATCGGCCGTTCCGCCTGTCGCGTCTTGGGGGTGTCCTCCACGACACCGCGCTTCCAGACGCGCTGGCGATTCCGGCGCACCTGGAGGATCCCCCGCCGCGTGTCCATGTCGTCCCAGCGCAGCCCGGCGATCTCGCTCGCCCGCAGCCCACAGGCGACCGCGAGGAGAAACGCCGCGCCGAGCCGATGCCCGGGAAGCGACTCATAGAACGCGACGACCTGATCGCCTGTCCAGACCTGTTTCGGCTTCACTTTGACCGGCGGTGGGTCTGCCGCTGCCGCCACGTTTCTGGCAAGAAGCCCTTTCTTGATCGCCAGCGCCAGGGCGTGGTGGATGACGGCGTGGAGGTGGTGGACGGACGTCGGCGAAAGCGGCTGCTGGTCCTTGGTCCCCTTGCCGGCGAGGCGGTCGCGGTAGAGCCGATCCAGATCCGTTGCCTTCAGGTCAGCTAGCTTGATGGCGCCAAGCGCCGGCTTCAGGTGGTTACGGATGGCCCAATCGAGATGCTGCAACTGTCGCGGCTTGCGGTTCTGCTGCTCCTTGAGCCGGTAAAACTCGTCCAGCCACTCGCCCACGGTGATCTTCGCGTCTGGCGGCAGCAAGCCCTGTTGCGCGTCCACCTTGAGGGTAGCAAACCAGTTCTTCGCCTCGGTCTTCGACGCCACGGTCTTGGTGAACCGTTGACCCGCGATGGTAATCTGGGCCAGCAGCTTGCCGTTCCCAAGATCGATCGTTGTGCCGGTGCCAGATCCTCTTGGTCGGCCCATCGTGCGCCTCCTCCTCTTCTTGCGACTATGCTGGCCGGATCTGCGCCTGCAGCCACGTCTCCAGCGCCTGCGCCGGAATGCGGACGCTCTTGCCAAAGCGGACGGCAGGAAGCTTCCCCTGCTGACAGAGCAGGTAAACCATCGATTTCGAGAGTTTCAGCTTTTGCGCTACTTCATCGACGGTCAGCAGTTCCACAATCATACCTCACCGAACGATCGATTGCTCGCTCTTTCCGGTTGACGAACCCACGCACGTGGTCAGCGGAAGGCACGGCCGCCTGCCGTGACCGGTCGGGTTCGCACCGGGGTCCGCCCGGCCACATCAACCCACGGAGCGGTTTCCCCGGCATACCCGTACGCCCGGGCCTGGGTGAGGACGAGATCGACGTACCAGTCGGCGTGGTTGTAGGCAAAGATCGCCTGGCGCAGGTGGGCCGGGGCCCCGGCCGCCTGCAGGTAGCGTCCCATCGCCGGGATCGCGTCGTGGAAGTCGTACGGATTCCCGCCGTTCCCGTAGGCCGCCCAGGTCGAGGGCAGGAACTGGCCGTAGCCAATCGCCCCGGCCGAGCTGGTCGCCATATTCCGGCCAAAGTCGGACTCGATCTTCGCGATGGCCGCGAGGACCTGCCAGGGGACGCCGGTCGCAGCCGCGACCTCCCGCATCAGGACAAGCTGATCGGACGGGATCTCGCCCGGGTTGCCGAAGGCCGACGGAATCGGATTCGAGGGTGGTGCGCCGATGCCGACGCTCAGCCCCAGTGGGAGGGCGAGCAGCGTGGCCAGGGTGATCAGCGCCACGACGAGGGCCCCGACCGCGAGAGGCGCGGCCAGCTTCAGCGCGTCCACGGCGAGATCGCCCAGCACGGCGAGCAGGAGGATTTTCATCG